>JADFGZ010000032.1 GCA_022567475.1 Acidobacteriota bacterium | reverse complement strand
AGAACTGCTGCTGCATATGAAATGATGCCCATTGCCAGGCCCCATGAAAGCGCAGGATATAACAGTGCCACCAACGAAAAAGCTGGAAGATGTATCACAAATAGGGCGGGAATATAATGCCGCGGCCTCGACTGTTTCTTGTGCTTGTGAATCAATCTCACTTTCCAGAAACCATACTGCAAGTATTGACCGAACAACCGCCTGAAACTGTCGCGAACGTGGTAACTGATCCGAATGGAGGAAGATTGCAGAACCTTACCTCCCAATTCCCGTAGTCGAAAACAGAGTTCATCGTCCTGGTTACGCACCATCGTTTCATCGAAAAGTCCGATCTCATATAGCCGACTGCGCCACCAACATCCCCCCCACACGGCATCGACCTCACAAACCCTACCATCCTCTGGATGGGCTCGAAGTGCGACTCCAGTGCCGATTGGTGTTCGGTAGGCTGCACCAATTGCTTCTTGTATTCCTGTTTTTCCAATTGCCACCAGAACTCCCCCAACGTTGTCGGCACCGGACGTCTCCAAGAGATCGACTAAGCGTCGAACATAGTCATTAGGGTAGTCACAGTGTGCATCCATGCGCAGAATGATTTCCCCGCGAGCATGTTCAATTCCAATGTTCATTCCAGTTGAGACGAGTTTCTTGGGGTTATCCAACACTATAAGGCGCTCATCATTGGCGGCAATCATCCTCGCCTTTCTCAGTGTCTTATCCTCAGAACGCCCGTCAACCAAAACGACCTCGAAACCGCCCGATGGTTCCTTCTGAGACAATATTGACGTCATCGATGCATCTATAAAGTCTTCTTCGTTCCTACAGGGAACGATTATTGAGACCCTTGGCTCAGTTTGTATCTCTCGCGTGGCAACCTCCAGATCCATCCGCCTACGGGCTTCGACGCTATGTAGGCAGAGGGGGTAAAGCAACTATAGCGGGAGATGCGGGAAGACCGCGTCTCCCGTTGAACGATTCGATGTGCCCGTTGTCGGTCGGCTTGCCGGGCCGTGAGAAATCGATCTTCACCCCATTCTGATACGCCCACAGCTCCATTACCTGACTAGCAAACTCCGAGCCGTTGTCACAGAACAGCGTCTTCGGCCCACCACGATCCATCTGGATTCGCATCAATACGCTGACCACAGTACGCTGACGACATCCTCGCCTTGCAAGCTCTATCCCACCTGGAGGACCAACGGGCCAAGCCGGCATGTTCCCAAGCGAGGCTACGGAAGTGTACAATAATAACTAGCCCGGATTCCCCAAATGGAGGTCCGGGCTAAATCTACAACACTGCAATCCATGAACAATTCAGATCGGCTCGCTCAACTCAAGGAAATCTTGGATCGCCGGATTGTGATTCTGGACGGCGCCTTCGGCACCGTGATCCAGGCTTACAAGCTCAGCGAGGCCGACTACCGGGGCAAGCAGTTCTCCAGCCATCCCTCCGACCTGCGGCTGAATAACGACCTCCTGAATATCACCCAGCCGCACATCATCGAGGAGATTCACCGCCAGTATTTAGAGGCCGGAGCGGACATCATCGAGACGAACACATTCAACTCCAACGCCCTTTCGCAACAGGAGTACGGACTGGCGGGCGCCGTCCGCGATTTGAACATGGCCGGCGCCAAGCTCGCCCGCACCACTGCGGACCGGTTCATGGCCGGGAATCCGGAACGGCGCTGCTTCGTGGCGGGGGCGATGGGTCCGACCGGCCGGACGGCGTCCGTATCCCAGGACGTGAACAACCCGGCCTCCCGGGCGGTGACCTTCGCCCAGTTGCGCGACGCCTACTACGCGCAGGCGAGCAGTCTGGTGGAAGGCGGTGTCGACCTGCTGCTGCTGGAGACGATCTTCGACACGCTGAACGCCAAGGCGGCGCTGTTTGCGATGGAGCAGTACTTCGAGGATTCGGGCAGGCGCGTGCCCATCATGGTCTCGGTCACTATCGTCGACCAGAGCGGGCGCACGCTCTCGGGCCAGACCGTCGAAGCCTTCTGGAACTCCGTCTCCCACGTGGACATGCTGAGCGTCGGCATCAACTGCGCGCTGGGCGCGCCGCAGATGCGGCCCTATATCGAGGCGATCTCCGAGATTGCTCCCGTCTACATCAGTTGCTATCCGAACGCCGGTCTGCCGAACGCCTTCGGCGGATTCGACGAAACTCCGGAGCGCATGGCTGCGGACCTGCACGACTTTGCGGCGAACGGCTGGGTGAACATCCTGGGAAGTTGCTGCGGATCGACTCCGGCGCACACCCGCGCCATTGCCGAGTCGGTGCGCGGGGTCAAGCCGCACCCGCTGGCGAGGCCCAAGCCGTACTCGCGCTTCAGCGGGCTCGAGCCGCTGACCATCCGCCCGGATATGAACTTTGTCAACATCGGCGAGCGCACCAACGTGACCGGCTCGCCCCGGTTCTCCAAACTCATTCTCGCCGGCGAGTTTGAAAAGGCGCTGGCCGTCGCCCGCCAGCAGGTCGAGGGCGGCTCCCAGATGATCGATGTCAACCTGGATGAAGCCATGCTCGATTCGGAAAACGCCATGGTGACGTTCCTCCACTTCATCGGCTCCGAGCCGGACATTGCGCGCGTGCCCATCGTGATCGACAGTTCCAAGTGGAGCGTGATCGAAGCGGGACTCCAGTGCGTTCAGGGCAAGGGCATTGTGAATTCCATCAGCCTGAAGGAAGGCCCGGAGATTTTCAAGCAGCGGGCGCGGCTGATCAAACGCTACGGCGCGGCAATGATCGTGATGGCCTTTGATGAAGCGGGCCAGGCGGATACGACGGAGCGCAAAGTCGAAATCTGTACGCGCAGTTACCGCATCCTGACCGAAGAGGCGGGCATCCAGCCGCAAGACATCATTTTTGATCCCAACATCCTGACCGTCGCCACCGGGATCGAGGAGCACAACAACTATGCCGTGGCTTTTATCGAGGCTGCTCGCATCCTCAAGGCCACGCTTCCCGGCTGCAAGGTAAGCGGCGGGGTCAGCAACATCTCGTTCTCCTTTCGCGGTAACAACGCGTTGCGCGAAGCCATGCACTCGGCATTCCTCTATCATGCCATCCGCGCTGGCATGGACATGGGAATCGTCAACCCCGTGCAACTGGGGATCTATGAGGAAATTCCCAAGGACTTGCTGGGATTAGTGGAGAACGTGCTGCTCAACCGCCACCCGGACGCTACGGAGCATCTCCTCGCCTTTGCGGATTCCGTCGAGCAAAAAGGCAAGGCGGACGTGGTCGAAGACGCCTGGCGCCAGGGGACGGTGGAAGCCAGGCTCTCCCACGCCCTGGTCAAGGGCATCGTCGAGCACATCGAAGCAGACACCGAAGAAGCGCGCCAGAAATTCGGAAAGCCGCTGGCCGTGATCGAAGGTCCGCTCATGGCCGGAATGAACGTGGTGGGAGACCTGTTCGGCTCGGGCAAGATGTTCCTGCCGCAGGTGGTGAAAAGCGCGCGCGTGATGAAAAAGGCCGTGGCTTACCTGCTGCCGTATATGGAGGCCGAGAAGGAGGCGAGCGGACGGCATCAGGCCGAAGCGAAGATCGTGCTCGCCACCGTCAAGGGAGACGTCCACGACATCGGCAAGAATATCGTCGGCGTCGTGCTGGGCTGCAACAATTACGAAATCATCGATCTGGGGGTCATGGTTCCTTCGGAAAAAATCCTGAAAACCGCCCGCGAGGTGGGCGCTGACATGATCGGGCTCAGCGGGCTGATCACGCCGTCGCTCGATGAGATGGTGCACGTTGCGCGGGAGATGCAGCGCCAGGGTTTCACGGTCCCCCTGCTGATCGGCGGCGCGACGACCAGCCGTGTGCACACGGCCGTGAAGATCGCGCCTGCCTGCAACGTGCCCATCGTGCACGTTCTGGATGCCGCGCGGGCCGTAGGCGTGGTGGGAAAGCTGAAAAGCCCTCAATTGCGCCCGGCCTTCGCCGAGGAAAACCGGCAAGAGCAGGAGCGTGCACGGAAAGCTCACAGCGCGCCGAAGGCACAGAAGCTGCTGACCCTGGAGGATGCGCGAAGCCGAAAACCCAGCTTGGACTGGACCTCCTATAAAATTCCCAAGCCCGCTTTCCTGGGCGTGCGGGTATTCGATCCCGTTCCTCTGGAGGAGATCGTTCCCTACATTGACTGGACCCCGTTCTTCCACACATGGGAGTTGCGGGGGATCTATCCGAAAATCCTGGAGCGCGAGGACGTAGGCAGCAAGGCGAAGGAACTATTCGCCGACGCGCAGGAGCTTCTGGCTCGAATCCTGAAGGAGAAGTTGCTCACGGCGCGCGCCGTCACCGGGTTTTTCCCCGCCAACAGCGTGGGAGACGACATCGAGGTGTACGCGGATGAGGCCCGCTCCGAGCTGCTGGGAGTGTTTCACACCCTGCGCCAGCAGATGGAGAAGCCCCCCGAGGGACACAATTACGCGTTGGCTGACTTCATCGCGCCCAAGGAGACAGGCTGCGGGGATTACCTGGGCCTGTTCGCCGTAACGGGAGGAATTCATGCGGAAGAGCTGGCGAAGCGGTTTGAAAGCGACCACGACGATTACAATGCCATCATGGCCAAAGCGCTCGCCGACCGCCTGGCCGAGGCGCTTGCAGAGCTGTCGCACCAACGCGCCCGCAAGCAGTGGGGTTTTGGAAAGGACGAAGCTTTGAGTCATGAAGAGTTGATCCGCGAACGGTATCGCGGCATCCGTCCGGCGCCGGGCTATCCGGCAATCCCGGATCATACGGAAAAACGCCTGCTGTTCAGCTTGCTGGAACCGGAGAAGCACATCGGGGTCCGGCTCACCGAAACGTTTGCCATGCTTCCCGCCGCGTCAGTCAGCGGACTCTATTTCGCGCATCCGAAATCGAGATATTTTGCCGTGGGCAAGATCGGCCGCGACCAGGTGGCCGATTATCATCTGCGGAAAAAGATGGATCTGAAAGACGTGGAGCGCTGGCTGGGGCCCTATCTGAATTACGATCCGGAGTAGCGTTTCCCGCGCATGCCATTCCGCAATGCCAGCCGGCGAAGGGCAGAGGCGAGAGGCAGAGGAAAGAGAAATCCGTTCCTCTACCCGCCAGAGCGGATCTCTCGGGCGCAACCTGATTTTCACAAAACAAAGCCGCCGTGTCCGCTCTTCGTCTTGCGCATGGGAAGGAAAAGGAAGGTTTGCAGGTAAAGAACTGGAGCCATCCGGGGGAATCGAACCCCCAACCCCCGCATTACGAATGCGGTGCTCTACCAAATTGAGCTAGGATGGCCTCCGCGATGATACCATTTTACATCAAAACAGATTCATGCACACAGGCAGGCGCTGCAATTGCACCAGCGCCGCCATTTCACCAGCAAAGATGCCGCTGGTTATTTCGGTTCCAGTGGGCGGCTCGGATTGGGTGGCTTTTGAGCTACGGCAGCCGTCGCAACTTTCCAGACGCTTTCCTCTGCTTCGGCTCCAACGCCTTCACTATTGCCACAGCTTGCCAGCGGAGGGCTGATTTTTCTGATTGTCAGTCATAGGCCGGTGACGTGCTAGACTCCGGTTCATATCCAGCCAATCCAAGAGCCTGGCTGGAAAGGGGATACCAGTGAAGTATCCGGAATGGAAACGTGATCTCCCGTCGCTTCCCCATAAGCTCTACGACGCGCCGTTCCAGGTGCCTTTATTTTGCGGGCAGGGGCATAGTGCGTGCCTGCTCGCGGTAGAAGTTGACGGTTCCGGAGGTGATGAACTTCTCTGCCTGCAAGTCCGCCACGGCCTTGTCGGCGCAGGCGACGTACCGTTCGCGGTCGAAGGTTTCATCGTTCTTTAGCAGTCCCACGCGCTGCCAGGCTTCGGTGACTGTCTCTACGAAGTCCCGGTAGCCGTTGCGATTCATGTCCACATAGTTGTGGACGACGTTCTGCGTGCCCGGCCCCGCAGCGGCAGACCCGCGGCCATCCTCCGGTTCCATGCCTTCTCCGCTGAAGGACACAAAACCCGTGGTCCCCTGGCCACCCGACCCACGGCTTAGGGGGAAAATGTGATAAACCCCCAAGGGGCAGGCGACCTCCGGCATCTGGATGGAAGCATTTTCAACGATCCTGTCCTGGTCGGCGTCGCCGAGCTCTCTCCAATCCGACTTCGTGGGAGGAGGCGCAATGCCCTTTTCGACCCAGTTGTCCAGCAGATCAATAAACCCATCCATGAGCCGCGACATATCAAGAATTTCGATGTCGCCATCTTTGCCCTCCCGCAAGTACTCTCCTCCGGAGTGGCTGATTCCGGCTATTTCGTAGTAGCGGAACTTGTTCCACAGTCCTTTTTCCCGCAGCAATTTAGCATTGAGTCTCTTGTTGGCGAGGAAATTGGTAAACTCAAACTCCCACACGGACGGGCGATCCGCCGGGCTTTCGTTGACGTAGAGCATGTGGCCGATCTCGATCATGGGTACAAACCGCTGGCGTTCCTCCTCGGTCGTAAACAGGATGTCTTTTCCGTCTTTCATCAGCACCGGAAGGTAAAGCCCCGCAGCGGAATCATCCACAATGATCCCGTGAATGATCCGGTTGCCATCCTTGTCCACGTTCATGCCGGCCTTATAGTTGACCATGCGTCCGATCCGGGCGCCTCCGGAGTGGCCATACCAGTAGACTCTGCGGGGCTTCTGGCCGAGACGTTCCTCCAGGATATTGCCCGCCAGCTTCACAAAGCCCGTAATCAACGGCGGGTGCTCCATGATATTCCGCTCCCGCAGAACGGTTCCGTCATCGAGGGTGACGATGATATCGCCTCCCCGCGGGTACGGGGTGGACCTCCAGGTCTTCGCCACGGCATACCCCTTTTCCAGCATCAACCGTTCGTACTTGCTGATGCCCTGCAGCGGCTCCTCCGGGTTGAGGTTTTTGTTCCATACTTTGAGAGTGCCTCTGGAGAAGGCCCGTCCCCCGCCATGCAGGGTCACAAACATCTTTCCATTCCATTCGCTTCGGTTGGCGGGGTAAAGAACGGCCATGGCGGTGCCTTTGGCCATCTCATAGCGCCCGATTCCATGATGTACGGGAAGCTTCCCGCGAGTTGGAGGAAACACAAACTCCGGGTAGGCATTGAAGAAAATCGCATCCCGGAGGGTATCGCTCTTGAGCGTATAGCCGGGGATGGTTCCGGTAACTCCGATGTCCATGCGCCGGTAGTTGCGCCCTTGAAACTCGAAGTCGGTGGTTTCGATCATTCGGCAGGCCTCCTGCCCGACTTCTTTGCCGTTGATCACCTCTTTGGGAAGCATGTATTGGTCACAGGATTTTATGTCGCTCACATCCAGAGCCTTCAGAGGAGCTGTGATGGCGATGGGTCCAAGCAACGCCCAAACACACACGATCCCATACTGCCCCAGGCTGCGCCGCGTCTTCATTGTGATTTGCCTCTCGATCAATAAATTCTTAGGGAATTGCTTCGCGAGTCTCAAACCTTCTGAACCGAAGTTTCCGATTTGATCTTCCCGCTCGTCCCAAAGCATACTCCCGCCCCCCCAGTCGACTCAAGCGCAGATCGCCAATTTCACCAGCAAAGATGCCGCTGGTTATTTCGGTTTCAATGGACGGCCGCTGACTGGGTGGCTTTTGAGGTACGGCAGCCGTCGCAACTTTCCGGACGCTGCCCGCAGCGGTGCAGACGAACCCATGCAACAATGGCATCATGGCGGCATCATGGCGGCATAATGGCCATCTGGATGTTGACGGGAGTTGATAATTTCCGCTGGGAGGCGAGCAATGGTGCAGGACGTGAAAGTTCTCTGTAGAATCCTTTTGTTTTTTTGCGTGGCGCAGCTAGCCCAGGGGCAGTTCCTGGGGATTGGCGGCGGCGGGCTTTTCTCCCCGGACTTGGGCGACGGGACGGCGGCGGGCCGCTTTTTCGGATCGGCGCGTTCCGAGTTCGGCAATGGCAGAATCTTCACCCTGGACGCCGGCACCCGCGTGTTCCCCTACGTAAGCTCCGGGCTGCACTACAGCTTTTCGAGCGCGGACATGCTCCTCGCGCGCGGCGATGTCTTTGGATCGAGCGCGGAGGCGGAGTTGAGCGCTCACACCATTACGTTCGATACGCGGGTGCGCACTCCCTCCGCCTATCGCTTCCGCTTCTACGGCTTGGCCGGAGTTGGATTCACGAGGTTCGGGCTGGAGGTGAAAAGCGAGGTGGAGGTCCCTTTTCCCGGCGGCGCTCCGGATAAGGTGACCTCCTTTGTGATCACTTACGGCGCGGGCGTCGAAAGACATCTGCACCAACTGGTTCATCTGAGGCTGGAGGTGCGGGACTACCAGACATACATCTCGAAACAACTGTTCCAGCCCGGCGGCGCGTGGCACCGCGTGGCTGTAATCGGAGGGATCACGGTAGGGCTATAGTGCGTACGGCGGGGTGCTGCAAACTCGCCCCGCTAACTCTGTTCTCTTCGGCTTGCTGTCCAAAGCATGTTCCAGCGTCGGCGCCCTCATACCCCCCAGCTTGGCATAGCAAGCAAATTGCCGAAAACCATCAGCGTGGCTATTTGTGATGCCAAACTGGGTTCGTCTGGATGCATCAAAATAGGGGGCGGGTGGCTGCCTTGTCGAATGAAACCCGGAATAAATTCGATTTCCCCAGCTTTGCGTGCTGCCTGACCGATAACCCGTGGACCATGTCGGAAAGAGTGGGAAAAGAGATAGAAAACATTTCTAGTATCTCCACGGATGACCCGGTGAGGAAATTTAAGCAGTTGGCATACCTGAAACAATTGCAACGGCTCGGGATATTCCTGCAATCGGGCGAACTTCCCAAGGGCATGACACCGGACGAGCAAAAAGGGTACGATCTGTTGCGCGAGTGCTCGATTTGGGTGGATTGAGCCCGGCAGATTCTTTTCGGGCCGACAGATTCTTTTCGGGGAAGCCGCACCTTATCTTTAATCTGTATCTGTCTTCATCTTCCCAAAATAATTCCCTGAAATTCCGGACATCACGCCATAAGCCGGCAGGGGACTTTTTTGTCCCCTATCCTCTTGTCCTCCTGTCCTCATACCTTCTATACCCTCCGGCCTGCGCAGCCAGCGTCTATTTCCGGGAATTTGCTGTTGTGGTAGTATTACGGGCATTGGGCCGGGAGAATGGTGGTGGATTGAGTGCGCCTGCAACCAATCCGTAATCCACGCCTTTCAATAGGGAAAGGCTTTTCCGAACCCGCAATTCAGCAACGGAAGGGAGATGGCGTATGACGATCGGCAAATGGATCATGGCGGCAGTGCTGCTTGCCACCCTCACAACCGGAGCGGCAGCGCAGGAAAAGGGCGGGGAAGACATCAGTGGTCCGTATGAGGTGGTGGAGAACTGGCCGCAGCCGCTGCACACCGACGGATGGTCGTGGGGCTCTACGGCCGGAATTTGGGCTGAGACGCCGGACCGAGTCTTTGTCCTTCAGCGCGGAGAATTGCCGGTGTTGGGCCCCGATGCCACCGGCCTCACCAGCAGCCTGCCCGCGCGGGCCGCCACGGGGGGCAAAGCCCGCTGGGAGCATCTGGTGATGATCTTTGATGGCGAAGGAAAGCTGGTCGATTCCTGGGAGCAATACAACCATCTGTTTGTGCGCCCCCACCGGATTCTTATGAATCCGCATGATCCCGAGCGCCACGTCTGGGTGGTGGATGACAGGGGACATCAAATTTTTAAGTTCACCAATGACGGCAGCGAGATTGGATTGCGCCTCGGAGAAAAGGGCGTGCCCGGAAATGACAAAAGCCACTTTGACCGGCCCACCGACATCGCCTGGCTGCCGAACGGAGACTTCTACGTAACCGACGGCTACAACAATACCCGCGTGGTGAAGTTCTCGAGCGAAGGCGAATACTTGTTTGAATGGGGCAAGCCGGGCACCGGGCCGGGCGAGTTCAACCTCGTCCACGGCATTGTCATCGATGCCAACCGGCGCATCTACGTCTCGGACCGGTCGAACTCGCGCATACAGGTTTTCGACGAAAACGGGAAATACCTGGAGGAGTGGCCGAATATCAAGTCACCGTACTTTCTCCGGCTTTCCCAAGACCAGCACATCTGGGTGTCGGACGGGGTCACGCAGAAGCTGCTGAAATATGACCTCAACGGCAAGTTCCTGGATTCCTGGGGAACTTTTGGGATCTTTCCCGGCGCGCTCTGGGGACCTCACCAGTTCACCGTGGACAGCGACGGAAACTTTTACGTTGCGGAAGTCTTCAACGGACGCGCGCAAAAATTCCGGCCAAAAAGCAACGCCGATCCGGAAGCTTTGGTGAAACAGTAAGCGCGCTTTACAGCGGCCAGCGTTTCTTCACCCAGCCGGTGATCGCATTCACCAGTTGTTCCTGCTGATCTCCTTTTCCGCTCTGCCGTCCCTCGGGCTGGAAGCCGTGCTCTCCGCCGATGATCCAGACCTTCTCCTTATCCTCGCTGGCCGCGGATTCGAAGGCGTTCTGGTGTTCGCTGGGATGGATGCCGGAGTCTGCCGACGAGTTGATCACCAGAACCGGCACGCTGATCTTCCCCAGATTTTTCCACATCTGAGCGTTCGACACGATCGACAAGGTGCTCAGAAATACGCGAGGACTGACCGGGGCGGAAAGCGGATAACCATACATCCAGTTTTTCAAATCGCTGCGCCTGTATCCATCCTTCCCGGGTCCGGACATGTGGCCGGGTGTGCGGTCGCTCGGGTCCAGGGACATGTCGTAGTAGCGGACGTCGGCCCGGGTGCGATAGAGAAGCATGGGCCGCTCAAACTGGGCCCGCCGCTCGATCATCAATCGCTCCTTCCGGGTCATCATCGGAAAGGCGGGTGATTCCATCTGGTCCCGGTAATAATTCTGTTCGCGAATGTAGGACTTGGCGAGTTCCAGCAGCTTTTTTCCGCGTTCCTGCTGCGCCTTTTCGACCCTCGCCAGAAACTCGGGCGAGTATTTGGTCTCGCCCGGCGGAACACGGAAACCGTTGTCCGGGTTGTACATGTCTAAAGAAGGGTCGTAGGAAAACGGGTCGGTTTCGTCGGTGAGCGAGGGGTCCAGGTGGTGGGTCCAGTGCAACCCTTCGCCTTCCGCGGCGTTCAGCGTAATCAAGCCGTCCGCCCGGGGGAGGTCAAACCGGTTCAGATCGGGAGGATCGCCTGCCGGTGTTTCCTTCACCCGGTTGGGCGGGTCCGTCTCGGCCTGAGCCTGATAGAAGGACAACAGCGATCCGCCCCCGCTGTGGCCCGCCAGGATCACGCGCTCTACGCCGCGACTCTTGAGAAACTTCACGCCCGCGGCCACGTCCAGCAGCAGTTCCTCGTGAACCCATGTGCGGTTCATGGAGCGGGAACCCATGCCCAGCGCTCCGAAACCATTTTTGGCCAGGGGCTGGAGAGCGAAGTGGGTGACGTTGCCGCCCCTCGGATGCATAAACAGGATGGCGGTCTTCGGCTGGCCTCCAGCCGGATAGTGGTAGATGGCGAACAGTCTGCGGCCGTCCTCGGCAGTCAGCCGGATCGTCTCCTGACGCACCTCGGCGTTTTCCTGCGAGGAAAGCGGAACGCCGGAAAACCAAGGCAGAACTAGAACCATGCCCAGCAACCAGCTTCTCGGGTGTTTCATTGGAATTCTCCTTTTGTTCTGAACTTCCAGTATGAGCTTCGCGCAGTATGAGCTTCACGGCTGTTCGTAATCCTACGCCAGCCGCCCGGTTGACTCAAGCCCATCTTAGGCACAGACCGGGGCACAGACCGGGGCACAGACCGGCAGGGTGAGGGGGGAAGGCTTTTTCGAATTTGTGAGCCTCCCGAAAGAATACTCTCGCCAGCCTGCGGGCCGCGACTGCCCGTTTTACGGCTCGCCGGGGAGCGGCCCAAACGCTGGCGGAGGAATGCGGCGTTTCGAGGCCGACTCGTAGGCCGAAGCTGCCTTCAATATGAGGGGCTCCATGCCGGGTTCCGCCCAGAAGGTAATGGAGAACGGCAGACCCGGCGCGGACAACGCCGTGGGGGTGGTGCTGGTCCTGCCGCGGTAAAACTTGCGCCCATTCGCATCCGTCGCCAGCTCAAAGGCCGTATCGTAGGCGGTCCGCACATACCCGGCGGGAATGAGGACCTCCGTGATCCCGGCAATCGGCCCGAGCGGAAAAGAAACATCCCGGGCGTTGACCACCGGCTCCGGAGCCAGGCCGATTTTGCCGGGAGGCAGCGCGCTATGGAGCTGGATGATGATGTCGAGCTTGTTTTCCTGAATCACCTTCATGATGACCCGCCGCAGCAGCTCTCGGAGCTGTATCCGCTCGGCGATGCCCTGGCGAGTGGTCAGCGGGTTGCGAATATCCCTGAACTCCTCCCAGTTTTTGAAGTGGGCCCGCTGGTCGTCGCCCCAGAACTTGGAACGCGCATTGAGCGCCGCCCAGTCGTCGAGGGTCTCCGTGTAGCCGCGCTCGGCCCAGTCCTGGGCGCGCCGCGTCAAGTACTGCGCCACATGGAACCGGAAGGTTCTGGAGGGCGCGCGGGAGAGGATGCTGCGCAGCGTCAGGTTGGGAGGCGTCGGCTCCAGCCCCTCGGCCCACCGCAGCATCCAGTCGACCGGTTGCAGCGTGCCGGTTCCTTTCGTTACTCCCGGCGCGAACAGGGTCGGCTCGATCCGCGCCGCAAAGGCCGGGTACTTCGGCTCTTTATTGGACGTCAGTTGGAAGAGCAGATCCGGAAAAAGGATCGGCAGGATCTCGGCGATTGCACGGTCGAAAGAGGGAGACATGTTTTCGATCTCAGGATCATCCGCCCAGCCGGGCGTCACCGACTCCACCAAGGTTGCGCCCAGGTGGTTGCCCAGCACAGTTTTCATTTCGGCGGCGGCTGCGTCGACGATTGGCTCGTCGGCCTTGACATGCTTCACCATGAACTCGCGCACGATGCCGATGCGCATTCCCTCCAGCGCGCCGGCGCGGCCGTCCTGTATCGCGTCGGCATAGGGCTCGGCCAGAACGCTAGACCTCGGAACGGTAGTGAAGATGTCCCGGGGGTCGTAGTACTCCGCGCCATTCTTTGCATCGGTGTCTCGGAGCGCATCGAGCACTTTCGCCGAATCGGTGATCGTGCGGCAATGAATGCCCGACCGGTCCATGTAGATATCCGCGCCGATGGCCCCGCCGAAGAAGGAGATCAGCGCCTTGTGCGGCAAAAGCAAGGCCACCGAGTTGTGGTTCGCCGGTCCTCGGCAGGAGCGGCCTGTCTCTTCGCACACGCCGCACATCGTCAGGTTGGCGCTTACCGAGACGCCGGAGCCGGAGCTTGACCCCAGCGAGGCCGCGCGCGTCGTGTCATACACATTGCTGGGATTGCCCGCCCAGGTGCTGCGCTGGTATCCCAGCCTGGAAGGGAGAACCTTCGTTGGAAAATTCCTGCCGCTCGGAGCGCGGGGCCGTCCGTTGTATTCCGTGTTGACCGATTTGGCGTAAATGATGGCGCCTTTTTTCCGCAGTTGCGCGACGAGCGTGTGGTCTCTGGCCGGAAAGTCGATGTCATAGCGGGCGTCGGCGCCGCTGGTCGAGCGCATGTCCTTCGTATCGAACGGGTCCTTGAACGAGAAGGGAATGCAATACAGCGGCAATTGATTGAGGTCCGGCAAGCGGTCGTATTGCGCATCCAGTTCCGCCGCTCGCTCCAGCGCGTCCGGCTGCTGGGAGAACTCCGAGCACACCCGCGGGCACTCGCCGGGCCGTCCGTCCTTCCTGTCGCATTGGGCTTTGCAGGTCACCGACCGCTCCCCGCGAATGTTGATGGTGCCCAGCGCGCGAAGCTGTCCGGCGTTTGGGATGCCCACGGTCATGCCAAACTGCTGCTCCACGCTTGGATCCGATGCCGTCGGCTCCATTCTTCCGAATTCAATCGGCAGCGTTTTTCGGGGATCGCCCGGCGGGAGGTCGGCGGTGGCCTCGACGGCAGCTTTGTATTCGCTGTAGTTGGGAAGCAGGTCCGATGCCATGTTTTCTGTGACCAGCCGGTTGCTGACGCCGTTATACGCCCTCGCGCGGTTGATATAGGCCTGCACCAGCCCCTGGCAGGTGATCTCTCCCTGCTGGATGGCGCGATGCACGTCGGCGATGGTGGCCTCCTCCAGATGGAATCGAGGCTCTTGCGCCCGGCAAATGCCCACGGCCACGACGCTGAGCAGGAACATAAAGAAGATGCTTTTCATTGAATGCCTCTACAATGCTTCTACAATAATACTTCTAGGGGGCGGTCCCCCGGCTCATCCTGCTCACACCTTGCGGAGAGGGAATAATCGGAAGCAACAGATAGGACGCGCGGTCGCCGCCGGTGTAAATGCTGTTGGTCTGCTGCGTTAAGCTTTCCAGCACCAGAATTCTGTGCTCGGAGCCGGTCGGGGCAACATCAAGCTGAATCCGGTGTCCTTTCTTGAAGACTGTGCCGGTCGGCCAGATTTCCACCTCAACCTTTACGACTTCTCCCGGCTCGAGTTTCTGCTCTTCGTCGTGTGCGTGGTACGGACGGTAGGGAGTCGAAAGCTGCGGGTCCAGCTTCCGATGCGAAACCTTGAGCCAGCCCACGGCGGCGGGCACTCGGACGCGCCTGGGGTTTCGCGGGGTGTAGGTTACTTCCTCGCCGTTCGGGGCGATGTTTCGCACTGTGGCGAAGATGTACATGTCGTCGATGGTGGACGATACCCACATCACGAGGTTCACCGGGCCGATCACTTCCATGTCCTGCGCCATGGGCTCCGTCACGAACGAGACACCTTCCGGCCTCGGCCCGTTTCGATAGGCGACTTGGCTGGCATAGGTGCTGACGCCTCCGGTTGCGGGGGCGCTCCGGGTCAGCCCGCCTGCTGCGCTGCCGCTTGGGGCGCGGAGATAGAATCGGGTCCACTGCGTGTTGTCAAAGGGCCATTCCTGGTTGAACCGCCATTCGCATTCGTCGGGGCCGGTGCGGGCGCACGCCTTCACGGGCGGCTCGGCCATGATTCCCGTGTCGATTCCCTTCAGCCAATGATCGAAGAAACGCAACTGGTCCATCCTTCCCTCTTCGGAGTAGAAGGGGTGGTAATGGGTTCCCATGTGAATCCGCAACTTCTTGTGCGGAGAAGCGGACCGGACATAGCCTTCCGTGTTGCCGCGAAGATGCAAGGTGTGGGCCCAGTTGCCTGCGCTGTACAGGGGAACGACAATCTTGTCATACTCCGCTCGCCGGCCGTCATACCAGCCCGTATCCATGCGGTTGCGCATCAGATGCCATACCCAATTTTCCGTCATGGCATCGGGATTGTAGACTTGGGCGTCGCCATGAACATGCTTGAAGACGTTCCCCGGATACCAGGTCGTGAAGAAATCATAAAGAATCCCGCCGTGATACGTGGCGTCGCGGTAGAGGTCGGAGAAGCCTTCCCACGGAATGATCGCCTTCAGGTGGGGAGGCTGGAGACTCGCCACAGTCCATTGATTGACGGCGTAGTAGGAAATGCCGAGCATTCCAATATTTCCGTTGCTCCACGGCTGCACGCCGGCCCACTCGATGGAGTCGTATAAATCCACCGCCTCCTGGTGGGACCAGACCTCGGCATAGCCCGGCGACTTTCCCGTCCCGCGACTATCGATGCGAATCAGAATGTATCCCCGGGGGCACCACCACAGGGGATTCCCCGTCTCCCAGTTCATATATTCATTGGCGGCCTCTTCCAAGTCCGGCGGAGGAACCCAGAGCTTGTCCTTCTCATACGGTCCCATGGTCATGATGATGGGAAATTTTTCCAAAGAGTCGGGACGCGAGGAAACAGGACGAAAGATATCGGCTTTGAGCAGAGCGCCGTCTCGCATGGGGATATCCACGTCCCTTTCCACGACCCACTCGTATTGCGGCTGCGATACCTCGGCGAGAAGGGGAGCCGCCTGGGCTGGGTTCCACTCAGCGGAGATCAAGGACAACCCCAGTATCATCGCCAAAGACAGCGCTAAAGACAGCAACACGCTCAGCAGCTTTTTTCTTGCTTGGCTATATCCACTCATTGAGCCCCTCCCGTTTCTATTTGTGAGAAGACTGGCTGCAAAAACCACCCCGGATTGTTCCGTTTGAGCTTTCCCTGAGCCCGGAAGCATCAGAAGCACCGGAAGTATCAGAAGCATACGATACGCGGACCTTCAACTCAATCTCAAATCGGGCGGCGGCCAACTTCCGGCTTAGCGCCCGGTGGAAGCCGTCCGGCGACGGGGCCTTTGGCCCTGTTTTTAGTTGGGCGTATAATCATCCCATGCCCGGTTTCGATACGGTGATTATTGGAGGAGGAATCATCGGCTGCTCGCTGGCGCGGCTGCTCGCCGGCGAGGGCGTGAAAGTGGGGGTGATCGAGCGAGGCGCTCCCGGAGAAGAAGCCTCCTGGGCCGCGGCGGGCATGCTGAGCCCTTCGGCGGAAGCGGGAAAGGGCAGCCCCATCTTCAATCTTTGCCGCGCCAGCCTAAAACTCTACGGACAACTCGCCGCCGAGCTGCAGGCGGAAACCGACTTGGACCTCGGCTACCGCAGCGAGGGCACCCTGCTGCTGTTTGAGAACGAGCAGGAGCGGGAGACGATGCTGCCCTCGATGGAGTGGCAGCGCGGCGCGGGCATCCCGATCCAGGAACTCTCCGCCCAAGAGACGCGAGAGCGGGAACCTCATCTGGCCGATGGGCTGGGCGCGTTTTACTTACCCGAAGATCATCAGATCGACAACCGCATGCTGATGCAAGCCCTGGTCGCAAGCTGCCGCCGCCGAGGGGTGGAATTTCTGCTGGGGAAAACCGTTACCGAGGTCGAGCACAACGGCCAAGGCGTGACCGGAGTTGTGCTCGAAAAGGAAAAAATCTCTGCCCGCCGCGTGGTCAACACCGCCGGAGCTTGGGCCGGTGCGATCCGTACCCAAGGTTTGGCCCCCACCCCGATCCGCCCGGTCAAAGGACATATGCTGGCCCTGGAGAGCCCCGATCCGCCCTTCCGCCACGTGATTCGCAGCCACCGCTGTTATATGGTTCCCCGGCTGGGAGGGCGTGTGATTGTCGGCAGCACGATGGAAGAGGCCGGGTTTGACAAATCGCCGCGTGCCGGGCCGCTGACGGGCCTGCTCCGCGCCGCCCAGAAAACCTGCCCGGTTCTCGCCGAAAGCACCGTGGCCGACTTCTGGACCGGCCTGCGCCCGGCGGCGCCGGACGGCCTGCCGGTGCTTGGCCCCACGGCAATCGAGGGCTACTCGGTCGCCCTGGGACATTTCCGCAACGGCATCTTGCTCGCCCCGATCACCGCCCAAATCCTCTCCGCATGGCAACTCACCGGAAAGTCTCCCTTCGCGGTGGATGCCCTGCTCCCGCAGCGCTTCGGCGGGTAACCGCGTCGGCGACCTCACCCACATTTTGTCTTTATATTTGATCGCTATTTGACCGCCGTGGTGTTCTGCTATTGCTGTTCAGAGGAGAGCGCCCGGACCAGCCTGTAGAGGAACTCCCGGCCTTCGTAGAACTGCTTTATGCCCATGCGCTCATCCTTGCCGTGGAGGCGCATGTCGTCGATGTCTTCGAACAGGCCGGAGACACCGTAGGTCGGGATACCGGCGTTGCGAAGGTAGCGCCCGTCGGTGGCGCCTGTAACCATGGTCGGGATCACCGGGACTCCCGGCCACATCTGCTCGGTGATGCGCTCGACCGGACCTAGAACATCCGTGGTGAGGGGCGAGGCGGGACCGGCCATCGGCTCCGTGGTCGTCGACACCGCAATCGCCTCGTCGGCCAGCACCTGGATCACGGTCTGCCGCACCTCGTCGGCTGAGTCGCCCGGAAGCACGCGGCAGTTCACCGTCGCCCGGGCGGTCTGAGGCAGGGCGTTCTCCGCGTGTCCGGCCTCAAGCTCGGTCGCCACGCAGGTGGAGCGCAGCAACGCGTTGTAGTAAGGCACCTCGGAGAGCCGGGCGGCCGCCTCCGGATCGGGGGGATTGGCGGCGACGCCTTTCATGGCGGCGCCGATCGGGCCGCCCTCAATCTCCGCCATGCGCTCGAAATACGCGCGGGTGATCTCGTCGAGGCGCACGGGGAACTCGTGCTGCGCCAGGCGGGAGAGCCCCTCGGCTAGATGGTAGATGGCGTTGTCTCTCTCCGGAATCGAGCTGTGCCCTCCGTCGTTGGTGACCTCCAGCCGCAGGGTCATGTAGACCTTCTCGCTGAGCTGGATGTCGTTGCTCATATACTTCCCGTTGCGGATGGCCCCGAAACCGCCTTCATTGAGAGAGTATGCGGCGTCGATCAGCCCACGATGGTTCTGGAGCAACCACTCGACGCCATTGAACTCGCCACCCTCCTCGTCGGCGGTCAGAGCGACGATGATGTCCCGGTCGGGCTGAAAACCTTCCTGCTTGTAACGGATCAGGTTGGCGATCCAGATGGCCGACATGGCCTTGTCGTCGCTGGTGCCCCGGCCGTAAAAGTAACCGTCCTGCTCGGTGAACCGGAACGGGTCCAGCGACCAATCCTCGCGGTTCGCCCCGACGACATCCAAATGGGCGAGCAACAGAAGAGGCCTCCGTGCGCCGCTTCCCCGGAACCGTGCGACCAGGTTCCCCTTTTTCGGGTGCGGCCCGATGACCTGCACATCGGCTGCCGGGAATCCTGCTGCCCGGAGCCGCGCCGCCATGGCTTCTGCAGCGTCGGTCGTGCTGCCGGTGGCGTGGGTGGTGTCAATCTCGATCAGTTCTTGGAAAATCTCCCGGGCGAGTTGATTATGGGCAGAAGCCGGATCGGAAGGACTCTGTGCCACCGCCGCAATTGGAGCAAGCAAACCAGCGGCAAACAGCAGTGCAGTCAACACTCTTAATGGTTGCATGATGGAACGCTCCTCACGAGGCCGAATAGCAAAATTTCTGAATCGATATTTTTGAATCTATGTTTCCGGACGAAACGGAATGCGCCGCTCACAGAGGACAAGAATTTATTTCAGGGAAGAAAAAACACAACACCATGCCGGGAGGCGGCTTGCAAACAAGTCCTCACAGCATGCCGCCACAAGCAGGCGGGGGCGAAAAAGTTGTCCGCTCCCGCCTCCCTGCCCGGTTCGTCTACAGGTGGATCGGAGACTCCAAAGTGAACGACAGCCGCGACTCTGCCGGAATTCTCACTTCCTCGCCGTGGGTGAGAACCTGGATGGCGGTGCCCGCGCCGGCTCCGGCGGCAGCTCCTTGAACGGCCCCCTTCCCACCTCCGAAAATCGCTCCCAGGACGGCGCCCGCCGCTGCGATCCCGCCGATCCGTTTGGCGCTCTGCGCGCCGCGCGAAGAGCCGGCTTGCGACACCTCGCTGGTCCGAATCTCGTGCTTCTTGCCCCCAATGGTGATGTCCAACAGGTCCAGGGTCAACTCCGAACGTCCTCTGATGCGGCCTGCCTGCTCCACCTCCACGAATATAACGGTCAGGTCGGCGCCGCGCGGGACTACAATTTGTCCGGCCACAAGCAGCGGTTCATCCAGGCTGGCGCGGAAGGTCTGGCCCATCGCATTCACCTCGGAATCCACCGGATCGATCATGCGAACGGTAAGCAAGACGCCGGCGGGGATCGTCACCCCCGTTGGCGTTGGCTCCGGTGCGGCCCTCTGGCTGAATGTCCCTCCGCTCGAAGTTCCTCCACTCGATATCCCGCTGCTGGAGGACGGTGAGCGGCCCGCGGCATAAGACGGCGCGCGCGAGGACCGGGAGGCCTCCCTGCTGCCCGGCGTGAAGGTGATACTGTTGACCTCTGAAAGCCGGTAATTTTGCAGCCGTCCCTGCACCAGAATGGTTACGTTGGTCTGGTCCGCTGATTGAAACTCCCCCGTTACGGACCGCCCGTCTTTCAGCACCAGGATGTCGGCAAAGACCATGCCGGGCAAGCTGCCTGCCAGAACCACTGCCAGAATCCATTTGGATATTTTCATGTCATACTCCCTTCCTTTTTCAATTCGGTTCGGATCCCTTTCCATACTAAGAGTGCAGTTCTCATTCATATTCCCACCCGTTACTGTATGATGCGCCTGGCGGCACTCACGGTCAACGGATGGAAAAAAAAGTTCCTGACTCGGTACCTGCCGGCCCCATCCTTCTGGCAAATCCCCCTTTTTCCAAACCCGCCGCTGATCCGGAAGTTGCTGTTTTGTACGGCAGCCAAGTTGCCCGCCCCAGTTTCCCGCCGATGACTCGCCCTGCTCCTGAAGAAAAAGATTGTCGGTGGCTTGCAAGTTGGCATATGATCTTGCCAAAGCGAAGACCGCAATCCAAGATTCGGCCTCGAACAATTCCATGAGGAAGACCATGCGAAAGGAAGGATACGATGAGGATTGGATGCATCCTGCCCCAGATCGGGCTCCTGTGCCTACCCGAAGCACGGAAGAAGCTAGC
>JADFGZ010000031.1 GCA_022567475.1 Acidobacteriota bacterium | reverse complement strand
CCAGCGCCTTCCCCTGCTCGTAGAGAGGAAAGGCGAGGGTCAGGCCGGTCGCGTGTCCCAGACCGGCACCGAACCGCCCGGCGGGAATCGAGGCCCAATACCTTGCCGCCTCGAAGAAGTCCGGATACAGCGCCGATGGCATCGTCACAAAGCACAAATGCACCTGCATCCAGTCCTGCGTGTGCTCGTACCGCGCCACCAGGCCGGAAGGTCCAACCGTGCCCAGGACTTGCTCCGCGACAATCAGCGCGGAACTCGGCCCGGGAGGGCCGGCTCCTTCTTCTTATAACAAGGGGTTTCAGCTTCGGATTCCAAGTGCAGCCAGGTTCCCTCTCCCGCCCTCGCATTGGTAGTTTGGGCTGTGACCGAAGCCTCACCCATTGTTACTATCGGCAGAATTAGAAAGGACAGTAGTAGTACATCGCTGACAATGATGTAAGCAGGCAGTCGGGGATGGGAAGAGGAATTGCTGAGCCGTTTCTGCTGCTTTTTCAGACGTTTGAGCCGACCCAACTTCTGGTGAGCTGGTTTAGGCGGGATGAGCTTGCGCGTTTTTGGAGGATGGGACCGCGAAAAAGAAGCTTGTTGCGAATCGGTCGCACCTCTACCGCCTGACTCGCAACGGACTACCCAAACGTGCGGCTGATTGGCGAATCGTTTATCAGGAAGCCGCTTTCCACTCGCTAGGATCGTCAGCGACGGAATAGAGAGGGTCGCTTCCGTCATCCAGCAACCGTTGCACTTGCTTTAGAATGTCGCTGGACGTATCCAGGCTGGAAGAGCTGAAGCTCCGCAAACGGAACTCCGGACGGGAAGCTGCCTCAAAGCGGTTCTCCAGCCATTTTCCCAGTTCCCGCTCGACGCGGTGCTGGATGGTGGGGAGTTCGTCCGGGGAGATATCCGAGAGCACCAGAAGAAAGGAATCCGACGACCACCGCAGCAGAGAGTCCAATGGACGGCAGAGTTGTTTGAGTTGTCCGATCAGTTCGATCCACCGGTTTTCTACTAAATCTGCGGGGATTAACTGGCGGGGTATATCCCGGGGAAGTTGCGTCAGATTTTGCAGCGTGATCTCCAAAATCGAGAGAGGAACCTGCTGGCGTTTGGCGTGGCTGGCTTGGCGAAGCAGGATGTCGCGGCAGACGTCGGGGTGGTGGAATTGCGTGACGGGATTGAGCCGTTGCACGCGGGCAATGAATTCTTTCTCCAGCAGGCGATCCAGCAGCCGGCGCTGAAAGCGGCTGGTCGTCCAGCTTTTGCCCACCAAGTAACCCGCCGTCAGCAGCATGAGGAAAACAAAACCGCGCAGTAATTCAGACGGGTTCTCAACCGCGCCTGCCAACGGGCCTCCCTGCCGCAGTTGGCCATAGACAATCACAGCCATTCCCGTTGAAAGGACCGCAATGGTTGTCATGGCAAAGATTTTCAGGTGGAGGCTCGCTTTTAGCAAGCTTTCCCCGGTCAATACCTCGGAGTGGTTTTCTTGGCTCATCCTATAGTTTATCATTTGGCTCACCTTGGCCTTCCTTTCCTTACAGGGGGAGAAGCAGTCTTCTTCTGCTCCCGCCTCAGAAGAGTTTTTCTGGCGCACCTTTCAGCTTACCTGGAGGTCTTCTGTCCCTCGCAGCCAGCCGGGGGGACTCGTCCGAGCTTCCGCACACCGGCAGGCATCTTCCCCCGCTTTCGAGTAATACTATCGGCAATAATATGCCTGCTGCTTTAGTTGGTTGCCTGAGAACAAGATTCATTCCGTTTGAATGAATGCTGGATCAGGTCTGGTGGACCGATGACCGATGAGAGATGAGAGATGACCGATGAGTCATGAGCGATCCTCGGTGAGGGAGACAGCTCGCAGGCGGCGCCAAGTCCCGCGATCTAGCCGGCGGCTTGTCCTGAATTCCCCTATGCGGACAACGCATCGGAGGGGGATGCGGCAGCGTGGCTCGGAGCGAAGCGCCAGTAAACCGCTGGGATCACCATCATGTTCAGTGCGGTCGAGGAAAACAATCCGCACAGGATCACCATGGCCATCGGCGCCTGAATTTCACTCCCTGCTTGTCCCGCCTGGAGAGTGATGGGAATCAGCGCCAAACCGGTGGTGAGCGCGGTCATCAAAATCGGCGTCAGGCGTTCCGAAGCGCCCTGCAGAATCGCCTGACGAAAATCACGCACGCCTTCTTCCGCCCTTAAATGCTTTATGTGCGAGATCAGCATGATGCCGTTGCGGGTGGCGACCCCGAACAAAGTAATGAACCCAATCATCGAGGCGACCGAGAGGATGCCGCCGGAGAAAAACACTCCGGCCACGCCTCCGATCAGGGCGAGCGGCAAGTTGCACATAATGATCATGGCTTCCGCGAAGGAGCGAAACGCAGTGACGAGGATCATCAGGATCCCCAGCACCACAGCAATCCCCAGCCACAGCAGAAGACTGGACGCCGCCGCCTCGCTCTCAAACTGCCCTCCATACTCGATGCGGTACCCTGCAGGCATTGGAACAGAAGCTCCCACCCGCTGTTGGATTTCGTTGACCACGCCACGCAAGTCCCTGCCGGCCACGTTGCACATCACGACAATCTTGCGCTGTCCGTTCTCGCGACTGATAAAGTTCGCTTCCCGGTCCTCCCGAATGTCGGCCACACTGGAGAGAGGGACGCGGGCCCCCGAAGGGGTGTCGATCATCGTCTGGCGAATCGCTTCCAGGTCCGCTCGATTCTCATTCGGGTAGCGCACCACGACGGGGAACGCCAACTGTCCTTCAAAAATCCGGCCGACCTCCTTGCCGACAAAGGCCGTTTGCAACGCCTCGGCTGCCGCACCGGCCGGCAGCCCATAGCGGGCCAGCGCGGCGCGGTCAAAACGAACACGGACAGTGGGGATGTCTGTCTGTTGTTCCGTGGATAGATCGACTACCCCCGGCACGTCTCGCATGGCAGCTTCGACCTGCTGGGCGAGGCTGCGCAGGGTGTAAAGGTCATCGCCGAAAATTTTCACGGCAATGCTGGCGCGGGTTCCTGAAAGCATGTGATCGATCCGGTGGGAGATCGGCTGGCCGATCACGACGTTCATGCCGGGCAGGAGCGTCAACCGGTCCCGCATTTCCGCCAGCATCTCTTCCTTCGTTCGGTCCAGCATCCTCAAACCGACGTCGATTTCAGCCGATTCCACTCCTTGAACGTGCTCGTCCAGTTCCGCCCGCCCGGTGCGGCGGGCCGTGGATCTCACCTCGGGTATGGTGTGCAATATCCTTTCCAGACTGCTTCCCAGTTGGTCGGATTCCGCCAGGCTGGTCCCGGGAATCGTCACCGCGCTGATCGTCAGCGTCCCTTCGTTGAATTCCGGCAAAAATGCGCGGCCCATACGAGCAAAGCCGGCCAAGGAGGCAATGAGAAGCAAAGCCGCAGCCACCAAGACAATTCCCGTACGATCCAGTGTCCAGTTCAGGAGCTTCTCGTACCCGCGCCGCAACCGGCGGATCCAGCGCGGCTCTTGTCCTCGCAGTACCGCTTTGGCGCGCGGCAGCAGAAAGGAACACAGCACCGGTGTCACCGTAAGCGCAACCACCAGAGAAGCAAACAACGCCGTGATGTATGCGAAGCCAAGCGGCCCCAGTAATCTCCCTTCCACTCCGCTCAGAAGGAAGATGGGTAGGAAGACTAGTATTACGATCAGCGTAGCAAACACAATGGGATTAGCAATCTCACTGCTTCCCCGGTAGACCAGCTCCAGTGCCGGCAGTCGCTCGTCCGGGGGCTTGCGGGCGTTCTCGCGGAGCCGCCGGAACACATTTTCCACGACGATGATCGCGTCGTCCACCAACGCTCCGATGGCGATCACCAGGCCGCCGAGTGTCATGCTGTTGATCGTGGCTCCTGCCAGCCTCATCCCAATGAAGGCAGCCCCCAAGGAGAGTGGGATAGCTACCAAAGTGACTACCGAAGCGCGCAGGTTGGCGAGGAAGAGGACAACGATGATCACTACCAGGATACCGCCGTCGCGCAAAGCGCCCAGCAAGTTCTGTGTCGCTGCTTCAATGAAGTCGGCCTGCCGGAAGATGTTCTTGTGAATCTCCATTCCCGGCGGCAACGACCGCTGGATCTCGTCGAGAACAGCGTCCACACGGCGCGTCAGCTCCAATGTGTTTGTATTGGGCTGCTTTTGAATCCCCAGTACGACCGCAGGTTTGCCGTTGTGCGAGCCTTCGCCGCGCTTGATGGCTTCCCCGATGCGCACCTCCGCCAGATCCCGCACCAGCACGGGGCGGGCATCCTGTGAGACGACCACCGTTTGGGCAATCTCCTGTACGCTTTGCGCGCGGCCGATCCCTTGAATCAGATACTCCTGGCCGCCGGCGACACGGAAACCCGCCGAGGTATTCTGGCTGCCCCGACGCACCGCTTCCTCCACCTGCGCCATCGAGACGTGGTAGGCTTTGAGCCGCTGCGGATCGACAATTACTTGATACTGCTTTCGGCCGCCTCCAATCGAGGTCACTTGCGAGACGCCAGGGACAGCCAGCAACCTGCGCCGGAGCACGGTGTCGGCCACAGCCCGCACTTCGAGAGGTGAATGCCGCTCCGATTCAATAGCGATAAACAGAATTTCTCCCATGATTGAAGAAATGGGAGCCAAATACGGCTGGCTGACCTCCGGCGGCAGGGAACCAGCAACCTGGCTCAGTTTTTCCGTGACGGTCTGTCTGGCACGATAAATGTCTTCTCCCCAATCGAACTCCGCCCAGATGACAGCGATGCCTACCGCGGTGGCTGACCGGACGCGGCGGATGCCGGGGGCGCCGTTCAACGCCGCCTCAATCGGAAACGTCACCAGCGATTCCATCTCGGTGGGTGCCATGCCTTGCCCTTCCACCAGAACAGTGACGGTGGGGGCGGTCAGATCCGGAAACACGTCCACCGGAACCCTCGAAACCAAGTATCCACTCCAGGCAAGCAAGGCGGCGGCAAGCCCCAGAACAAGTATCCGGTTGCCGAGCGACCAGCGAATCAAGGCGTCAATCATGGGGACCTCTCAGGAATGGGAACCTCATTAGTGCACATGACCGTGTACCGGGATCTGTGTCGAGAGTGCAGCCAGACGGACCAGGTAAGCGCCGAGCGTTACCACGCGCTCACCCGCTTCCAAACCCTCCAGCACGTGAACGTACCCGGCTTCCCGCACTCCCAGCCGGACCGGCCGGCGAACGAAGAATTCTCCCGAGGTCTGCACGAAAACAACGGGCCGGCCTCCGTCATCCACCACGGCGGATTCCGGCACAGCCGGAGCTTGGACCCGTTTTGAAGTGAACAGGCGCAAGGAAACGGCTTGCCCCACGGCCAGCAGCTTGGCAGGATTCTGGACTTCGTAGATCACATTCAGGGTGCGTGAAACGGGGTCCACAATGCGGCCCACTGAGATCAGGCGACTCGGAGAAAAAAGGGTCTCCATTCCGGGAACCTCAATCTCTGCGCCGGAGAGGCTGCGCAGTTGCGGCGCGTTCGCCTCCGGAACGGCTGCGAAAACATGGACAGGGTGCAGGGATACAATTCGGAACAGGTTCTGGCCCTGCTCCACGTTCGCTCCGACGGTGGCGTGCGCCTCGGCCACAATGCCGGAGATGGGAGCGCGCAGAAGGAACGGGGAGTTGTCGCCGGGTGCTCCGTCGGCGCGTTGCCATGACTCCAACTGGGCCAGCCGTGCCTGCGCGGCTTTCCGCTTTGCCTCCAGCATCGTTACCCGGGTCCGGGCCTCGTCGAGCCGCCGGGCCGGCACCGCGCCCGCCTCCAGGAGGCGTCCCAGCCGTTGCGCGTTCTTGCGGGCCAGGGACAATTCCGCCTCGGCCTCAGCCACCGCGAACTCCAGGGCGGCGCGCTCGGAAGGGCTGCTGGTCTTGGGGATGAGGGCAGCCAGCACCTGTCCCTCCTCCACCGTTGTTCCAATGGTCGGCGACGATGCCGTCGCCGCCAAGCGTCCTCCAAAAGGCGCGACAACCTCCGCTTCGCCTCCCGTGCGCGGACGCACTTCCCCATGCACCTGAATGCTCTCTCGCAGGGATTGCTCGGCGACCTTCTCGGTGCGAAAATCGAGCGTCCACTGCTGCTCCTTGAGGAAAGAGATTCCTTCCTCCGCTTCCTCCTCCGGAAGCGCCGCTGGCTCGGAACCGGCGGAGACCGTGACCGACTCCAAAATATGAACATCCTCCAGCTCTCCCGAGAGAACTCGGATGGACATCGTGTATGTGCCCGCCTGCCGGGGAACGACGTCCACGCCGAAAATTCCCGGACGCGAAGGCGACTCGGCTCGGAATTGCTCCCCTGCGGTTCCGTCCCGGCGCAGCTCCACTGTGGCCTGTCCCGTGGTCAGAGGCCGGAACGTGGCGAGATCGGTCAGGTGGATCGCAAAGCGTGAGGTCCGTCCGGCGGCGAGAGAGGGGTACTCCAGAAACAGTTCCGTCTTTTCGCTCCAGCGGGTGACGGTAATGATTGGGATTTCCGGCTCCGCTTCCGATTCCAAGGTCGCGGGGAGTTCTCTCTGGCAGCCTGTTGCCAAACCAAGCAACAACGCCGCCGCTATCCATATTTTTCTCACGGCATCACCTCCTGCCCCACTGCCCGATCCAGTTCAATCTCGGCCTTCCTGACCGCCTCGAGCAACTCAACGGATCGCAGACGAGCAAGCAAGCCAACCCGATAGGCGTCCAGCAGCTCCAGAATCCCCATCTCACCCTCCTGATAGGCAAGCTGCGCAATGTCGGCCAATTGTTGAGTTCGGGCGCCCAACTGGCTGGTATGCTGCTCCGCCATGCGGCGCCGGAACTGGACGGCGGCGTAGACGGCTTTGGTCCCGGCCTCCATTTCGACGCGCAGTCCCTGAAGCAGCGATTCAGTTCGTTGGGTGCTCGCTCGCAGCCGCGCTACTTCCACCTGGCCGCGATTGAATATCGGCAAAGGCACGCTGACACCGAGGGTGTAGCCCACGTCTGAAAATCCGGAGGAGCGGAACGTCTTTGTTCCTGCCGATACCAATGGTTCCGGGATGCGAAGGCGCTCGGCGGCCCTGCGTTCGAGTTGCAGGCGCTCCAGCCGCCGTTGTTCCGCCCTGTAATCGCTCCGGTTGTGGAATGTTTGCTCCAGAAGTTCGTCGAGAGGCGGCAACTGGCCCTGATGCGTAAGCGGGCCTCTCGCCGTCAAGCTGCCCGGCTCGGCGCCCAGGCGGAAAAACGCCGCCAGTTGGGCTTGTGCCTGTGCGACCCGGCCGTCGGCTTGAATGCGTGTTGTCACGGTATTCGCCAGCTCCCGCTCAGCGCGCAGGCGGTCAAATGTTGAACCTTCCCCCTGCCGTTCCCTCTCTTGCAGGATGCGCACCACTTCTTGCAGTTCGCCGAGGCTGTTGTGCAAAACGTCCCTTTGTTCCTGCGCCGCCAGCAAGGAATAAAAGGCCAGGCGCAGATCAGCCCGCAGTTGGAATATAAGATGCTCCGATTGCTCCCGGGCCGCATCGACCGCAGCATCCCCTGCGCGGCGCAACAGTCCGCGCCGTCCCGACAGAGGAATTCTTTGTGCCACCGTGAAAAACTCATCGCTGCTGCGATTGACGCTTTCCCGGAGACCTGTGACCGTCGGGTTGGGAAGCAGGTTCCAGGCGCGGGTTTCGGCGCGGACGACCGGCACGCGGGAGCGCACTGCGCGCGCGCGCGGGCTCTCCTCGGAAAAGCGCCGGAGCGCTTCGGCTTCCGTCAACTCCTCGGCAACCGCTCCGGACACTGCGGCTCCCAGCAGAGCAAAAATCAGGAAGAACGTTCTCCCCATGCACGCAAACATAAGGCCTCACCTCAAATGGAACTTCTCGGCTTGAGCTCTCGATTTGAACTCGCAATTTAAATTATTGACAAGGAAATTGCGCGAACGCCTGCGACTGGCAGGCGCACGCCGGCGGAGGGCTTACAGAGGAGGGGCTCGCGGACTGAACAAACCGAGGAGGGGCGGATCGTGTGTCCCCGGCGCCGGTTCCCGGTTCGCATAGCCGGAATAGGGCTCGGCAGTGACAGCTACATTTTGTGTGAGAACAAAATCCTGAACCGGATTGTTTTGCTCGATGAGCCGGAAGACATCCAGCGACTTGCCGTCGTGCTCCGCCTCCGAGATGGACGGCCCGCTGCCGCCTTGCAGTGGAACCCGCGCGGGAGAATCGACCCCATGCGAGTGAACGAACGGAGCGTCAGCGTGGCTGTGCCGCCGGTCCGGCTTGTCATGGCCGCTGGGGCCGCTGGGGCCGCCGTCATGGCGGTCATGCCGGTGGAGAAGCGGCGCCTGGTACAGCGCCAGGATCATCGCCAGCGATAAAGGAACAGCCAGGAAAAGTCGCATTGCCCCGATTCTAAGGGAGAGAAGAGGGAGGTGTCAAACGCAGACAGCACCGTGTAGTGAGATCACCCTTAATATCAACATCCGCTCGCCGGTGCAGGGCGGGGAAGGGGGAGTCGGGCGCTCCATGGTTGCTGGGCTTGTTCATTGTTCTTTCACCTCCACCCCGGCAAGGGTTTCAAGCAGCGTAATGGCGGCGGCGAAATCCTCCTCGCCATGCCCCATCGCCACCGAGGCCCCAAACAACTCGTGGACCAGGGCGGTCGCCGGGAGCGGGACGTTCAACTCGCGGCCGGACTCGAGCATCAACCCCAGGTCCTTGTGCATCCACTTCAAGGAAAAGTTCGGTTCAAAGCTTCGCTTCAGCACCTGCGGCAGCTTGGCGGCGATCATGGGATTGCTGGCCACGCTGGCCTGCAGGACCTCGAGAACCAAAGAAGGAGAAAGCCCGGCCTTCTGCGCCAGCACAAAACCCTCGGCCATGGCCTGGCAGGTAAGCGCCCCGATCAGGTTCTGCGTCAGCTTGAGTTGCAGCCCCATGCCCTGCGCGCCGATGTAAAAGATTTTTTCTCCCATGGCTGACAGGTACTTTTCGACGCGCTGGAAGACTTTTTTGTCGCCCCCGACCATGAACGTCAACGTGCCGTTGGCAGCGCCCTTCTTGCTTCCGCTGCAAGGAGCGTCCAGAAAGTCGGCTCCGCGGCTGCGAAACTGCTCCGCCACCCTGCGGCTGACCGAAGGGGAGATGGTGGTGCAATCGACCACCACCGAACCGGGCTGCACACCTTCGAGCAGGCTCTCGGCCACCTGGCAGACCGAATCTGAACCCCCGACACAGAGGAAGATCACACGCGCCTGCCGGCCCACTTCGGCGGGCGAGACGGCAACTTTTGCGCCACGGCTCGCCAGCCCCTCCGCCTTCCGCCGGTTGCGGTTGAAGACAGCAACGGAATAACCGGCCTTCAAGAGATTTTCCGCCATGGGAAGGCCCATGATCCCCAAGCCGATAAAACCTAACTTTTCCGGTTCTGACATCTTTGACTTATTGCTCCCTGAAGTGAAATGACGACGGCGAAACGCCCGCGTCGCTCCTCAGGATGACCGCGAAGGGGCTTCGAATCTCGCAGCAGCGCGGGTGGCATCCATGCTGAAATTATTCTATCTGTTTCGCGGCTTCCTGCTTTTTGGCCGGTTTTTTCTTGCGGTCGCCCAGCGCAGGTTCGAGAACCTTCCCCTGAGTCTTATTCTTTTCTTCCGGCGACTTCTTGCCGGCTTTTCTTTTCCGCGCAGTAACCCAGCCGGGCTTGTTGGTTTGGCGCGCGCGGGCGATGCTGAGCGAGTCCGGAGGAACCTCCTCGGTGATGGTGGACCCGGCGGCGATAAAGGCGTTTTCTCCCACGCGGACCGGTGCAATCAGCCTCGTCCCGCTTCCGACGAAGGCGTTGTTTTCAATCACCGTGGTGTGTTTCTTTTCCCCATCATAGTTGACGATGATGGTTCCCGCCCCGATGTTTACATCGTTCCCAATCACGGCGTCGCCCAGGTAGGTCAGGTGTGACGCTTTGGTCCCTCGGCCGACGCGCGTCTTTTTGACCTCGACGAAATTGCCGATCTTCGCTCCGGGGCCGATGTCGCTGCCGGGCCGCAGGTGCGCGAACGGCCCGATACTGGCTCCATTCGCGATCTTGGATTCACCGATCACGCAGGACTGCTTGACCGTGACATTGTCTTCGAGCTCCGAGTCCGTGATGACGGAGAAGGAACCGATCCGGCAATTCTCCCCCACGCGGGTCTCGCCCGCCAGTGTGACGCCGGGCTCGAGCACCGTGTCCGGCCCCACCTCCACGCCCAGATCGATCATCACGGTTTCGGGGCGCAGGATGGTGACGCCGGCCAGCATCAGCGCGCGCGCCTTTCGCCCGCGCAGCAGCGCGTCCACCTCGGCCAGCTCCGCGCGGTTGTTGATGCCGATGACCTCGGAGGCGTCGGCCATCCGGTAGGGCAGCACCTTCTTTCCTCCGTGGGTAAGCAGGCCGATGACATCGGTCAGGTAGTATTCGCCGGAGATGGGGTCGCGGGGAATGCGGTCCAGTTCGGCGAGCAGCTGGTGGGTCTCGAAGCAGTATATCCCGGTGTTGATTTCGCGAATGCGGCGCTGGTCGGGCGTTGCGGATTTTTGCTCGACGATGGAGGCCACGCTGCCGTCCGGCGCGCGCAAGATGCGCCCATAGCCGGTGGGGTCCTCCATCTCGGCCGTCATCACGCTGGCCGCAGCGCCGGAGCCCAAGTGAGAGGCGATGAACCGTCGCAGGGTCTCGGAGGTGATGAGGGGCGTGTCCCCGTGAAAGACCAGAAGGTGCGGACCGGCTGTCTGCAATTGCCGGCGGGCGCACTGCAAGGCGTGGCCCGTGCCCAGTTGCTGCTCCTGCCTGACGAAGCGCAGCCCCTGTTGAGGCAAATCCTTCAGGGCATCGATCACCGCTTCGGCCTGGTGGCCGACGATGACAATAAGATTCCCCTCGGAGACCTCTCTCGCCGTGCGCACGGCGTGTTCGATCAGCGTCCGGCCCGCCACCGAGTGCAGCACCTTGGCGAGCTTGGACTTCAACCGCGTCCCCAGGCCCGCGCCCAGGATGGCGATGGCAATCTGATCTTTCATCTGGTTATCCTCTTACCCTGATCTTCAGGAACAAGGTCTATGGCGGCCGCCCCTTCCGCCCTCGCACGGACACGGACCCAGACAATGACAACGACGCTCAGGTCCTGGCGAGGCGGCGTTTCTTGAGGAGCCTGCCGGCGCCAAGCCGTGATGGAACCCCGCCCGCCTTGCGAGCCAAATTGCGATGGCGAAGCGCGATTGCAAGGACCTTCTTTGCCAAACGGTCGGAATGATGCCGCACCTTCTGTGCGGTCGATGCCCCGGTGCGCTCCTCCGACAACAGATTGCCGGTTACCAAGCGCACTCCCAGTTTCTCCAATTCGGCGGCGTCCACCTCCACGGGTTTTGATCTTTGCGATAGATACCGTCTCCGCAACCCGGGCGAAGCCGGTTTGGTGTTCAATAAAGCGTAATCGAAAACGGGCAAACCGCAATGATCGTAGATTGCCCGGATGTGGTCGGCGGCGGAGTAACCGATGGTTTCTCCGGGCTGGGACATCAGGTTGCAAATAAATATTCTGGCGGCGGGAGCGCGCGCCATTCGTTCCGCCACGCCCTGCACCAGCAGGTTCGGAATCAAGCTGGTAAACAGCGAGCCGGGTCCCACGGTGATGGCGTCGGCCTCATCGATGGCCTCGAGCGTCTGCGGCAGCGGATGGCATCGCGCCGGCACCAGGCGGATGCGGGCGATCCGGGCGCGGCTCCGGGAGATGAGCGTCTCGCCCCGAACGATGCGGCCGTTCTGCATCACGGCTTCCAGGGTGACGTTGGAAACTGTGGAGGGAAGGATGCGGCCCCGAATGGCGAGCACTTCGCTGGTGACTTTGACCGCATCCTGGAAATCTCCGGTGATGCCGGTCAGCGCGGTCAGGAAAAGATTGCCGAAGCTGTGCCCCTTCAGCCCTTTTCCGCTGGGGAAACGGAATTGAAACAGGCGCGAAAGCAGTCCTTCGTCTTCCGAGAGCGCCACCATGCAATTGCGGATGTCGCCGGGAGGCAGAACCTGGAACTCCCGCCGCAGCCGCCCGGAGCTGCCGCCATCGTCGGAAACCGTGACGACCGCGGTGAGATCGCTCAAGCGGACGGGTTCCGGACGGAGGGGCGCTGCGGGAAACGGCGTCGCGTTGTCTCGCTCATTGTCCCGCTCGTCGTTCCACTCATCGTCCCACTCATCCCGAACATATTTCTTCAGGCCGTGCAGCAGGGCAGAAAGTCCGGTTCCGCCGCCCATCGCGACAATTTTCATACCCCCAAACCCCTGCCAGTATGCATTCCTGATGCCTTTACACGAGCGGCTTTTCCGGATAGATCAACTCGGTGAAGCGGGGGTCCTCTTCGAGTTTGGAAAAGTCCGAATCGTTCCGCGCCATATACCGGTTCCGCTCATTGAGTTCGATTGCTTTTTGCAGATGCTCCAGCGCGGCCTCAACATGCTCCCGCAGGGCAAACGTGGAGGCCAGAGCATAATAGATGTAGTCAGACTTCGGGGCGAGTTTCAGCGCCTTAGCCAGGTGACGCTCCGCTTCCTCTTGGTTCCCCTGGTTTGCCATGCTCACACCGTAGTTGTAATAGTCCTCGATGGTTTTCAGGCGCGGACTGAGATGGCTGAGACGTTGCTTACAAATGTTCAGATAGACTTGAGCCCGTTCGGCCAAGTCCCGGGCCGGGAGGTTCGCCAGGCGCTCGAAAATGGGGCGGGCCTTTTCAAATTCATGCCGGTTGAACTGTTTCACTCCTTTTTCAAATTGCGTCACAGAGTTTCTATATTGGATTTCTTCCTGAGTCAACTTCCGCCGGAAGACGGGAGCCGGCTTGCCCTTGGAAGATTTCTTTCCTTTTGCTTTCAAACTCTTAGAGACAGGGCCCCGGGCCTTTTTGGACGCAGTCTTGCGCGCGGTTCCGGTGGGCCGTTTCTTTTTAGCAGAGCGTGTCTTTTTAGAAATAGGTTTCTTCATTCCGGAACCGCCTCCTAGGGCACGACGCCTTGAGTCATTGGGGCATCAGCGGCTAATTCATAGAATTCTATTCACTTATAGCAGAACAGAAAATTTCCAGTCAAGGGAGGGAAGCCTTGGGCGGCGGGAGGGTACCAATCGGGGTAGAGGCTGTGAGCGCCGTTTGCCGCTTGTCGCTGTCTATCAAAACAGCCTTGCCAGCAGTCCCATCAGCCTCCGGCGTCTGCCCTGGCTGAGGAAACTACAGAGGTAAAGTAGCCTTCTCCGGCTCAACCCAATGGCGGTCCCTATCGGGAAAGCCGCCCGGTCCTCGGGCGGTAGCCGCTCCGCGTCCGGATGCGGAAATCTTTCACGTGATCTCCCACCAGTTTCACAGTAATGTCCCGCCACCCGCGGTTCGGGTTCGGTTGCGGATAGTAGCTGAGCGCATAAAGATGCGACAGGTCATCCCGGATCAAGGAAAAGGCCTTCTGCTGATCTGTCCAGTTTTTGGCAAAATATGCTTTGCCTCCCGTGCTGACGGTCATCCGCTCAAAAACGGCGGTCGAGACCGGATCGTGTTTCGCCTCGCGCGTGCTGATCATGTAAATGGGAATGCCCGCCGCTTGGGCCAGCTCCCGCACCGCCTCGGGAGAAACTACGCTGGCGTTGTCCGGGCCATTGGAGAAAACGACCACGACTTTTCTTCCGGAGAGTTCAGCCGCGTCTTTGATGGTCAACAAGAGGGCGTTATAAAGAGCAGCGTCATCCCCGGCGACAGTGGAGCGCACGCCTCGCAAAACCTCCACTCGGTCGGAGGTAAGCGCAGCGGGCCGCGAAAAGTCGCGGCTGTAGGAATACAGCGCGACCCGGTCGGGGCCATCTAAAGAGCGGACGAATTCGGAGATGGCGTCCTGCGCGAACACAAATCCCCGGTACATGTAGTTGCTGGTGTCGAACAAAATGAAAACGCTGGCTCCGGCCACCAGGGAAGCAACGCTCTCCGCCGTTGCCTGCGGGAATTCCTGCGGATTCCCGTCGCGAAGCCGGGCAGGCCCGCGGGAATAAAACGGCCGCACCACCCGTGGCTGGCTCTGCCCCGGCAAAAACTCTCCCAACCGTCGCGGCGCGTCGCTTCCTTCGGCGAAGGTAGCCACTTTCTGCTGAATGCCATCCTCGTACAGCTCAAAGTCCCAGGGATACAGGCCGGTTATATAGTTGCCCTTCTTGTCCGTCACGGCCAAATTCAACAGCACCATGTCGACTTCGACCCGGAAGACGGCCGTGCCGGGCTCGGCTTCCTGCGCCATGCCGGGAATCAGGCTGCCGGGGAACATACCGAGCAGCATCAGAAGAAGAAAGAAACATCGCCTGGTCATAGATCCATCTCCTATCGGTTGTGAAATTCCACTGTTTTCCGTAACAGAACTGTTTTTGTCCATCCCGCGTGCTGGCGGGAAATTTCAACCTTGGCCGGCAGCCGGAGGCTTCGGCAAAGAAGTTACCTGTCCGCGGCGAAACTCCTCTCCGGTTTCCCGCAAGGCGCGGAGCACAGCCGACCAATCTTCCAGGTGAGTGGCGAAAATCTTCTCGATCATGCGGCGGGTCAGCTCGGGGATCATGCTGTGGAGCATGGCCGGCGGGTAGCCTGCTTCGTCTGCCAGCCGCGCCCAGTACAGGTTGTGCGAGTCCCAGCTCTCGGCCAGCAAACGGCTGGAATAGCCCAGGAAAGTGGGAAACGGTTTCACCGGCAACAGTTCGCGCGCGTAGGTGTTGGCCAGGGACGGGTGGGGCACGCCGAAATCACGGGAGATCCGCTCCCAGCTTACCTCCGCCGGGTAGCGCTGCTCGAGAGTTTTCAGTTCGTCTCCGGCCACGCTCCACTCTGCGGCCTGGCCGGGATATTTTTTCCGAAACTCGGCGGCCAGGTAAAAAAGCTCCGCTGGCATCAACTGGAAAAGAGCTTCCTCCAGATGCGCCGTGCTCAGAGCCTTTTCTACCTTCTCCATGCGCCGCGGAAGCATACGGTCGAACAGGATATCCGAGACTCTGCGCCGCATGGCCTCATCCCCCGCGGCAGCCGCCAGGAGGTCCTCTCCCAGGCTCTGGTAGAGGGCCACGGCGTGCAGCTCGTTCCGGGTCACCTGCCACCACCGGGGCAGGACAGCGCTCGACAAAATCGTCGGCGCCAGATCCGCCCAGATCAGCGATTGAGTGTTTTCCGGAACGAGGAAATCCTGTTCCACCTGTGCAAGCACGTAGGGCAGGTTTGCCAGCGACCCGGCCAGGTAGGCCCCGCCGCTTGCCGTCCATCCCCGGCCGAACAAGCGCGGTGTCTGCCAGGCTTCCTCTCCCGTTATGGTCATCCGCCCGGAAAAATCATGGGAACGGACAAAGAGCGAGCTGCTGTGGAGGATTTGAGCGCCCGGCGGCTCGTAGTAGGCATAATTCAAACCGACCAGGGTGTCCCGCAGGAAGGGAGTGAGCAGCCCGCGAGCCTCTTCCAGCTTGCGCGGAGAATTAGCTGATTGAATCTCCTTGGTCAAATCGGTGCGCGCTTGCAGGGCGGTATGCGGGTTATTGATAAGTCCGGAGGCCCATTCGCTCCGTTCTCTGCGGCTAAATATGGGCAGGGGCATCTCGAACTCCCGGAGCTGTCCCGCAAGACGAACCAAAGACTCCGAAGCAGCCCCCCCTGGCGTCATTTCATCCATGTCGGCACGCAGCTCCAGCAAGGTATCCAGAGAGACCAGACGCTGCGCATCCAATACTCCATGGATTCTTTCGGCTAGTTCCTGCCGTGCCTGCTGTCCTTCCGGAGTTGACTGGGGCGGGCCAGCCAGTAGTGCCACGATTTCACCCTGGGAAAGTTGGGGTGTGCCCTTGACGAATTCCATCATTCCTTGCAAGGAGGCCTGGGCAGCGTCAAAAATCTCAACCGGGGAGCTGACCCCGGAGAAGGGATGGATCACCGTCTGGAAGGAATAATTCAGCATGTTTTCCGGAATTTGTTCTTGTCTTGCCAGGATCTGCCAAAGTCCGACGTTTGCCTGAAACAGGCCCATCGCATCGGCCCGCACCAGGTGTTTGCGAATGTGGTCGATGCTCTCGGCTGCGTTCAGGAAGCGGTTGATCGAGTCATTGTCCAGGCTGCTCCACTCGGAGAACAGCAAGTACTGATTTTGAAGGCGCGAGAACTTCTCCGCCAGCAACCGGACCGTCTGCGGGCTCAGCCGCTCGGCCGGAGTGCGGTGGCGGTCGATTTCGATCAATGCCAGATAGGTTTGCAGAGGCCCATCCTTCCCCGGGTCGCGGGAAAGGGCAACCAGGGCTTCCAGCAATTCTTCGGGCTTGTCCCAGCCGTTAGAGCGCTTGGCCAACTCCCGGACTAATTTGGAGTCGCTTTTCCTGCGGAATATCTCCTTCCACACTTCGAGATTGCCCGGAACGTGCGGTTCGCCGTCCGGCTCCAGATAGAGACGGCTGACCAGCAGCAGGAGCCCTGCATTGGGCCGGAAAACAGGCCGGGCGGGATTGGGAAGGTTCTTGTTGCTTTCCCCCCGCAGCGCTTCATAGAGGCGCCGCAATCGGCGGGGTTCCGTAAAGTAAGCTTGCTGGGCCCGGCTGATGCGAGAGAGCGCATCAAAATAAACCGCCACCCAGCCCGCATCTTTTTCAAGCAACCGCGTCACAAATTCTCCGGGTGAATCCGGGTCGGCGCCCACCAAGCTTTTCCATGCCGATTCCGAACGGGCTCCTCCGGGAACCAGGACTCGCCCGGACCGGATGGCGATATGGCTGCCATAAAAATCCAGAACGGCTGCCAGCGGGATGAGTGTCTGCATTCCGGGGTCCTGCCGCAGGGCCGTTCGGGTTTCTTCGTCCAGCCGGGCTAAAGCCCAGTAGAGGCGGGAGAGTTGCGGGCTTCGCATGAGAGCGTCGATCACATCTTCCTCACCCTCCACCCAATCGTTGGGGCTAAACAGCGTCGGCACCTGGGCACTGGCGAAGGAGTGGGCAAACGGCTGGCCGGTTCGAAGCGCTTCTTCCAACTCCACCAGCGGGAATCCGGAATCAATGGTGAGGAAAGCCCTTTCCGGATCGGCGGTCTGCAACACGGCGTCGGGGCCGCAGGATTCCCGGAAACGATAACCGATAATTGCGAGCAGCGGCTGGACGTCGCTGCAACCCGATACCCGCAGTATGCCGTCCAGGCCCGCCATCTCGCGCAGCTCTCTGGCCTGTTCCGTGTAATTCATTAATAGTTTCAGATACTCGGTGGGTTTGCCGGATTTCTTGCCGCTCCAGAAGTGATATCCCGACACCACCACGCTGCGGGCCAGCAAAGGCAGCACGTCTCTTGCCGGAGCCTTCTGGCTGATGGCAGCCATCCGCAGGAAAGAAGGCAGCGGGCCGGGTATGATTGTAGTGGCGGGGAATTCAGACGGCATCGTCTGTTCCAGCGCCTTTTCCAAATCGGGCAGGTCTTTGCCTCCCTTTTCGCGGTAAAGCGCCAGGTATTCCCCTGCCTTTTCCCGGTTCCCCTCCAGAAGTTCCAGTTCCACCAGACGGCGCGTCACGGCCATGTGCCCGCCGGATTGCTCCATCTGTTCGGCCCTGTGCTCGCCCTGCGACAGCAATTGCAGCCACTGCTCGTAGGCTTGCTTCCGGCCGGATTGTCCGTAGCGGTCTAATAGCCGGGCAAAGGCGCGCGCGATCTCCGGGTCCTGGGGATACAATTGCAATCCTTCGGAAAGAAGCGTCCTGGCCTGAGCCCTCTGGCCGGATTGTTCCGAAGACAGCGCCTGGGCCAACACGTCACCAGGGGATGCGGGGCCAGCGCCCCAAGCTTGGCGCAGGAGCGAAGCATTTCCTCCAAAAATAAGCAGCAGGAAAAGACCCGACAGGAAAAAAGCGTGTTTCATGACCACCGCCCTTTCTACGAGTTTTTGAAAAGCACGGATAGGCAGCATAGCCGGGAAGCCGGCTCTGTCCTCTGACTTGCCCGCCTTCAAACTGACTGTTGAGCGCCCATAAGATTAAATCATCTTGCAATACAATCCAAGCCTTCGGTCCATCCAAAAACAAGGTACGGCCAGATAACCCCGGATTATAGGCTAGGTCTTCTTGGTTTTGAACATTTTTTCTGCCATTTTGCGGATCGTTTCGGAGATGTTCCTGTTGGTGGAGAGAGAGCGAAGATCGGTCTTAATGAGGCGGTTCAGCAACGGCAGACCTACATCAATGGGCAGACGAGGATTATTGATTAAATTCTTTAATACGCTATAGTTCTTTATGAACTTGCGGTTCATGCAAATCTGGCGCAACACCTCCTGGCTCACGTTCTTCAGGGAGGCGAAATTCTCCACCTCGCTGTCGCCTAACTTGGGAGAACTCAACACGGCCCGTTGGATCACCTTACTTCCGTCACGAATCAGAAAAGTCCGTTCTTCTTTGGTGCCCAGCAGAGCCCGCTTCAGGCGCTGCGCGACGGTCATCTTGGCCATTCTGCTGACCATGCCCTCTGGTTTGGAAGGATCGGCGGAGGCCGCCGCAGCTTTCGCTCCGGGGTCTTTCTCCTGTTCCTGCGCGGCGGGCGGGGGAGCTTTCGACTGAGCCTCCTCGACCAGTTGCTTCAGTAAATCGGGGTCCAAGCCAAGGCCCTCAGCAGGAGGTTCTTTTTGCCATTGTTCGCGAAGCGGATTGTCTTTTAGCGCCGCGAGCGACGGAGGCTGGAGCAGGTCAAATGCTTCCAGCAACGCTCGAAATGCTTCCGGCCCCGCCTGTGCTGCCAGAGCCGTTATGGCGTCCTGCGGGGAGGCGGGGTTGGCCAGAAGAGTCGGCAGCAAGGCCGGACGGGCGTGGGAAGGATCGAGAAAATAGCGGGCGACGGCTTCCGGCAGCGTGAGCGCCGCCAGCGCCGGGAGACATTGTTCGTCGGAAAGATGTTGGAGTGTCTCCCGCGCCGCGCCGCTTACTTCCGCGTCGGTGTCGGCGGCGAGCGCAACCAACATATTCAGCAACTGGGGAGCGGGAACCTCAGCTCCCGCTATTTCTCCACGGGCAACCTGGAGTTTTTTTTCGCGCGCCAGTTCCCCGGATGACAGTTGCTGCGGTAACAAGTGATAAACCTCACGGAGCAAGTTCGGAAAGTCCGCTGGCGGAGATGGTGAGCCGTTTCACTTCCCCGTCCTCGCCTGCAGGCGGCAACGGCCTTCCGTTCAGGAAGAGGGCTATCCCGCCTGCATCCCCCACGTGCATTTGGATGGCCTCGTTCGCCCGAACCCGGCGTGTTTGCTGCGGCTGCAGGAAGCCTTCCCACTCCGTTTCGCCGTCCGCGATGATCGAGAGCCAGACTTCACGGAGACTGTCGATCTGCAATAAAAATGATCCGGCCGCAGGCGCAGGAGGGTTCACCCGCCCCTGCCGTGTCTCCTGCATGGCAGCCGCCAGCGCCGGAGCCTTTTCCAGTTGGGTCTGCGCAGGAGGGCCGGAAGAAGCGCCGATGGCGGTCTCCGCCTGCGAGGCCGTCCCGGCGGAAAGGTTTCCGGTGGCGGCAGAGGCCATCGCCGCCGGGGAATCAGAAGCCGGTTCCCGGTCGGTGAACCGATAGATGGCGTAAGCGATCCCGATGACGATTGCACCCAATGCGATAGCTGTCAAAATCAGAGGGATGTACCCGTCCGCTGACGGCGCCATCCCGTCGTTCGGTGAAACCGCTACCTGCGGGTTTGCATCGTCCTGGGCTGCATCCACCTCCTCAAAATATTCTGCAACCGTCCGTTCCTGGTCCAGTCCTAAATAACCGGCGTAGTGGCGCACAAAACTCTTGTTGAAAATGCCACCCGGGAGCAACTCTATCTTTTCCTCTTCGATTGCTTTGAGGAAGCGCACGCTGATTTTGGTGTAATCGGAAATCTCGCGGAGGGAAATCCCCTGCGCTTCCCGTTCGACCCGCAAATTTTCACCGGCGGAACTCATATGGTTTCTTATGGATAGCTAAAAAACAATGCAGTTCATGATAGTGGGATTACCTGAAAACTGTCAAACACTAATTGAGGCTTTTTCTGAGCCCAATCTGTGATTATAATGTGAGGGGCTTTGCTCTGTGGCGAGTCTCTGCAATCTGCCCCTGCTTTCATTATGGACGATAACAAGAAGGTCTTAGATTTAGAGAAAAGGATCAAGGAACTCTCCGTGTTTCACGAGATGGGAAGGACCTTGACCTCCACCCTCGACCTGAACCAGGTCCTGCAAACGATCATGGAGAAGATCAGCAGCTTCTTCCGCCCGGACACTTGGTCCCTGCTGCTGCTCGATGAGAATACCGGCGAACTCTACTTTGAAATCGCCATCGGCGAGGCGTCCGATACTCTCAAACAGGTCCGGCTCAAGCCCGGGGAAGGCATCGCCGGCTGGGTGGCCCTGCATGGCGAGCCCTTGATGATATCGAATGCTTATAAGGACAAACGCTTTGCCCCCCGGCTGGATGAGTTGACCAAAATTCAGACCCGCTCGGTTGTT
>JADFGZ010000030.1 GCA_022567475.1 Acidobacteriota bacterium | reverse complement strand
GCCCGGTCCGGCTCACCTGGGGAAATTTGTCCCGCCACGCATAGGGGCGCACGGCATAAAAGATGGCCCGGTTATTCGTATGGTCGCCTGAGGCTCGGTTCTCCGCAGGCATCCGGGGATCGAGCGGAGTGCTCCAGCATCCTTCCACAATCTCGATGTCCCGCGCCGGGTCCACCCGGGTTTCCATCGCCCACAGCACTTCCTTAAAATCCGTCGGGTCAATATCCTCGTCCACGACCACAATATACCGGCCATTGCGCGCGGTCGCAGCGCAACTGAGCGCGGCGTGGCCTGCTTGTTTGGCGTGCCCGGCAAATCTCTGCCGGATGGCCACGACCACAAAAAAGGAGGTGTAGGTAAAGACCCCGACAACGTCCTGAATCCCGGCGCTCTCCAACTGGTCCCATAGGATTCCCGCCATGATCGGCAGGGCGTGCTTGGGCGCCCCCGGCCATAAGGGCGCCTCGTCGAGCAGGATCGGCTGCGTCCTGTGGTAAAGCGCCTTCACTCGGATCACCGGCTGCGGTTTGCCGGTGCCCAACGTCCCGCCCGAGTAGTAGCCGGGCCATTCGCCAAAGGGACCCTCTGGACGGGCGTCCACATCGGGTGGCGGCACTTCTCCCTCGATGGCGATTTCCGCGTGGGCCGGAATGGGCAAGCCCGTGATCGGCCCTTTCAGGACCTCGACGGGCCTCTCTCTCAGCCCGCCCGCAAACTCCAGCTCCGACTTTCCCCAGGGGATTTTGGTATGCGAGGCCATGAAGAGCAACGGGTCCACGCCATAGGCTGCCACCACGGGGCAACTCTCCCCCCGGTCCCAATAGCTTTGGCAGACCAGCCTTCCGTGCTGGCCCGGACTCATCCACAATCCCAGCAGATTCCTCTCATGCACCTGCATGCGGTACGTCCCCATGTTGAGAATGCCCGTGTCGGGGTCCCGGTTGATCATGACATCGCCGGTGCCAATATAGCGCCCTCCATCCTGGGCGTGACAACGCAGGGCCGGAAACTGGAGGAGGTCCGCTTCTTCCTCCAACAGGGTGTTCTCCATCACCGGGCCGGTGGCAACCTCTTTCGGAGGGATCGGCTGGGCCGCCATCACCTTGCGGGCGGCGAGGCGCACCAGTTCCAGCTTGCTCTTGTCTGTAGGAAGCCCCAGCGCCAGAGCAGCGCGTTTGAGGGAAGCCGTCGTCAGGCTCACAACCCGATAACCGGGCGGATACCCCTTGATGTTGTCAAAGAGCAGCAGGGGCGGGTCGGGGATGAGTTCCGCCGTGGCTTCCACAAGAGCCCCAATTTCGCAGTCCCAATCAGCCCCTTCAATCAACCGCCAGTTGTCAATCTCCTGGCAGCGCGAGATAAAGGTGCGCAGGTCGTCAAATGTCACACCCTCAAACGTCACGTCCTTGGATGCCACGCCTTTGTGTAAGGCCTCGCTCGCGGCTTTTGCCATCTTCTCACCCCCCAAATTTGTAAACTTTATGGCGAATCCAGCTTTATCGAAACATCTTTCGCACAAGCTATCGTTCCGGGAACAAAGCGGCAACTCCTAGGAAGATACGCTGAACCAGGTTGCCTCGGAAGCGCTTTTTGTTCACAAGCCGAAAAAAAGCTGAAACCGTAAATTCGGTTTTGCCAGCCAATCATTTAAGAAATTGTGCGGCCAACTCCGCAGTTCGCCGGCGAAGCGGAAGAAAATCCTCGTATTGGTGCGGAACATAGTTTTCTATGCGGTCCGGATCAAGCATCACTTCCGGGTTGCGCGCTTCCACGTCCAGACGGCGGCTGTTCAACCCTAAGGTTTGGGCCAGATTTTCTTGCGCCTTTTGCGAGAGCAGCCAGTTGATATACACCTTGGCCGCATTGGGATGGGGACTCCGGTTCAGAAGTTGAATGCCGCCGAATCCGACACTGAGCCCCGCAGAGCCCTCCCGCAGGCGCTGGACATTGAATGTCAACCCTTGCTGCTTCAAGTACAATAATTGGTCAGGAAGCACCCCGATACCGATTGGATAGCGGCCGCGAATGACCCATTCTGCCTGCTGCCGGCCATCGCTGGTTACCACCACATCTTGCTTCGACAGGAGGTCTTCCACAAACTGCTCGCCATAGACCGCCAGAAGGACCGTCATGCTCCCCAAGCCGGCGCCACCACGCGGGTCCTGCAAGACGATTTTTCCTTTCCATTGTGGGTCAAGCAGGTCCTGATCCGACCGGAATTCTGTTTCCGGAACGACGTCCCTGTTGACAAAAACCGGGGCAGAAGCATAGGCCAGAAAACCAGCGATGTAGTTATGTTCTTTGTCGACAAAAAGGCCGTTGAACCCCCCAGACCACTTGTTTTCCTCGGCAACCTCCGGCAGCAGGAGCAAAGGCCGAACTGGGTCCAGCATCCCTTTATCCCTGGCCTCGTAAACTTGAGGGTCAGGCCCGCCCACGCGCAAATCCCAAAGATACTGGCCTAATTCTCGCTCGCGAAACACCCGAGGCCAGAAGTCCCGGGAGTTGGCGCCGGTGTACTCCACCTGGATCTGTGGAAAATCCTCTTCGAAGGTCATCAAAGCTCTTCTCCAGACCTCTCCGGGAGGGCCCGTAAGAACCAGCTTCCCCTCCTGACGGGCGGCTGCAACGGTCTGCTCCCACTCATCTTCCCAATCATCCGCCCCCGCAGCCTTTCCACCGGCGCTGGGTTCTTGCCGCGAAGCCGTTGATTGTGCCTGTGTGGCGGACGTGCCGGGTTGCGCGCCAGCCGTGGGGCGGAGGTTCTCAGAGGAAGAACAGGCCATGGCTGCCAGCATCAAAATTACAGCCAGAGCGCCAGGGCTGAATGTCTGCAAATGACTTCCTTTTTGCTTCAAACTATATCCTCTGCGAATTTCCTCTGCCCCACACCGCGCGGCAAGCATACGGAGGGAAAAGCTGGAAACGAATGAAAAACACCTCGGCGGTTGCCAAGGCGGATCATCTGTTCACGAAAGCTCCGCCTGAACAACCAAAGCTCCGCGCTGCCAAGCCAGAAGCTCCGGTGGGAGCAGTGCGCGGATACACCGAAGCATCACTGTAGAGCCAACCTAAAACCGAAAATTGCAGCCCGCCGTTGGAATGGTGGTTTTGCAAAGATAAAGATCCGGGTGGGGCGATGCCCCCTCATCGCTTCCTTCCGAGGCTTCCTCCCAGGGCCGAACCAATTCTAGGCGGACATGCCGCCCGGAACAACCCCCTTGCCTGTTTCCGTTGCACAGACGAGACCACCCGCAAAAAGCTGGAGCAGGATTGACCTGCCCCATCCGTTGTGCCACTGCTTATGTTAGTCCCTGGGTAATGATAATCTGAAATTGAATCGACAGGGCAGTTGGCGTATGCTTCTGGGCGAAGGGGCGGGGTAAATCGGAACTCCAGTTGATAGGAGAAGCAACCATGGCTATTCGCAAAGCTCAATCCTCACATTGGCATCAGAAAGTGATTCTACTGGCAATTTTTGCCGTTCTGGGCACCCTGGCAGCATTCCTTCTGTTCAGCGGGAAGGGGAGGGAAAAGCAATCCGTGGTGATGGAGCGCACGCCGACGGGGACTGCGCAACTGGTATCCATTGAGCTGTTGCCGGCGATGGACGGGGAAATGTGCCAGTGGGTGCCTGCCAGCGCGACCATGAGCCTGCGGGCCGCTTTGCAGCAAGAACGGCTGGCCCTCCTGAGCCAAGGCGTCGGAGGGCGGGCGGCGCAGGATGCTCCGAACGAAGCCGCACGAACCGAAGCAGCCCAGAGAAAACACTTACGGATGATCCGTGACCCCTATTCCGCCTTCGCCTCTGTTGCGGTGGATCCCATCCGCAACGAGGTGGTGATGACGGACGAGAATCTCTTCAACATCCTGGTCTATGACCGGTTGGAAAACACCCCTCCCACAGCCGCGCTGAGCGAGCCCAAACGCATCATCGGCGGGGTGGACACGAAGATTGAGTTCCAGTGCGCTTTGTACATTGACCCCAAGAGCGGGGATATCTACGCAGTCAACAACGACTCCGTGAATACTCTGGTGGTCTTCTCTCGCCAGGCCAAAGGAAACGTGTCACCCGACCGGGAGCTGGAAACCCCGCATGGGACGTTTGGCATCGCGGTGGATGAGGAACGCGAGGAAATGTTTTTGGCGGTGCAACACGACAACGCCGTCGTGGTGTTCCGCAAAATGGCCGAAGGAGATGAGTCTCCGATCCGGCTTCTCCAGGGCGACCAAACGCTGCTGGCGGACCCTCATGGAATTGTGCTGGATCTGAAGAACGACCGGATGTTCGTGGCTAACCAGGGCTCCTTTCACCGACACCGCCCTGGTCCCGCGCTGGAAGGGGGGATGATGCACTCCATTCAGGGCAAGTCGAACTGGCCGCTCAGTTGGGGGAATGCCATTCCCGGCTCCGGCAAGATGTTGCCGCCCTCCATTACGGTCTATCCCCGGGGCGCCAGCGGGGATACTCCTCCCCTGCAGGTGATTCAAGGGCCGAGGACGCAGATGAACTGGCCGACCGGTCTGGCGATTGACGCGGAGCGCGGAGAGCTGTATGTCGCGAATGATATGGGGGATTCGATCCTGGTATTCAGCACCTCGGCGAACGGAGATGCGGCTCCTATTCGAGTCCTGAAGGGGCCGAAGACCTTGATCAAAAACCCGACCGGAGTCTTTTTGGATGAAGAGAATGGCGAGTTGTGGACGGCCAACTTCGGCAACCACACGGCGACGGTCCACAAGGCCACGGCATCCGGCGACACGCCGCCCCTGCGCGTCATTCGCAGCTCGCCGCTGGGAGAACCCTTCCTCGGGATGGGCAACCCCCATCCGGTGGCCTACGACACCAAGCGGGAGGAGATACTGGTTCCCAACTGAGTGGCTCATCCGCAGATTGCGGCCTTCGCCAGGTTGGCGGATGGAAATGCGAAGCCGACGCGGAGGATTGAAGGGCAGAAGACTCTTTTGGGCCGGAATACGCATGCCATCGCGTATGACGAGATCCACGATGAGATCATGGTGCCGCAACGGCTCGCTCAAGCGATCCTGACGTTTCGGGGAGGGGCTAATGGGGAAGAGCCGCCGATTCGCGTCCTGCAAGGCTCCCTGACGCAATTGAGAGATCCGGACCGGCTGGGTGTGGACCCGGTGAATAACGAACTCTATGTTCCCCAGACGGGTAAGATTCTGGTATTTCCACGGGAGGCCGACGGCAACGTGGCCCCGATCCGTGTGTTACAGGGACCGGACACTCAATTGGGAGCCAACGCGGTCGCCGTGGACCCGATCCACGACCTGCTCATTGTAGCCGGAAGGGAGAGGGCTGTACCCGACAGTACTCGTCTCATGATTTTTAACCGCACCGACAAAGGCAATGTGAAGCCACGAGCGATTATTCGCGGCCCGAAAAGTGGTCTGACCGGCTTGGGGGGGCCGATCGCCGTGTATCCACCCAGGGGTGAGATTCTCGTGCCTGTCCGAGGGCCGAGCGATAATATTCTGGCTTCCGATACGGACTTCGTCGGCGTATGGAGCATCGAGGACAACGGGGACGTTCCTCCCCGGTGGACGATCGGGGGACCGAAGGGGACGTTGGTGCACGTCCATGGCGTGGCCCTCGATCCCAAAAACAAGTCCGTCATTATTAACGATAAGCGCCTCAACGCCGTGCTGACGTATTACTTTCCGGAAATTTTTTAACAAGGGAGACAACAAATGGCAGCCCGCAAAACGCGAGCAAATCGTTCGGATCGCAGAGGGGGTCTTGTTGGAATTCTGATTGCCTTGGGAACTCTGGCCGGATTCGTTTTATCTGCCGGCAGCCTGGGACGAGACCAAGGAGTGTTGGAACGAAACCGGACTGGATCGGCGCGACTGGTTTCTGTTACTCCTCTGCCGGCGATGGACGGGGAGATGTGCCAATGGATGCCCGCGAGCGCCAGCGCGAACACGACCCTGGTAGCCGCTCTGCAGCAAGAACGCATGTCGGCGAGCGCCTCCACTGCGTCCTCTGCGGAGACAGATGCAAGAACCGCCAGTGATGCGGACCGGGCTCCCCTGCGGGTGATCCGGGATACGTATCCGACCTACAGCGCCATCGCCGTGGACACCAATTCCAATGAAGTCTACCTTCAGGACGAAAATCTCTTTGGCTACAAGGTCTTCAACCGGCTGGACAATACCCCGCCCGACGCCAGCTTTACTGAACCCAAGCGGATGGTCGGGGGAATCAACACCAAGATGGAGTTCAACTGCAACCTTTATGTGGACCCCAAAAACGGGGATGTTTATTCGGTCCCCAACGACACGGTGGACATGCTGGTGGTGTTTCCTCGAGACGCCGAGGGGAACGTGGCGCCGAAGCGAATGCTGGAAACCCCGCACCGGACCTGGGGCATCGCGGTGGACGAGGAAGCGCAGGAGCTATACCTGACGGTGGAACATCCTCCCGAGGTGGTGGTGTACCGCAAGATGGCTTCCGGGAACGAGAAACCTCTCCGCATCCTGAGAGGGCCCTCGACGGAGCTCGAGGATGCCCACGGAATTGCCCTCGATACGAAGAATCAGTTGATGTATGTCAGCAACCATGGCGCTACCAGCAGCGCTCAGGTGCGCGGTACGGGCAGGTATGAGCCCCCCTCGATCACGGTCCATCCGCTCCAGGCGAGCGGAGACATCCCTCCGGTGCGAATCATTGAGGGCCCCAAAACTCTTCTGAACTGGCCGGCGGAGGTGGCCCTGGACCCGGAGCGTCAGGAACTGTATGTAGCCAACGACGGCGGGAACTCGATTCTGGTTTTCCGCGCGACGGATAACGGCGACGTGGCCCCCATCCGAGTCATCGCGGGTCCGAAGACCGGCATCCGGAATCCCATTGGCCTGTTTCTGGACACCAAGAACCAGGAGCTGTGGGTGTCCAACATGGGCAACCATTCTGCCACTGTCTATCCGCGCGCGGCCAACGGAGACGTGACACCGCTGCGCACCATCCGCAGCGCCCCGGCGGGCAAACTGGCGCTGGCGATCGGGAATCCAGGGGCGGCGGCCTATGACACCAAGAGGGAAGAGATTCTGGTGCCGAATTGAGTGGCGCACCCGCAAATTGCGGCCTTCGCCAGGCTGGCGGGGGAGAATTCAGCGCCCACAAGGCTGCTGGCCGGACAAAAGACTCTGTTAAGCCGCACGATGCACGATATCCGCTATGACGAGATCCATGACGAACTCTTTGTAACCAACCCTTTTGCCAATGCCATTCTGGCGTTTCGGGGAGATGCCAACGGAGAGGAGGCCCCGATCCGGGTCATTCAGGGTCCTCGCACCCAGTTAATGGGTAATACAGACCGGCTGGAAGTGGACCCGGTGCACAATGAAATTTTCATACCCCTACACGACAGGATTTTGGTTTATCCGCGGACGGGAAACGGCGATGTGGCTCCGATCCGGGTCCTCCGCGGTCCCGACACGCAATTGAGGGCCGCAACATCGGTCGCCGTGGATCGGGTCCGTAACTTGCTTGTCGTGGGCGGGAGCACCAGCAGTCCCAGTCGGGAGCGGGAAATTACCGGTGGCGCGGTCCGATTGGTTCACAGGGGAGGTCGCGGGGGCCTGTTGATCTTCAACCGCACCGACAACGGAAACGTGAAGCCGCGGGCGGTAATCTATGGTCCCAAGACGGAAATTATCCGGATTCTCCAGCTGCGAGTTCATAACGGCTGGATCATTGCGAGCCAACCCGGTCGCATCGACGAGCAGGAACCGGTGGGCGCTTTCGTCGGCATTTGGAGCATAAACGACAACGGAGATATTCCGCCCCGGTGGAAGATCGGCGGCCCCAAGAGCACGTTGAAGAAACCGCGCGGAATCGCGTTGAACCCCAAGAATAAAGAACTCATCGTCGCCGACATGCGTCTGAACGCTGTACTGACGTTCTATTTCCCGGAAATTTTCTAGCTTCCTGGCCAAGCAGTGCAGCTGAAGAGACCCTTGTCACCAATATCTTGGCCTGACCGTGGCGGCTCAGGGCTGAAGCCTGTTGCTGTCTGATAGGTGTTTCCTTTAATCACTACGGACGGATTCGAGTTTTACAACAACGTCGTACGAAGCGTCTTTGGGGCAGTTTGTTTGTACGGCCAAGTAATCAAGCCGCGGAGGAATGGTTGCGTTGGTTAGGGGCGCGTTCGGTGTTATCGCACCGGCGTGCCCCGCTTTCCATCACAGTTTCAGTTTTTTCTTCCGACCCCGCCCACGGCGATAATTTGCTTCCTTTGTTTCTCGCAGGCGGGCTAGATCATCCTTGCTCCAAAGCCTCACAGCGCGCCCATTCCGAATTTGTAGCGCTGGGGCCTTCACCTTTTCAGAAGCAATCCACCGTTGCAGGGTCATGATAGAGATGCCCACTGCTTCGGCGGATTGCTGCGTATTGCAGAGCACTTTCATTGGGAGGGGGGAGTCGCCGTTGCCCTGCATCAAGCCGAAGTGGCGTACCAAAATTCAGGTGAGTTTTCTCGGGGCGATTAGGGTTCGATAAGCTTTTCCGAGCCTTTCTGAACCTTCCTTAACCTTCCTGAACGTTGCTATGCGTACCGCAAAATGAACAACTTAGCCAAAAGGGGTTAAACTCGTAACCCAAAGGTCGCTGGTTCAAATCCAGCCCCGCAACCAAACTTTTTATTCCACTCAGCAACTTGGAGAGTTTGCTTTTTGGCGGGACTGCATCGTGCAGAAACTACGAGTCGTCGGGGCAACTACAAGACGGAAGTGACATTCATTTATCAATCAAGCGGGTCGCCGGCTCACTGTTCAATTGCGGCCAGTTCCGCTTCGATGATTTCTTCAAACACAGCTGCCGGTTGCGCTCCATTCACCGGGATTCCATTGATATAGAAAAAAGGAGTCCCTGTAATCCCCATCCGCACTCCCTCCTGAAAATCTTCCTGAATTTGGGATTGAAACTTGCCGCTCTCCAGGCAGGTTGTAAACTGCTTCGTATCGAGCTGCAAGATTTCGGCGTATTCTCTGAATTCGTCATCGCCGAAAAAGTCCTGGTTTTCAAAGAGCAGGTCGTGATACTCCCAGAACTTCCCTTGCGCGCCGGCGCATCGGGAAGCTTCTGCCGACCCGTGCGCGCCCGGCTGAATCGGCTGCAGAGGCAAGTCCCGATAGGCCAATTTTACCTTCCCGTCGTACTTTGCGAGGATTCCCTTGATCGTCATATAAGCTCTCAGGCAGAAAGGGCACTGAAAGTCGGAGAACTCCACAATGGTGATTACGGCACCGGGGTTTCCCCGGACTCGGGCCGGGTCGTAACCCACCTCGATTCGCGGGGGCTGCAAATAAATTTTCACCCCTGCCCTCTCCCGCAAACCGCGGAAAAATTCCTCCCGGGCCTGCACCAAATTCGCTTGTTTCAGTTGCTGGCGAATCTGGTCTATCACCATGTTGATCGGCCGGTTGATACGGGCCATCTGATTCACGTATGTTTGTTCGACTTCGGCGTTGGTCGGGTCGGGCACCTTGGAGTCCACTTCCTGACGGAGCCACTCCTGCTCAGTGATTCCCTGCTTCTGGGCCTCTGCCCGCATCAGTTTCTTGTTGATGACGTCTTCCAGCGCTTTGCGCTTGAGGTCATATTCCTGCTTGCGAATCTTGTAAACCTGACCCTGAATCTGCGGCAGGAAATCTTCCTCATATAGAGCCTCCCCTCCTACCGTTGCCACAGGTTTTTGTTCTCCGGTCTGGGCTGCCGCACTCAGCCAAGCTCCAGGAATAAACCCTGCGCAGACGAACAGCCATAGGCCAGCCCCGGCAATACGCGGCAGGCCCGTCTGGAGTCGGCGCTTACCGCTGCCGGATGAATTCAGCGTGGTTAAATGCTTTGCGATCAGATGTGCATCAGCATGGCGAATCATCTTCATTTTTTCCAGTCCTTGTTTCAAATTCAAGGTTGCAGATTTAAAGTTGCAAATTCAAAGTTGCCAATTCCGCAACATTTCCTCTCGGGCAGAGTATCCTCACAGCGGGCTGACCTGCATCACCAGACTCCCGCCTGACCCTATTCTAAAACGGTTTCCGTATTACTGTACAGTGCAGGTGCAACCAGGATGTCATTCCTAGTGCCCTAGTGTAGCGAGGAATAACATCTCGGGACGCCATGCAGCGATTGTAAAACCGCTTTAGAATGAAAATCGCAACGCGAATTGAATCTGCCGGGAAGTGGCGCTCGTCTCCCGGATTCTCCCCGCAGTGGAATTCAGCCTGCCGGATTCGCCTGAAAACACAACGGTGGAGCCGCCCGAAACTCTCCCAAAGTTTGGATGGTTCAGGACATTAAAAATTTCGGCCCGGAATTGAAGCCGCCGTTTGGCGTCCAGCAGAAACTCTCTTTGCAACGAGATGTCCATCCGGAACACGCTTGGCGCCGTAATCGTGTTGCGCCCGGCATTGCCGAGGGTGCCCGGCTCTGGAACAGCATAAACGGATGAGTCGAAGTACTTGTCGGGGCCGCCCAGCACCGGATTATTGCTGCGGCCCGGAAGCAAATTCGGCCGTGTGGGAGAAAACAGGAATCCCGGAGTACGCACTCTGATCTGTGGCGTAAACGGCGTGCCGGTCCGGAAGGAGACGATCCCTCCCATCCGCCAACCTCCGAGCGCCTGCCCCAGAACTCCGGATGTCCCCCAGCGCCGCCCGCTACCGAAAGGAGGCGTGTAGAAGTAGTTGACCACGAAGCGATGTCGGATGTCGAAATCCGAAAGCCCCCGTTCGAGAGTCCGCGACAACCCGTACTGCCCTGTGCGCGGCGCGAATGAGGAGGCGTCGTCCACGGACTTGCTGTAGGTATAGCTGGATCGCAATGAAATTCCGGAGCCGACCCTTTTTCTGGCGGCAATCCGGAAGGAATTATAAAACGACTGGGTATCGCTGCTGATGAGTGTAATGCTTCCCAGCGCGGGATTCACCGGGCCCGCATCGGGACGGCAATTTGGTGAAGGGTTCCGGTTCAGCGGGTCATTGCAGTCATCGGGGAAAAAGAGCGACCCATCGGCCCGGGTGACGGGGAGCGGGAACAGGTTAGCTTCATAGACGCGGAACAGATGGTTTCCGCGAGCCCCCACGTAAGATGCCTGGAATAGCCAGCCGCCGGGAAGCGGCTGATCGACCGCAAAGTTGTAGCGCATGACTTGCGGCGTCACCGTGTGCCGGTAATCCAGGACCTGTGCCTGGGCGGGAAAACCCTCTGCGGCCGCCACAGCGTTTGGAAAAGTATCGGTCGAACTAAAATTGTTCCTGACTATTTTTTGAAAAAAAGGAGCCGAGGCCTTTTTCGAGCTGATTACGTAGGCCAAAAATTGATCGTAGTAAATGCCAAAGCCTGCGCTCACCACCGTATCCCGGTCAGCCCAGGGAGACCAGCTCAATCCAAGGCGCGGAGCGGGCGCGCGCGGCGAGGGATTGCGCTCCAGATACGGCCCAAACTGGACCTCTGTATCCCTGACCGGATCGGGAAGGAAGACGGTTCTGCCAAAATTGTCGTTCAGCCGAGTTACAAATTCATAGCGGAGGCCAAAGTTGAGCCGGAAGCGTGGATGGATCTGATATCCATCCTGGAAGTAGAACCCCGCCAGGGTCTGGCGGTAAGCGTGAGCGTTGTCCGACCCTGGCAACGCTACCGTCAAGTTCGTTCCCTCCGGCCCTCCCCGCAAGAAGCTCTCCAGGCTGTTGAAAGACCACACCCCGCCCTTATTCGAACTGGAGAAAAGATCCCACCGGTAGCGATGCAGGTTGAATCCCAACTGGAGTGAGTGGCTGCCGCGATTCACCAGCACATCATTCGCAAACTGAAAGGTATTCATCACGTTGGCTGCCGGCGTAGGAGCAGGGCCGAAATCGCTCAGTCCAGGAACATCAATTCGTCCAAAAATAGGGCCGCCGGGAACGAAGAACAGCTCAGGTGAAACCTCAATCGAAGAAAGCGTGTCCTCGGCGTTCACCGGCCGCGTGTACCCAAAGCGGAAGGAGGTCAGAAGGGCGGGACTAAATATATGCGTTCCCACCAGGGTCAGATACTGCTGGCGGCTGTTACTTTGCGACTTATACAGAAAAGTGGCCTGCGATGAATGGCTGGTAGCGTCATCAATGGTATAGCGGGCAAAAAAACTATCGCGGTCGGAAATCTTGTGGTCCACGCGAACGGTGAAAAAATTCTCATCGGTCGGCAAGAATTGCGAGGCGGCATTTTCGCCCACTCCCCTTCCCAGCGACCCCGCGTTAGGCAGAGGATAAAGGGCCAGGTAGGGTTTCACGCTTGGGTTCACTTCAATCGGGATATCGTTTCCGTCAGCGTCCGTAATAATCCCCTGACCCTTCCTTGCCATCTCGTCTGGAAAATGGTCGATCACTGTTTTGGTCAACCGGTCGCGCAATCCCTCGAAGCTTGCCATGAAAAAAGTTCTCTCTTTGAGAACCGGACCTGTGAGGGTAAAACCGAATTGGTTCCTCTTGAAGGGGGGAATCGGCTCATCGGACGGATCAAAAAAATTCTTCGCGTCGAGTTTGCTGTTTCGAAAGTACTCAAATAAGTTTCCGTGCCACTGCGGCGTCCCGGAGCGGGTGATCGAGTTCAGAACGCCGCCGCTGCCCCGACCGTAATTCGCCCCATAGTTGACGGCGAATACCTGGACCTCGAATACAGCATCCGACCCCAACTGCACCCCGGCGGCGCTGCGCGGGACCTGGTTATTGGTATCCATGATGTTTGTTCCATCCAGCAAAAAGCTGTTGGAGGTGGAGCGCCCCCCCGCCACGGTCAGACCGCCGCCGCCAACCCCCCGCGAACCCGAAGCGGAGGAAGGATCGCTTACACCGGCTTGCAGTGTTGCCAGTTGGCTGTAACTGCGGCCATTGAGCGGAAGACCTGCCAGTTGGTCCTCGCCGATCATGTTGGCCATGCCGGCGGAAGGAGAGCCTGATGCATCCGCGCCCGCACTTTCGGTTTTGCGCTCCATGTCTCCCGAACTTGGCTCCAGCAGAAACTCCAGCACGGCTGCATGGCCTGGTCCCAGCTCCATCTGCCTGGGCGCCGGTGACCTGAAGCCAGGTTCGGTAACCTGGATTGCATAAACGCCGGATTCCAATCGAAGGATTTCAAACTCGCCCTTGCCGTTGCTGCTGACTTTGTGGCTGGTCCCCGTCGCTAGATTCTTCGCCGTCACCTCGGCTCCTGGGATGGGATGTCCAGCCTGTGCCCGCACCGTGCCACGAACGCCGCCTAAAGTTTCTTGGGCCAACACTCCTACGCTGGAAAAATGAAACAGCACGGTAAATACCACACCCGCAAGCAGGCAACCTCTCAATACCGGTCTGCAGGAAGGCATATTCCCTGTTGGGGATGGTAAGACCTGCTGCAAGGGCTGCGACTCGCGCCTCAACTTGACCTCTTCGGGTTGTGCTGGCATAGATAATTTGAGCCGGGATCTCTGAGTTCAACTTGCGCCGTGTTCAGAAGCATATATCATCCGCCTGCTCATTACAAACTCCCCCGCGATCGCGTCATCACTGGGCATCCAGAGTTAAACAGCCTGAGTTAAACAGCCTGGGTTAAACATGCCGGGTTAAACATCAAGCTTTGCGCACCAGCATGAGATAGCCCGGACTCCCCGTACACAACGATCCGGATGATTTGCAGCGGAACTCATAAACCGGCAGTCCATGCTGAGCGACCTCCATCGATCACCAACACGCGGTGGCGAGCTTCCTCCTTCGCCTGGCAAAAGGGTTCGTGATACACTCTCCCAGAAAGACATTCGGTGTGCGCGCCGGCGAGGTGCGTGCCGTTGCGTTTGAGTTTAAGCAAGTGAGGAAACGATTCCAGCGTGACCGTTTCTCAGCGATCCATTTGCATGACTTCCGAGACCCAAGAGAGCTTTCGGGCGCCTGGAACCCTTCCATGAAACAATCACCCACAGACTGTCAAGCACCCCCAGACTATCAGGAGAAAAGAAGCTGCAGTTGCCCGCTACAGTTTCTGCTGACCCCGGGGCAACTGATCCGTCTGTCCTTGAGGGCCCATAGCTCAGCGGTTAGAGCAGCGGACTCATAATCCGTCGGTCCTAGGTTCGAATCCTAGTGGGCCCACCAACACTTTCCATTAAACCATTTCCATTAAACCGTGCCAGCCTGCCGACCGTTGCCACGGCAACGAACTCCAGGCAGAAAAAGGCCTTGGCACAAAAAATCGGCCACGTCAATCCTCCGACGGTTTTCAGTGCGTGAAGAAGAAGCAGGCCACCGCCGGTGCGAGGCGGTCGTAGGTGGCGTCCAAGGATTCCACACTCACCACGCCCGGCTTAGCACCCACGTTGGCCACTGCTTTTGGAGGGGTCGAGAGATCATTCGCCGAAACCACGGTCGGCGTCAGAGTAATCAGGAAAGGTTTGGCGTCCGGGGAGACCTGAAAGAGCAGATAGGCGAGCAGCCCATGCGGCAACCCATCCTTCGGATTGGGTTCCGGAAGCGACGCCGTTATCCGGAGCCGGGCCCGCTTCAACCCCTTGTCGTCCGGTTTGCCTTCGGTCAGGCTCGTCTGGATGTCCGCGTTCGCCAGTTCCGCGGCCAGCCCCCGGGAGGCCTTCTGAAAGATCAGGCTATTGCTCACGTATTCGATATCCACGGTGAGAGAGCGCAAAGGATTCTTGGGGTCCGGTGTCAAAGAGAGCGGCATCATCACGCTGGCGCCAGGGTTTCCGCTAATCTCCGCGAGGGAAACGCGAGGCACCTGTTCGGAATCCGATTGCAGCGCTGCAGCCCGCAATTGTGGCGGCATGGGGAGTAGCGCCCCCACCACAGCAAGCCACAAGACAACCCGCTTTTGAATCCCCTTACGCATACTGCTTTCCCCAGTGGATCAAGCTTACTTTTCGTCCTTATTTTTCGTCAGGGCCGGCACGGACCGCTTGAGCGCGAGCGTCGAACGATTCGGCCTCCGCCGCGCGGCCGGTCTGGCGCAGCAGGCCGGCATGATGCGCCAGGATTTCGGCCACAAACGGATGGTTCTCTCCTAAAGATTTCTCCGCCACCTCGAAAGAGCGCTGAAAGAAGGGTTCGGCCTCTCTGTAGTTCTGTTGTGCGGAGTAGTGCCTTCCCAAAGCGTCCAGGGTGGCAGCGAGGTTCGGTTGCTCCTCCGGTCCGGATCTCTCCAAGATAGCTTGCGAACGCTTCCAGAGCGGCTCTGCGCTGCCGTAGAGACCCTGTCTGTCGTAAACTTCCGCCAGACTGCCGAGCGTGGGAGTAATGCTGACATGCTCCGGACCAGAGGATTTTTCCTGGATGGTCAGGGTGCGCATCAGAAGTTGCTCGGCTTCGGAGTAGTGCTGCTGGTTCAGATGCACACGCGCCAAGTTGATTAAGGTGGCAGCCAGAAGCGGGTTCTCCCTTCCCACGAAATTTTCTTCAATGACGAGGGATCGCTCCAGCAAGGGCTGGCTCTCCGCATATTTTCCTTGGGCCATCCGAACCACGGCAAGGTCTCTCAGGCCAGCAGCCAGCATCGGGTCCATGGGATTTTTCGCGCCCAGCGAGTTGTCACGGATAGACATCGAAAGCATCAGCAACTTTTCCGCCTCGGCGTGCTTGCCCTGGTCGCGGTAGAGGCTGGCCAGGCTGCTGATGCTATTGTCCACTTCCAGGTGTTGCTGGCCGAAGTGTTTCTCCCGGAGGTCCCAGGCACGTTTCATCAGCGCCTCGGCCTCGGCCAGCCTGTTCTGCTTGTGATACAACACGCCCAGGTTGTTCAAGGCCGCGGCCACGAGCGGATGGTCCGCGCCCAGAGCCTTTTCCCGCGCCGCGAGCGAGCGTTGCAGGAGCGGTTCTACTTCGTCGTACCTGCCTTGCGTGTTATACAGGGCCGCCAACCGGTTGAGGCTGGCGTCCACGTCGGGGTGTTGCTGCCCGTAGGCTGTTTCACGAATAGCCAGGGATCGCCGCAGGAGCGGCTCTGCTTCATTGTCCCTTCCCTCATGGATGTACATTCCAGCCAGCGTATCGATGGTATTGGCCACCTCCGGGTGATCCGCCCCCAGACTGATTTCCCGAATCGAAAGAGAACGCCGGATGAGCGTCGACGCTCCCAAAAATTTGCCCTGCGAAAAATAATATTTCCCCAAAATAAATAGCGTAGAGGCCAGCCGCGGGGCTTGCGGTCCGAACCGTTCCGCTTCTCCGATGGCGGCCTGAAACGCCATCACAGCTTCATTGGGTTTGTTGTCCTTGAGCGCCTGTGAGGCGGTCTCCATGTACCCTTTCCACGCCTCTTCCCGAGCTTCCTGAGCGAATGCTCCCAAAACCAGCAAAAAGAGACACGGGACCGCTGCCAGCGGACCGATTATTTTCTTCATGGGATTCTCTCCCTATTGCTCAGGACGGCGGCTCCGGCCACCCGAGAGGTGGCCGGAATTGTTTGCTTGCTAGACTTACGGTTGCATCGGCTGGGCCGCCTGCCCTGCCCTTCTCAGTCCATATCATCTCAGTCCATATCATCGACACTGCGTTCTATGCCCAGAAACTCCAACGCGTCAAAAGTGCGGTTTTCAGGCGGACCGTCCAGCTCTGATGAGAATGTGAGCTGCGGTCCCACGGCCTGCAAACCCAGATCGGCGGCGTACTCCTCGCGCAGAACAATCGTCTTGCCTCCCACCACCACCATCAACGGGTACACGCTGGGGATATCCTCTTGTGGAATCGTGAAGTAGTCCTTGTTGTAGACAATGAAATCGGCGAACTTGCCCGGTTCCAGCGTCCCCAACACCTTCTCCTTGAGCACATAAAAAGCAGCCATGGACGTGCTCATTTTCATCAACTGGACACGGTTGATCGCTTCCTGCGCTGCCAGGACCACTCCATCGGATCTCTTCCGGTTGATGTAGGGATACCACTGTGCGAAGGTGGTCTGATTGACTTCGTTCATCCCGTTCCCGCCGCCTTCATTGGACGCCATGAGTCCGTTCTTCAACATGCTGTTGATGGGCCCGACGCGATTCGCGTATTTCTCCGAGTAGATCTTCCCTATCGAATAACCATGGTCGGAAGATAGTTCGTGGGCGCCGCAACTGAACTGCATGTTGAATTTTGCCATGCGCGGCATTTGGTCCAGCCTGGGATAGAACGGGCAATGGTCGGAAGTGAATCTGCGGGAACGCATATACTCCAGGTCCATGCTCGGATCTTCTTCCATCACCCGGTCGAGAATGTCCATGAACTGATCCAAGCCCTTATCCCCGTTGTTGTGGTTGATCACATAGCGCAGGCGAGACTTTATGGCAGTATAGATGGCTTCATAGTATGGCCCCCCCGGTTCTGCCCAGCACTGTTCCATTGCCTTGATCCTGGGGTCGATGGCTTCCATCGTCGTGCAGGCGACCGGAACGTCCAAGTCCAGGGCTCCCAACGTGACGCCGACATTCCAGAAGTACTTGTCGCCCATGCCAGCCATATCCCCCAAGCGGGAGAAACAGGTCGGAATGTCCACCACCATATTCTGGCAGGCACGGTGTGCCCACCCAAATCGTACCGGCATCCGGCCCTCTCGGGCCAGGAGCATGAAAGCATCGTGGATGGGCAAACCGACGATGTGCGAACTGTATCCCGTAAAGCCCATGGCGGCAAAGTGCTTCAGCCCGTTCTCAATGATGTCGGCCAGCTGGGGAACACGGGTCCTGAAGTATCTTTCTGCGATCAAGTTACGGTCCACTCTGGGATTCACCATTGCCTGTTCGTTATGATCGGTTGCCTCTACGCTAAACATCTCCATGAAGTCGTTGCGCGCCGCGGTGTTCATCAAGTAATTGGACGAGTCTTCGAGCATAACCGGTTGGGTAGGAGCCCACTCATCCAGTTGTCCCCGCGTCATCTGGTTCGTCCTCAGGTACATCACCCCAAGACCCGCGGCCGACGGTCCCCGGGCGCCGAGGTCGATGTAAGCCCATTGCCCCTCGGGAGCTCCCACCATCCGTTCCTTAATGATCACTTCAATCCCCTTGGTTATTTCCTCATAAGAAGTCTTTCCGGACACGGTAAATTCTCTCATGATGGTGAAGACTTCCCGGGGATTGTCGTTGGCCCAACGGGACACGAAGCCGTTATGGAGGTGATTGTGGGTATCAATCAACCCGGGAACCACTGTCCGGCCTCCCAGATCGATCTTGCGGGTTTGCGGACCCGCTAGACTCAGGATCTCAGCGTCGGTGCCCAAAAACTGGATCAGGTCCTCTCGGATCGCCATGGCCTGGAAGATATTGCCCACAGGTCCGAAGGGGTCTAGGTCATCCATGGTTACGATCTTGCCGTTGTGAACGATCAGGTCTGGGTAATAGACCAGTTTGGCAGCGACATTCACGGTATCCTGCGCCCCTACCGCCGCCACCATCACCCACCAGCTACAAACCATCAGAATGCTCTTTTTCAGTGCTCCAACCATGGAAATCTCCTTCCTTCTTTGTTGTCAATCACCTGTTCAAGGGGCACCTCGGACGGGGAGTAAGATGAGATCTGCAGCCAAACCCAATCCGCATCACGGGATTTTGCCTCCCCAAAAGTGCTCTTCGAAAAGTAACTAAGTGCCTCTGGAATCTCCGCTTAGAGTTCCCTTTCTGTTCAAAGAATACGCCCTGCCAGCCCCGTAATCAAGCCCGATCACAAGCCCATACGCGCGCCCACACTTCGGGCACAGTTGGGGTCTTTCGGGGTTGAGGTGCTAGGAGGCTGCGCGGCAGAACGATTTCTGGCCCTTGTGACCACTACAGATTGTGGGTGCGCAGTACTTAGAATCCACATGGAGTACCGAATATTTTCTGCCGCGCAGGCTCCTAGCCGGGATTATTCAGCACAACGCAGTCAGCGTGGATGACTGCGGCACTGCAGTAGACTATTTATGCATAATCCCGGTTAGGCTCCCAGATGCTCAAGCAATTTCTTCAACTGGCTTCTCTGCTTGCCATCGTCTGGTCCACTTTTCAACTATACACGGCAGGGGTTGGCTTTTATCCGGAAATGATCCAGCGCCCCCTGCACGTTGTTTTTGCACTTTCGCTGGCTTTCCTGATCTATCCGGCCAGTCGAAATACCGAAAGGGAAGAAGGGCAAACCTTCTGGGGAAGTGCGGCCTGGTATGATCTTCTTCTCAGCGGCCTGGCAATGGCTGCCGGGGCCCATCTGGTCTGGCATTACGAGCGTCTCGCTACTCGGATTCACTTTGTTGACCCTTTACACCCACTCGACATTGCTGCCGCCCTGGTGCTGATCGTTTTGACTCTGGAAGCCTGCCGGCGAGTGGTGGGATGGAGTTTGCCCACCATCGCTCTGGTTTTTTTCATCTATCAGCTGATCGGCCCGTGGATGCCCGGGTTGCTGCGGCACTCGGGAATTTCTCTGAGCGACCTGGCGGAACAGCAGGGGTTGAGTGTGCAAGGCCTCTTTGGAATCCCCACCGGAGTCATCTCCAACTATGTGTTTTACTTCATCCTCTTCGCTGCCTTTATGGAGATTTCCGGCGGGGGCCAACTCTTTATTGACCTGGCCTTTCGTCTTACCGGTACTCGAAGGGGTGGACCGGCCAAGGGGGCTATTGTTGGCTCCAGTCTGATGGGGACCATCAGTGGAAGTGCCGTGGCCAATGTCAGTGGCACGGGTGTTTTCACGATTCCTTTGATGAAAAAAGCTGGTTATTCGGCTCCCTTCGCCGGTGCCGTAGAGGCGGTCGCTTCTACTGGGGGGCAATTGATGCCACCCATCATGGGGTCTGCTGCCTTCATCATGGCGGAAATGGTGGGGATTTCCTACCTTTCGATCGCCTTGTACGCAACCATTCCCGCTGTGGTGTACTATGTCGCCGTTTTTTTAATGGTGGACCTGAAGGCTAAAAAGGAGGGGCTCCTGGGTCTGAAGGCCGAGGAGCTGCCGTCGCTCGGTAAGCTCAAGACCCGCCTGATGCTGCTTCTCCCCATGGGAGTCCTGGTCTACCAGATCTTTGCCGGATATTCTCTCCAGAGAGCGGCTTTTACGGCCACCCTGTCAGTCGTTGTCGCCAGTCTTTTCAGCCGAGTCACTCGTCTATCTCCCTCTGACATTCTAAAGGCTTTGCAGATGGGAGCACGTCGCGCCGTGGGTGTTACCGTACCCGCAGCTGCCGCGGGCATCGTGGTGGGAGTGGTTTCCTATACCGGAATTGGCCTCAAATTCTCCAGCCTGATCATCATGACCTCGGGCGGCTATCTGCTGCCGGCACTGGTTCTGATCATGCTGGGCTGCATCATCATGGGGATGGGTATGCCCACCAGCGGCGCTTACATTATGGGCGCTATTCTGATGGCGCCGGCCCTGACCATGCGCAACATTTTGGAATGGGCCGACGCCCACCACCGGCGCACCGGCACTTGGCCCTCCGCCAACTCCGGGCCTGTACGCGAGGCGCCCGCCGAAACCCGCGAGGCTGCCGCTCTCGCCGTGCATGACGCGCAGCACGGTGCCGCTGTCGACCTCGTA
>JADFGZ010000277.1 GCA_022567475.1 Acidobacteriota bacterium | reverse complement strand
CGTCTCAAAAGTTCGCCTCCGGGCGTGCCCGGGCCGGTTTTCGTCAAAGTCTCGTTTTCCTCTCTAGTGAGCATACGGATTACCTCTAGAGCGTTTTAAAGAGATTTTACTCAATACCTTTAAAGATGTAAAACGAACAGCAATCCTGCTGTCTTTCCCATCCACTTAAGCATAGTATTGCACAAGCTTGTTTTCAGTTGCGAATGCCGAGCTTCAGGCCAAACAGGCGAGCGAGCAGGGCCACGCCGCATGTCAGAAGCATGACGATCACGCCCACAACCGCTGCGGCCTCATACCGGCCGTCCACCATGTAATCCAATTGGAGCATCGCCAAGGGCCTGTTCTGACTGGTCACCAGCAAGGCGATCCCCGCAACGTTCCGCGTAGCAGCAATGAAGGCGACCAGTCCCACGGTAATCATCACCGGCGCCAGGATGGGCAGAATGACGCGGCGAAACGTGTAGGCCCAACTCCCTCCCGCCACCCAGGACGCTTCTTCCAGTTCCTGCCCCAGTTGCAACAGGTTGCTCTTCAGCAGCTGCACTCCCAGCGTCATGCTGCTGATGGAGGTGGCCAGGATCAAAACAAAGATGCTCCCGTACAGCGGGCGAAAAACCGGGGAGCCCAGAAAAAGCTCCAGAAATCCGAGCCCCAGGATCATTCCAGGGATGGCAATCGGCAGCCAGGACAGAAAATCTAAAATCGCCCGCGCCCTGTAGCGGGTTCGCACAACAATGTAGGCGATCAAGGGATAGCAGAGGACGGCAAGCAGGGTTGCTCCTGCTCCCAGAAGCAGTGAATTCTTGAGGGAACGGAGAAAGATCGAATCACTCAACACGCGGCTCCAGTGGCTGATGGTCCAGGGGTCCGGCAGGTCAAAAAAGCCGAACAGGCGCATGAAAGTCGCCAAGCCCAGGAAAACAACGGGCAGCAAGGTAAAGAAAAACCCCAGCCCCAGCACCAGAGCAAAGGCCGGCCACTTCCAGCGGCCCAAGGCAAACCGCTGGGCCTTGTACTGTCCGGTAACGGTCGTGTAGCGCCGGCTCCTGCTGATGTTTTGCTGCAGGAGGATTAAGGGCACCATCGCCACCAGGATCATTACGGCCAGGGCCGTGGCTGCCCCGTACTGCGGCGGTTCAATCTGCAGCAGCCGGAAGATCATCGTGCTGTAAACATAAAAATTGAAGGGCGGCCCCAATACTTGCTCGATTTCAAAGGTCTCGAGCAAATGAATGACCGACATGAGCATCACGACCATAATGGCGGGCGCCATCACCGGAACCACAATGCGGGCCAGGGTGCGCAGGGGGCCAACCCCTGCCACACGGGAAGCCTCTTCCAGAGAGGCATCCATGTTGCGAAGAAATGGAGTGAGCAGGATGACCTTCACGACGACGGATTTGGTCGCCAGATGAACCCAGAGGATTCCCCAGAAGGAATAAATGTTGAGCGGTCCGGTTTCCAGGGAAAAAACTTGTTTCAGGACCTGATTGAGGATTCCAAAATCGGGATCGAGCAACAAAATCCATCCCAAGACAATAGGCAGGGAGGGAGCAAAAAAGGCGATCCAGAACAGAAATTCAATCCAATTTTTTCCCGGGATATCGGTTCGTGCCAGAAGCCAAACAATTAACATAGCCACCGGAAACGAAATTGCCTGCAGGAGCAAGGTGAGCTTGGCCGTGTTGAAGACGGCGGTTAGCATCCCCGGCTCTCTCAGGGCAGCCGCCCAATGGTCCAGGCCGTAGCCGGCCCCTGGCACGCGGAAGCTGTTGAGGATGAGCAACAGAAGGGGGTACAGCACAACGAATCCGACGGCGCCCAGCACCGCAGTGCAGAGCAGGCCCTGAGTCTCCAGCCGAAAGGGAAGCCGGATGGCGAATCCCCGCTTTATTGTGTCCATACGCTTAAGGCCGTCGCGGGAAGATAAAATCGAATGGTTTGTCCCACACGGTAAGGGCTGGGACGAGGATAGTACAGAACGACTCGATCTTCTCCCACCTGCACGTGGCATTCATAGCGGTCCCCTTGGAACTGCAAAGCGGCAATCGTTCCCTCCATCTCATTACGGTTTTCCCCGGCGCCCGGCTGGCCGCCCGACTGGCCTACGATGATGTCCTCCGGACGGATTGACAGGAACACCCGTTGCCCCGCGCTCGGCTGAGAAACAGAAGCAACATTGCGATTGCTATGGATCAAAAAAGTTCTCTGCGGCTTTCCCGCCAGAACGACCTCCAGTTGATTCTCCGGTCCAACCCGTGCGATCCGGCCATGGAGGACGACGGACTTGCCCAGGAAATCCCGTATAAAAGGCTTTTCCGGCCTTTCATACAACTGCTGCGGGGAGCCGACCTGGACAGCCCGCCCGGACTCCATCACAGCGATTCGGTCCGAGAGGCTCAGGGCTTCCACCTGATCGTGCGTCACAAAGAGCACTGTGATGCCAACCCTTCGCTGCAATTGTTTCAGCTCGACACGCATCTGGTCCCGCAGTTTGGCGTCCAGGCTGCTGAACGGCTCGTCCAACAGAAGAATATCCGGCTCGTAAATCATAGCTCTGGCCAGCGCGACGCGCTGCTGCTGTCCCCCGCTCAACAGAGGACCCGGACGGTCTTCAAACCCCTGGAGGTTCACCAGCGCCAGCGCCTTCGAAACTCTTTCCTTCACCTCCGCCCCCCGGACCCCATGAGCCCGCAGAGGGTAGGCTACGTTTTCGAACACCGTCAAATGCGGCCATATGGCGTAAGACTGGAACACCATGCCCATATTCCGCTTGTGGGTGGGGATGAACACGCCCTGGGAAACGGAAGCCACCGCCTTGCCGCGGAGATAAATCTCTCCTTCATCGGGCCGTTCCAGGCCGGTAATCAGCCTCAGGGTAGTGCTTTTGCCGCAGCCGCTGGGCCCTAGGAGCGTGAAGATCTCTCCCTCTTGAATTTCCAAGTTCAACCGGTCCACGGCTCTCGTGGACCCAAAGATCCGGCTGATCTGGCACAGTTGCAGAATGGTCCCCGCCACCGCGAACCCTCCTTGGAACAAGCCTGTTAGTTTGTGAAAAAGATCAGATGCCCGCCAAAATTCCCGAACCGCCTTCCCAGCAACTTTAATCCGGGCCCGGAACTTGGTGTGACATGAAAATTTCTTTCCGCTGTCTCGCCGACTCCATAATGGCTAGCACAACCTCCAATGTGGCCTCTCCCCACCTTCCGTCATGGAACACGGGCCGGTCCTCCACCACTGCCCGGTAGAGCTCGTCAATCTCCGCCTCCCTTCCGGTTCGCGCTGGCGGGAGCGGAATTTCCTCTTTGCCGGAATCTCCATAGATGGTAAGCCCGTTCGGAGACTGCCGGATGTCGCCCTTCTCGCAACTGACCAACGTAAACCCGAAGAAGGACTGGTGAGGCCGGTCTCCCTTGGCCCCTCGGAGCCACTCGCCTTCTCGCGTCCCGGCATACCTCATGGATTCCTTCAAGGCCGCCTCCTCTTGTTGCGAGACGCCCTGGAGGTTTTTTCTTGCCTTGAGGTTTGTTTCGGGGTCCCTCGGACGGCCTCCCTCTCCGATCCCGAAGTGAAGCTCGGCTGTATCGAAGTGGCCGTATCCGCTGTACCCCATCAGAGCCGGCGTCCCGTCTTCAAACTCCAGGTATGCTGCCCACGCTCCTTCCGCCCGCCGCTGCTCATCCCAGATGCCGGTCATGGCCCGGAGGCTCCGGACCCGCCCCCCCCCGATCAGCCTCACGATGTCCACCTGGTGCGGTCCCTGGTTGAACACCACGTTTCCTCCCTGCGAGGAATTCAACTCTTGCGGCATCCGGGGACGGTACATGAATTCGTTATAGTAAAAAGTCAGGATCTGCCGCAGCTTGCCGAGTTCGCCGCTCCGGACGATCTCCCGCATCTTTTGGATTGGCGGATCAAAGCTGTGCGTATGGCCGCACAGAAGTTTTATCCCGTTTTTCTCCACCGCCTGGTTCATCGCCTCGCAATCTTCGATGGAGAGCGCCATCGGCTTTTCCACGATGATGTGCTTTTTGTGTTCCGCCGCAATGATGGCGTGTTCTTTGTGGAGGTGGTTCGCTGTGCAGATGTACACAGCGTCCACGTTTTTGCTGCGGCACAGGTCCTCGATGCTCTCAAACGTTTCTCCGCCAAACTCCCGCCTGAATTTCTCCAGCGCGTGCGGCCGGTTCACATCGCAAGCCGCTGTGACCTTCGCATAGGGGTGCTTGGCCATGTGGGGGAGGATCTGCGTGCTGGCCACTCCCAGTCCTACAATCCCAAAACGCAGCACCGGTGCCACTAGCGCCACTCCACAAACGCCATCCCGCACCCGGTGCCTGCCGGGGAGCGGTATGCGGGGATATAATCAATCAGTTCCATTCGCAGGTGCTCCAAAGCGCCAGCCATCGCGATCCAGTTTCTGATCTCTGATGTTCCACGCCGCAACTTCTCCACTGGCAGCGAACAAAGCTTCTCGCGGTCTTTGCGCTCGAGGGCGTCCAGTGTCGTCCGGTCCAACTCCTCGTCGATGACCACGTGGCTTAAACCTCCGCTGGTAATCACGGCCACCTTCTTGTCGCTGTCCCAGGCCTCAATGGCCGCTCGCAGCGCCTGCCCGAAGGCGTAACACCGCCGCGGGGTTGGCTGGTTCGGCGGGTACAATGTGTTCAGCATGATGGGAACCATCGGAATGTCGCCCGTGGGGAGGAGCTTCCGATAGACAAAGCTAAAAGCATGACCGAGACCGACTTCCGCTCGGAGCTGATTGGAGCAGGCGACGTCAAATCCCTGCTCAGCGAAGCTTGTAATCAGATGGTCCGCCAGCTCTGGGTGCGCGTCAAAGCGCATGGGCGCATCCGACAGCTCTTCTTCTTCCGCCCGTCGCCAGGCGCGATCCGAAGGCACCCTCCGTTTCACGATCGTCAGCGAACTTCCCCGGTAAACGCAGAACATCGGCATGTTGTCGTCGAGAAATTGCTCATGTTGATCATCTCCCAAAACGACCATCACGTCGGGAGAGACCTGGCGGAGCGTGTTACAAAGAGCATCTAACGCTTTCTGCATCGCGTCGTATCGCTCCTGCATTTTCTGTTCGCCGAGTTCCTTCTCAATGCCCGGCTTTGCCTGGCGCACGAGGCTTTCGTAGTCAATCCGGGTATCCTTTTGATCTTTTTCCAGCAGCAAGGACCAACGGCTGGCCGGGATGTTCAACTGCGGGCTGTGAGGTGTGCCCAGACCCAGGACAATCTTCGCCACGGTTCCCCTTCTCCTTAAAGCCGAAACACCTTTCTGGCATTCTCTTCGAAAATCATTTTGCGGTCTTTTTCCTTCAGCCACTCAATGCTCTCGATGACCGGCTTCAGATCATCCATATAGCGGCCCGTCTGGGGATCGATTGCCGTCCCTGTCCCCGGCCTCTCGGTCCCAAACATGCACCGATCCGGCCCCACTACCTTGAACAGAAGCTCCAGCGACTCCTTGGTGTAAATGCACGTATCAAAGTAAAGCCGGCGAAGGCTCTCTTCAAAGCCATCCTTACCACCTCGCCGGAAGCGGGCGGCTCGGAATCGACCTACCTGGTAAGGAATCGCCCCGCCTCCGTGGGAGATCACAAGCTTCAGCGCCGGGAAGTCCTCAAACACGCGAGAGTTCAGCAGAGAAATGACGGCGATGGTTTCCTCATTGATGAAGTGCAGGCTGTAAGGCTCCCGGGGTGAGCGGCTGCCGGCAGAATGCACAATCGCCGGAACATCCAACTCCACCATCTTTTCATACAGCGGATACCAATGCTCGTCCCCCAGGCCGGGCGGCGGCTCTTCGCCTTCATTCGGGTCGGGATTCAGCAGGCATCCTGCAAATCCAAGCTCTTTCACGCACCGCTCCAGCTCTTCCAGGGAGTTCTTCGGGCTCA
>JADFGZ010000276.1 GCA_022567475.1 Acidobacteriota bacterium | reverse complement strand
CCGGTCTTCATCCTGCCATGCCGCAGGCCTAGGCGCTTTAGGGCTTCACCCAAGTACATGGCCGCCGGCTCGCCGCTCCTTCCAGCGGAATAAGTGTTTTCACCACAATGGATTAGGCCGTTTAGAAAGGTCCCCGTAGTAACCACTACGGTATTACCCTGAATGGTTCGCCCGTCGCGGAGCTTCACGCCCGCGATTCGTCCCGTAGGTGAGGAGCCGCCATTGGCGGATGACGATGAGGCGTCGCTCAACCCCTCCACAACGAACTCCACTACCTCGGCTTGCTTGATCTTCAAGTTCGGTTCCGATTCCAGCACCTGGCGCATGCGGACGCGATAGAGCTTCTTGTCGGCCTGGGCGCGCGGCGACCATACGGCAGGCCCGCGGCTGGTGTTGAGCAGGCGGAACTGAATGCCGGTGGCGTCGATCACCTCGCCCATCAGGCCGCCCAGGGCGTCAACCTCGCGCACCAGGTGGCCCTTGGCGATGCCGCCGATGGCGGGGTTGCAGGACATCTGCGCGATGAGGTCCAGGTTCATGGTGCAGAGCGCCGTGCGCAGCCCCATGCGCGCCGCCGCCATAGCAGCCTCGCAGCCGGAGTGGCCGGCGCCGACTACGATCACATCGAATTTTTCTTCAGTCCTTGGCATCTCTGTATATCTTAAACCGCCACGATGAACTTGACCACATCCAGATAGACGTTGCGAACTTGGCGAACCTGGAAACCTGCCTTCCGCACATTACCCACCGTGTTGCGGATCACCTCCGGGCCAAGCCGCCTGCTGATGGGGTTCATCAGGTGCAGCACCATGCTGAAGGGAAACCAGCGGCTGCCGGTATGCTCGAACATTCGCAGCTCTCCGCCGGGCTTGAGCACCCGCCGCAGCTCCCGCAGGCCGAGCACAGGGTCCGGCACCGAGCAGAAGGTGCAGGCGGTAAAGACCTGATCGAAGCAATGCTCCGGAAAAGCCAGGTTGTGCGCGTCCATCTCCAGCAGTTCGATTCTCCCGTCGTATTGCCCGGCGCGGGGCCGCGCTTTTTCGAGCATCTTGCGGCTGATATCCATGCCGACGACATTCTGCCGGGGCGGGAAAAACTGTATATCCAGGCCCGTGCCGACCGCCAGGAACAGCACACGTCCGCGCATCGGAGCATAAAATTCCTGCTTGAGCGGTGCCCAGCGTTTCTCCGGTCCACGGGAGTTGAAGAAGTCGTAACCGGCGGCGGCGGCGTCCCATTTACTTCGGCTCATGATCTCTCTTGTCGTACCTCTCCCTGAAGAACGGCGTTGGCCAGGTAGGTAAACGCCAGCACCGCCACACCGAGCCCGGCCCCCCACAAAGCGCCACGGTCCCATGGCAGCTCGCGGGTTGCCGCGACCGTGGCGACGACCATGCCGGTTGTCATGCCGGTCAGCATCAACGGCAGCATTACCTCAAACCCGCCGAAAAAGATGCCGCAAACAAACTGGAGCGGCAGCGCCAGCACCATCCCCAGCACCATGCCGGCCAGCATGGCGAGAAGCATATTCCAACTCTCTCCCACTAACCCAGCGCACGACATGCCGGCGAGGCAGCCCAGGACGGCGTTCGAGAGGATGTCACCGAAAAGAAAATACGGGCGCGATTCCATAAAATTCCGTGGCTGCGAAGATTTCATTTGAGGCTGAAAACACGGGAGAGAAGCAACTCCGCTGACCTTTCCTGTCCCGATCATTTTGGCAGAGGGGCCAGGAAGGGTCAACGGGTTTGTGTTTTTGACAACCGCAAAGCAGGAGAGAACCTGCACAGTTCTGCTAGAATGGGGAAACCATGAGAAAGGCAGTCACCGCCAAACGAGGCAAGACTCGCCCCAGCCCATTTTCCGGCAAGCAATTGCCTATTCTTGTCGAACGAGGCGAGGACGGCTATTACGTCGTGGAATGCCCCGTGCTTCCGGGTTGCTACACTCAGGGAAAAACTATCGACGAAGCGCTGCAAAATATTCGGGAAGTGATCGAGTTGCTTTTGGAGGAAGACCAAGCGCGCGAGTTGCTGGAGTCCTACCAGCCTACCGAGATGGGCCTCCACACGCTCACCTTATGAAATGGAACCCCTGCCGATCCTTTCCGGAAAAGAACTGGTCCGAATTCTGGGAAAGGTTGGCTACCGGGAGGTACGGCAGCGGGGAAGCCATATCCGCCTGAGCTGCCCGGGAAGAAAGCCCGTTACCGTTCCAAACTACAAGAGCATTGATCGATCGCTGCTGCGAAAGATCCTCCGGGACGCCAGACTGCCGCTCGCAGAATTCCAGAAGTGGGCGCGGTAAAACGGGGCCGTATGCAAAGATTCGCCGGTGGAAATAGTTGAAAATGCGATTCCTTGATCGCGGCTTCCTGTTAAAATCTAATTCATTATGCCAACAACAAAAGTGAACCTGACGGCGACGGTGAAAGCGGCCGGCTGAGCGTCCAAGCTGAGTCCAAAGGTTTTGGACGCCGTGCTCGGCAAACTGCCGCCACAAAAAAACGAAAACGTGCTGGTCGGTTTTGACAAAGCCGACGACGCCGGAGTCTACCGCATCGCGCCCGATCTGGCGCTGGTGCAGACGGTGGACTTCTTCACGCCCATCGTGGACGACCCGTTCACATACGGGGAGATCGCCGCGGCCAACTCCCTGAGCGACGTCTACGCCATGGGCGGCAAGCCCATCTCCGCGCTCTCGATTGTCGCCTTCCCCGGCAAGGGCGAAACGGAAATCCTGGAGCAAATTCTGCTCGGAGGCCTCTCCAAGATGGAGGAGGCCGGCTGCGCCGTGATCGGCGGCCACAGCGTCGCGGACGAGGAGCTCAAGTTCGGTTACGCCGTCACCGGCACCATCCACCCGGCGCGCGTGCTCTCAAACGCCTCCGCCCGTGCCGGGGACGCGCTGCTGCTGACCAAGCGCCTGGGAACCGGCGTGATCGCGACCGCCCTCAAGAAGGGCAAGGCGTCCGAGGAGAGCGTTGCTGCGGCTATCGATTCGATGAAGTCGCTCAACCGGGCGGCCTGCGAGACGTTGGCGCGGCTCGGAACTTCCTCCAGCGGCGCGGTCCATTCCATCACAGACATCACCGGCTTCGGCATGCTCGGCCATGCCCGCGAGATGGCGGTGGCGAGCGAGGTGACCATCGAGCTGGACCACTCCCGCGTGGCCGCGCTGCCCGGCGCGCTCGACGCCATCCGCCAGGGCTTTATTCCCGGCGGGCTGAAGAACAACCGCGAGTTCGCCTCCTGCTCCGTCTCGGTTTCCGAGAATGTAGCGGCGGAGATCGAGTCTTTACTCTATGACCCGCAAACCTCCGGCGGCCTGCTGATCGCGCTGTCGTCTTCGGCGGCAGCAGAGGCGGAGGCTGCCCTCCGCGAGGCCGGCGTTCCGGTTGCCATCGTCGGCCGCGTTATTACGCGCGGCGAACACGCCATCGTCGTGGTGTAGGGGAATCCTCAAGAGGTCCTGCGAGGGACAAGAAAGGAAAAAGGCATGGCCGAAATCTTCAAGGTTCCGCTGGTGCTGACGGCGCAGCCGGAAGGCGGCTATACGGTTACCAGCCCCGCGTTGCCGGAACTGGTCACGGAGGGGGACACCCTAGAAGAGGCCGTCCATAACGTGCAGGACGCACTGGCGGCTGTTATCGAAACCTACGAAGACCTGGGCAAGCAGCTCCCCGCCAACCTCCGTTGAACGCCGTAGTTCAAAAAGTGGTTCAGAAAGTAGTTCAGAAAAAGGAACCCGTCCTACTTCCCAATACAAAACGTCGAGAAAATATTATTCAGAATGTCTTCGATGGTAGTCTCGCCGGTGATGGCGTCGAGCGGGCGCAGGGCGTTATAAAGATCAAGCAGCAGCATCTCGTGCGGGACACCGTTTTCTAAGCTCTGGCGCGAAGCCGCCAGCGCGTCGAGCGATTCACAAACCAGCCGCTCCTGCCGGATGTTGGTAAGAAACTGCGACTCGCGGTCTCCGGCCAGCGCCGGGGCCGCCGTCTTCAGGATCGCCTGCCGCAACGGGTCAATCCCTTCCCGCTTCAATGCCGAGACCAACAGGACCGGCGTGTCGTGCTCCGAGTCCAATGCCTTCCTATCGAGCCGCTGCGGCAGGTCGCACTTGTTGACCACCAACAGCATCTTGCCGAGCGCCGAGAGCCGTTCGAGCAGGTCGCGGTCCTCCGCCGTCATCTCCTCGGAGCCGTCGAGCACCAGCAGCGCCAAGTCGCTGTCCGCCGCCGCCTCGTAGGACTTGCGCACGCCGATGGCTTCGGCCTCCTCGAAGGCGCGCCGCACGCCGGCCGTGTCCACAAAGCGCAGCGGAATGCCCTCGAGATCGACGGTCTCTGAAACCAAGTCGCGCGTTGTCCCCGGCGTTGCGGTGACGATGGCGCGGTCCTGGTCGAGCAGGCAATTAAACAGGCTCGACTTGCCGACGTTTGGCCGCCCTAGGATTGCCAGCGTCAGACCTTGCTGGATGAGCTTGCCCGTCTCGAAGCTTTCCGCCAGTTGCGCCAGGGATTGCTCCACCGGCTCCATGCGCGAGCCGATCTCGGCAGCAGGAAGAACGCTGACATCATCCTCCGCGAAGTCGATCCCGGCCTCGAGCAGCGAGATCAGGTCAACCAGTTGCTTTTTGACAGGAGCTAAACGGTGGGAGACGGCCCCCTCCACCTGCTGCGCGGCGACGCGCGCTTGGTAGAGCGTTCGGGCCTCAATCAGGTCGTTGACCGCCTCGGCCTGCGTGAGGTCGATGCGGCCGTTGAGGAAGGCGCGCAGGGTGAACTCGCCCGGCTCGGCCAGCCGCGCTCCCGCATCGAGGCACCTCCGGACCAAAAACTCCAGGACCACCGGCGAGCCGTGGCAACTGACCTCTACAACATCTTCGGCGGTGTAGGAGCGGGGCTTGGGAAAGTATGTAGCGAGAACGTGGTCGATGACGGCGCTTTGCCCGGCACGACCCTCTTCATTATTTTCCTTATTGACCTCGTCATTAACCTCGTCCGGATTATCCTCGTCCGGCAACTCAGCGTAGGTGACCCGCCAGGGAGCGAGCGCCAGCGCTGCCGATGCTTTTCCTTCCGCAGCCTCGTTTGCACGTTGGCTGGCACGTCGGCCGGCACGGCGCAATATCTTTTGCGCGATGCGCAGGGCGTCGGGCCCGGAAAGACGCACCACTCCAATGCCGCCGCGCCCGGCGGGCGTGGAGATGGCGACAATGGTATTGTCAGCATTCACCGGGAAGATCGGCGGTTACGATTTGAAACTCGCCGTTGAGGCCAGGCTCGATTACAAAATGCTGCAGTTGATCGTTTCGTAGAACGTAGATACCGTTGGACGTACCCACGCACAAGGCATCTTCCCAACGCTCTATCGCAAGGACGATCTCCTTAATCTCGTATTGCTTTGTACTGTCACTGGCAAGGTCGTATTGCAGCAGCCCGCCTGACCAGTCTCCGCCTTCCGGGCGGCGCAACAGACCCACCCAGACATTATCTCCGTCCACAAGCAGGGCGGAAGAGGACCAAGCGGCCAGAGCCGGCGGCGAAAAGAGGACAAACTTCCTTTGAACGAGGTCGAAATAGCCAACGCTGCCAACTCCCGAGATTCCTTCCCCATCATAGAAAGTTTTTCCAAACCAAAAACGGTCCCCAACGACTTGGTAGGGACCAATTTCCTCCTCAATCGAGCCAACCGCTGTTTTCTGAGGGCGCGCGCGAAAGTATTCCTCCTCGCTCGACTGCGGCATAGGATACAGCTCGTGGCCACCCCCGATGCGCTCAGCCACACCCTCCAAAAAGCGCGATCCATGCCTCTCACCAACCGAAATGAAAAATCTCTCGCCGGAAGCATTCCAGAGGTCGTCGTTTTCGGGTTCCCAGGCCGGAGGTGGATAAATCCACGTGCTCACAAACGGCACG
>JADFGZ010000275.1 GCA_022567475.1 Acidobacteriota bacterium | reverse complement strand
GTTTTTATGGATTGTGTATCCCGTCAGGGCACGGCTTCAGCCGTGCCGAAACGCTCTCCAGCCAAGTGCGCTTTAGCGCCTGAGGTGAGTCTTGAACTCTGCGTGTTCCAGTGATTCAACCCCGACCTCAGCGGCTAAAGCCGCGGCTACCGCCTTAAACTTACGGCACGGTTGAAACCGTGCCCTGACGAGTTGTCTACCCATCACTATATTCTGTGATCCTCGATAATGCTTGGCTATAGACATCTCAAATTCCCCCATAAAACCGGCCGGGGTTCAGGATCGCCTGCGGATCAAACTGCTCCTTCAACCGCTGCATCACGGGGAAGTCGTCGCGGAGCGGTCCCCACAGGTTTGTCATTTCCTTTGCTGCGGGGGGAGCCCACTCGACGACGGCGCGGCCACCGAGCCGGTCCGTCTCGCTCAGAAGAGCCTCGCATGCCTTGGCCGTGCGCTCGGCCTGGGAGACGCCATTGGTTTTGGGCTGTGGCAACAGATAACAGTACACCACGCCCGTGCCTGCGCGCGCCAGCGTGGCGAGCGTCAGGCCGTTGCGGGATGCAGCTTGTCGCGCTTGTTCCAACAGGTCGCCGATGCGCGAGAGCAAGACCGAAGCCTTTACAACCGCGGCTTCCGGGTGGGCGCGAAGGACGGCGGGGGTAAGCTCCTGAATCTTCTTCCATAAATTTTGCTCGGCGTCGCCTGTTAATTCGGAATGCTTTTCCCATCCATCGGGGCGAAGCAGCGAGGGCAGCTCGCGGCATGCCCGCTCAATGGCCGGCTCCGGCCCTGCCATCGCCACCAGCAGGGTGAAGGGAGCAGCGGACAAAACCGGCTCCCCGGCGAGCGCACCGGCCGCAGCGTCCACCATGTCCAGGGCCTGCGGAGCGAACGGGGAGTTCAGGATGCGGTGTCGCGCCTGCAAGGCTTGGGGGGCCGTGGGGAATCCCAGCAGGAGAGTCATGCTGCACGGCAGGACGGGGAAAACCTTGAAGGTGACCTCCGTGATGACGCCCAGGGTTCCGAAAGACCCGAGCAGCATTTTTCCCATATCGTAGCCTGCCACGTTTTTGACCACCTTGCCGCCGCTTTTTACCAGCTTCCCCTCAGCCGTAACAAAGCGGACCCCAAGCAGCACGTCGCGGGAAGTGCCATACCGCAGCCGCCGCGCCCCGCTCCCGTTGGTGGCCAGCACGCCGCCGACGGTCGCCTCGGCGGCGAACGGCGCATCGAAGGGCAGCATCTGTCCCTGGGCGCGCAACGCGGCGTCCAGCTCGCGGATGGGAAGACCGGCCTGGACGGTGACCGTCAGATCGGCAGGCTCGTAGTCGGTGACGCGGTTCAGGCGGTCGAGCGAGAGAACTAAATCGATCTGGCGGGAGACGCCTCCCATGCGTTGTTTGGTTAAAGCTCCGGCGGGCGACACCTTCAGCCGTTCGGCGCAGGCCAGTTTTATGACCTCGACGACCTGCTCCGGGCCGGGAGGATGCACGACGGCTTGAGGCAGGGGGCCTTCCCAGCCGCGCGCCCGCAAATGCTCCGGGTCCCAAGCGACATTTTCCGCCCCGACGATCTCAGCCAGCCGCTGGCGGTAGGATTCTGGTTGCACGAGGCAAGTTCTCCGGCTTGAATTTAGAAAACGGAAACCGGCACGGCCCGGTCCGGCTTTGTTACTGTTGCTGTAGTCACTGTTATTGTCGGCAGTGTTGCTGCCGTCACTGTTGCTGTCATCACTATTGCTGTCGTCAGCGCCCGACCTGATGGCGGATGCGAATTTCGCCGCACCCCTTACTGGTCGGAAATATTTTGGACGGGTTCAGCCGCCCGCCCGGATTGAAGACCGCTTTGAGCTGTCCCATGGCGGCCATGTCGTCTTCGGTAAAGAGCAGCGGCATCAGGTTATTTTTTTCCGTGCCCACGCCATGCTCTCCCGTGATGGAGCCGCCCAGCTCGACGCAGAAGGCAAGAATCTCCGATCCGGCCTGGAGCACCCGGCTGTACTGCTGGCTGTCGCGCGCGTCGAACAGGATCAGGGGATGGAGGTTCCCGTCCCCGGCGTGAAAGACGTTGGCGATTTTCAACTGGTAGCGCTCGCCCACCTGCCGGATAAAGCGCAGCGTCTCCGGGATGCGCGTGCGCGGGATGACGCCGTCCTGGACGTAGAAGCTGGGCGAGATGCGGCCCATGGCCCCGAAAGCGTTTTTGCGCCCTGCCCACAATAGCTTGCGCTCGGCTTCTGAGCGTGCCAGGCGCACCTCGCGGGCGGCGTGGTTCCGGCAGACTTCGCCGATTTGGGCGGTCTGCACCTCCACTTCCTCGGTAAGCCCTTCCAGCTCGATCAGCAGCACGGCGGCGGCGTCGCGAGGGTAGCCGGCCTTCGTGGCCATCTCCACCGCCTGGAGCGTCAACTGGTCCATCATTTCCAGGGCGGCGGGCGTGATGGCGTGCGACGTGATCTCGGCCACCGTCTCGGTGGCGTCGTCCACGGTCTCAAAGATCGCCAACAGCGTCTTCACCGCCTCGGGCAGCCGAGTCAGCCGCACCGTGATTTCGGTGACGATGCCGAGCGTACCTTCCGAGCCGACCAGCAGGCCGGTCAGGTCGTAGCCGGGCGAGTCGGCCACCTTGCCGCCGGTGTGCAGCAACTGGCCGTCGGGCATCACGACCTCCAGGCCCAGGACGTGGTTCGTGGTGACGCCGTAGGCGAGCGTATGAGGCCCGCCGGAATTTTCCGCCACGTTGCCGCCGAGCGTGCAGGCCTTCTGGCTGGAGGGGTCGGGCGCATAGTAGTAGCCGCTGGCGGCGACGGCGAGTGAGAGGTCCAGGTTGACGACGCCCGGCTGGACCACGGCCCGCTGGTTGTCGGTGTCGATCTCGACGATCTTCTTCATGCGCGAGAAGCCCAGGATCAGCCCGCCCTCGACGGCTACTGCGCCGCCGCTCAAACCGGTCCCGGCGCCTCGCGCCACAATGGGAAGATTTTTTTCGTTGGCCCAGCGCACCAACCGAACGACCTCATCGGTGGTGGAGGGAAATACGGCGGCCTCCGGCATGGCGCGCTCGACCGATCCGTCGTACTCATAGAGCATCATGTCTTCGGACCGGTGAAGCACGGCTTCCGGGCCGACGATGCTTGCGAGTTGGGCTGCCCAGTCTGTCTGCATGATTTTTCTACGACCAATCCCGTTCCGATTTGTGGCGCTCTGTCTCGCAATCCGCGAGGCGCAAGCGGCCTCCGCCGCTTATGTTATAATGTTTGCTTCGAGTTGCGACAAGATTCCTTTTAGGAAGTGAGAACATGGCTGGAGCCAGCACAGATGTGAGCCGGATTCTGGAGGCCTTGCGCCGTGTGCCCGAACCCGAGCTGAACAAAGATATCGTCACCCTCAACATGGTCAAGGACGTGGTGGTCGCAGGCTCCAGCGTCTCGCTGACCTTCGTGCTGACCACCCCGGCCTGTCCCCTGAAAGAGGAAATTGAAAAAAGCATCCGGGACGAGTTGCTGAAGCTCGACGGCATCGAGAGCGTTCAGATCAAGATGGAAGCCTCGGTGCCGCAGGTGCGCGACATGCAGGGGCACGAGGGCATCCCGGGGGTAAAAAACATCGTCGCCATAGCCTCGGGCAAGGGCGGCGTGGGCAAGACGACCGTTGCGGTGAATATTGCCGTGGCGCTGGCGCGTCTGGGAGCCGCCGTGGGCCTGATGGATTCCGACATTTACGGCCCCAACGTGCCGCGCATGATGGGGATTCAGGCAAGCCCGCAGGCGACGGGAGAGCGCATCCAGCCGCTGGAAGGTTTCGGCGTTCGGCTGATGTCGATGGGGTTTCTGAATCCGGGGGACCGTCCGCTGGTGTGGCGCGGCCCGATGCTGCACAGCGTGATCCAGCAATTTCTGCGCAAGGTGGATTGGGGAGAGCTGGACTATCTGATCCTGGATTTGCCGCCGGGAACCGGCGACGTGCAACTGAGCCTGACACAGTCGGTGCCGCTCTCGGGAGGCGTGGTGGTCACCACGCCCTCGGATGTGGCTCTCGAAGACGCCCGCAAAGCCATCGGGATGTTCCGGCAGGTGAAGGTGGAGGTGCTCGGGATCGTAGAAAACATGAGCTACTTCGTCTGCCCTCACTGCTCGGAACGGATAGAGATTTTCAGCCACGGCGGCGGACAAAAGACCAGCGAGCAGTTTCAGGTTCCGTTCCTGGGCGAGATTGCGCTTCACCCGGAGATTCGGACCGGCGGAGACTGCGGTTCACCGCTGGCGGCCCGTGGGCCGGAGTCCCCCGAGGCGGCTGTTTTTTACGAGATCGCCAAGCGAGTGGCAGCACGGGTCAGCGTCGTGAATTTGACCGCAAGCCCGGAGCAGTTGATCACCATCCGTCCTTAGACGGCGGACCGCCGTCAGGAAAGTTTGTTGCGCCGGCCTGAGCATTCTTTTTCTTTCTTTCCCTTTTCAGGGACAGGGATTACCCAAATTTGGAGGCTGATTCATTTATGTCGAAGCAAGCAACGCACTACGTCGCCGTGATTGGAGGAGCCGTGGCCGGTTCCGTGGCCGCCGAGATTCTGGCGGAGCACGGAATCCAGGTGGTCATTATTGAGCAGAACAAAAAGCCGTATGGGAAGATCGAAGACGGATTGCCGCGCTGGCACCGGGAACAACGCAAGCAGGAGTACGCCCGTATCGATGCCCGCCTCAAAAAGCCTGGCGTCACCTTCATTCCTTCCACGCGGCTCGGCAGCGATCTGGATTTTAAGGAGCTGATCGATCAGTGGGGGTTTTCGGCCGTCGTCCTGGCCAACGGCGCCTGGAGGGACCGCAACGTGGGCGTGGAGGGCGCCGATGAGTATATTGACAAGGGCCTGATTTACCAAAACCCCTTCATCTACTGGTACAACCACAAGAATGAAAAAAGCTATTCCGGCCCGCGCTACGAGGCTCCGGACGAGACCCTGGTTCTCGGCGGCGGACTGGCGTCAATCGACGTGGTGAAAATTCTGCAACTGGAAACCTACGAGCGGGCGCTCCGGGCCAAGGGCGTCGAGACCGATATGCACGAGCTTGAAAAGAAGGGCATCCCGGCGATCTGTAAAAACCACAACATTGAGCCGCAAGAGCTGGGCGTCAAGGGATGTCTGTTGATTTACCGACGCCGCATGCAGGACATGCCGCTGGCTCAGCCACCCGACAACGCCACGCCGGAACAACTGGCCCGGACCGAGGGAATCCGCCAGAAACTGCTCAGCGTGCAGCAGAAGAAGTATCTGTTTCGCTTTCAAGACCGCAGGCTGACCGGAGGCCTGATTGTCGAAAACGGCCGTTTGGTGGGGCTGAAGTTATCTGAAACTCACGTCGAGGGACGCAAAGCCACTCCCATCCCCGGCACCGAGCACGAACTGCGCTCCCCGCTGATCATCTCCTCCATCGGCTCGGTCCCGGAGATCATTCCGGGCATTGCCATGAAGGGCGAGTATTACACCTTCAAGGACTGGGACCTCGGCTACTACGCCGGCTCGGACCGCGTGTTCGGCGTGGGCAACGTGGTCACCGGCCAGGGAAACATTCGGGCCTCTCTGGTCCATAGCCAAAAAGTAGCCAATCACCTGATCGAGAATTACATGGGCGTCGGTGAGAGCGGCGATATTTCCGGCTTCACCGCACCCGCCGAAGGACGGGCCGCCGCGCAGGCCGAACAGGTGAAGGAGAGGATTCAATCGGTAACGCCGCTGTCGGAGGCGCAGGTCAAGGCGCTGGAACAGCGGATCAGCGCCGCGCAGAAGAAAGCCGGCTACGGCGGAGACTACGACGCCTGGATTGCGAAGGTGACCCCGCCCGACTTGGAGTAAGGGATGGAGTAACGGGGCGAGCAGCCCGGCTTGGCATCTGCGCCGATTGCTTGTTTTTGAAATCAAGATATGGATGAAAGAGGGAGGAATCTAAATT
>JADFGZ010000274.1 GCA_022567475.1 Acidobacteriota bacterium | reverse complement strand
GGAACGCCCACTCTCACAGGTTCCGTCACACACTGGCGACGGAGATCCTCGGCAATGGTGGAACAATGAGCCAAGTTGCCGATGCGCTTGGAATCTCAGAGCACGTCGCACGGAAGCACTACGCCAAATGGAGTCGGCAAAGACAGGAACAGGTCTGGAAAATCATGGTCGCCATCCAGGAAGAACCGCAAGGTGAAGTTACACCTACGCTACACGGACATTCTGAGCGCGTTAACTGATTGAAAACACAGATTGAAAAATGGCGGTGAGGGTGGGATTCGAACCCACGGAGCCCGCAAAGGCTCAACGGTTTTCGAGACCGCCCGATTCAACCACTCTCGCACCTCACCGTGTGGTTTTTAACAGATTAGCAGTATTCAGCCCAGGCGCACAATCGGTTCCTGTGCGGAGCAGCCTTTGGCGCTACCCTCGTTTTTTCTGGAAGAATTCCCGGAGGCAGGCGGCGCACTCTTGATCGAGAACGCCTCGCTCCACCTGCAACCTGTGGTTGAGGCGGCTGTCGTCAGCCACGCGAAACAGCGTGCGCACCGCGCCGCTTTTCGGATCGTCGCAACCATACACCAGCCGCTCCAGACGGGCCAGCACGGCGGCTCCGGCGCACATCGCGCAGGGCTCTAACGTCACATACAGGGTGCAACCCTCCAGGCGGTGGTGGCCCAGCCGTTCGGCCGCCTGGCGCATGGCCACCATCTCGGCGTGCGCGGTGGGGTCCTTGCGGCTGATATTCCGGTTTCCGCCGCGTCCTATGATCTCTGTCCCCCGCACGACGATGGCCCCGACGGGCACCTCTCCTTCCGCCTCGGCTAGCCGGGCTTCTGCGAGAGCCGCTTGCATGAAACGTATGTCGGTTTCCTTTATTGCATTTGGCATCGCGCCCTTCATTGCGTTATCGCGTTATCGCGTCCTTGCATCCTTCATTACGTCGGGCATTTCATCGAGCATTTCATCTGGTGTTGCATTGGGCGTTGCCTCTGGCATGGCATCCCGAATATAGCATGGCAGGTTGTATCGTCTGGCCTTTCGGCATGCGCAGAGAGCCACTGCTGATATTGATTGCAGCTTTGTTGTCAAAACAAGGAATATAAGGTAGGTTTGCCCTTGTCCCGCTACAAACGGAGCGAAGTCTTCCCGCGTGCCGGCTTAGCCGGCTGACGGATGGCCTCGGCCAACTGAGGAGAGCGTGCAGAAAGCAAAGAAGCAGAAGATTGCATGAGTCGGTTGCCCATCCTGATCGCTGTCGCCGTCCTGCTCACTCTGGGGAATCCCCATGCGGAAGCGCAATCGGCGCTGGCCGCACGCAGCGCGCTTCCTCCTGTGATCGACGGCATCATCGACGACGACGAGTGGCAAGGGGCCACGCCTCTTACCGACTTCATCCAGCTAGAACCCCAGAAGGGCGCCCCGGCCATGCAGCCGACCGTGGGATTGTTTTTTTTCGATGACACCCACGTTTATATCGCCGTCACCGCCTATGACGACGATCCCAAGTCCATCACCGCGCGGCTCAACAACCGGGACGACCCGCTGACCCAGGACGATTCCGTCACTGTTTATCTCGACACCTTTCACGACCGCCGCACCAGCTACTTCTTCGCTACCAATCCCCTCTCGACGCAAACCGACGGACGCATCACGGATGATGGCCGCGTCCAGGACACAACCTGGGACGCTTCCTGGCAGGCTGCCGCCCGGGTGGCCGACAACGGCTGGACAGCTGAATTTGCCATCCCGCTTCGTGTCATCCAGTTTGTCGCGGGGAACGACCGCGTCTGGGGCTTTAACATCGGCCGCACGCGCCGCAGCAGTCTGGAGCACAGTTTTTGGGCCGGTCCGCTGGAATCTGCCCGCCGCGTTTCGCAGTACGGAGAGATTCGAGGGCTGGCTCTGCGCGGAGGCGCCAAGCGTTGGGACCTGATCCCCTACGTCCAGGGCTCTTATCAGCAAGGCAGCGCCACCCTGGGCAACGCAGGCCTCGACCTCCGCTACACGTTCCGCCCGGAGACCGTCGCGAATTTCACCCTCAACCCCGACTTCGCGATCATCGAAGCGGACAAGGAGTTCGTGAACCTCACCCGGTTTGAGGTCCGGCTCGACGAGAAGCGGCCCTTCTTCCTGGAGAGCAACGCCCGCTTCCGCCAAAGAATCCAGACCTTCTACTCCCGCCGAATACAGGATATCGAGGCTGGCGGCAAGCTCCTCTCGCGCAACGGGCCTTGGGAGACCACTCTTCTTTCGGTGCGTTCCTCCCCTCTGGACCTTACGGACGAGATTCCGGGGCGCGAAGGCTTCGCGCGCGCGAATTACACTGTAGCCCGCGTGGAGCGCGAGTTGCACCAGTCTTCCGCAGTGGCGTTCCAGGTTGCCAACCGCTCGCTGGGAGGTGAGAACAGCGGTTCGATGGGATTAGACGCCACGTTGCGCCTTTCACGCATCATGACCTTCAGCGGGCAGCTCCTGCGGGCCTACGGGCCATCGGAAGCCGGAAAGTGGGCCTACTTTGTTCGTCCGGCATGGGACACTCCGACATTCCACTTTCATTTCCGCTATACCCACCTCGGCGACCGGTTCGCCGAGGACGCCAATTCGGTCGGCTTTATATCCGACGACGATCAGAGATTGATGGACAGCGACCTGCGCAAAGTGCTCTGGTTCGAGGACCAGCCGGTCCAGCGCGTGGAGCTCTCATCGAGAAACCGCATCTTCTGGAGCCAGGAAGGCGCTCTGCGCTACTATCACAACTTCGAAACCATCGAGATCGAGTTCCGGAACCGCTGGACCCTGGTGGCGCGCCACCAGAACCAGTTTGAGTTGTTTGAGAAAGGCTTCCACAACGACGAGGCGGAGTTCGGCTTCGGCTACAACACGCGGGAGTTCCAGTCCTGGGAGGTCACCTATGCCACCGGCCGGAACTTCGATTCCGACCTGCGGACTCTGAATGCGCGCTGGAGCCAGAAACTGGGCGACAGCCTTTCCTTCGAGTACCAGCTCTCGCGGGTGTGGCTCAAACCCGACCCCGGGAGGCGCGCCAGCCTCATCAACGTGTTTCGCGTGCGGCAGAACTTCACTCGCGACCTGTTCGTGAATGTCTTCTTCCAGACAAACTCCGTGATTGACCGCAGGAATCTCGAGATGGTCTTCGTCTGGCGTCACAAGCCTCCGTTCGGCTCCATCCAATTTGCTTTTCAGCGCGGCCGGGCTGCCTTTGGCCGGCGATCCGACCAACCGAACACCTTCTTCGTAAAAATTACCCACGTCCTGTAAAGCCCTGTAAAACGGAGAGGGGCGGAAGCCGACCGCTTGTTTCCACTCCGCATTTGGATACATCCTTGTTGCCAAAACAGATCATTTACGGTAAATTGATATTTGGCGGGAAAAGGGCGGCTGGGGACCACCTTGTCAGCAAACCGGGTGAGCAGGCCTGCCACCGGAGTTTCCAGAAGAACGGGGGAGTTGTGAACGGCGACAGCAACGGAAAAAGCTTCCTGAAGAAAATATTCATGGTGGACTTGCTCCAAGGGCTGTGGGTGACCATGCGCTACAACTTGGCGGTGGGCGCTCGCGCAGGCAAACCCAAGGAGCTCTATACGGAGCAATATCCGCTGGAGCGGCCGCAGGTGGCCGAGCGGTACCGGGGAGCGCCGCGGCTCAACATCAACCCCGAGTCCGCCGAAACGCTCTGCATCGCCTGCAATCTCTGCGCGTTGGCGTGCCCGGAAAACCTGATCGTCGTGGGCAGCACCCGGGATGAGAAGACACGCCGCAAGGTGCTGACCACCTTCACCTACGATCTGTCGCGCTGTATGTTCTGCGGACTGTGCGAGGATGCCTGTCCGGTGGACGCTCTGGAGTTGACGCAGGACTTTGAACTAGCCAACTACACCCGCGAAGCGGCCATTTGGGACCGCCAGGCGCTGGAGGAAGGCCCCCGGCCCACCCGGTACCTGCGCTAAGCCTCCCGCTTTGCCTGCAACCGAAGACCAGAATTCCATGGTGGGGGATTATTATCGCGTACTCGGCTTGCACCCCGGCGCATCGCAGGACGAGGTGCGTGCCGCTTACCGCCGCCAGGCAAAACAACTCCTCCCGAACGCCGGAGGCGATTCGGAAAAGCTACGGTCTCTCCAGAAAGCCTACGAGATGCTGAGCAACCCAGTCAGCCGCCGCCGTTATGACCGGCAGCGAGTCAAGTTTCACCAGCCGTCCCAGGACGTGAAACCCCTCGTGACGGATGAGCCCCAGCGGCCTCCGCGCGCCGCCCCGCCCAACGCCAGCCGTCCCCTGAATCTGAATGACGCGGACCGTCTCTTCCGAGAGTTCGACGAGTTCTTTGAACGGCTGGAAGCAGAATTCGTGAAACCGTCCTGGGGACGCAGCGAATAGATCACCCGCTGTTTTTTCTTGCAGGCATTTTCCTGCCGCCTGCGGGCAATGCGAACAACCTCTTTCGGTTGCCAGCGGCACGGCCCGGTGGCGGTTTCCGGACCGAAGGGGACCCTGTAGGATGACGGCTACGGTTTTTCGATGCCGATGCCGCGGGCCAGGACGTAGTTTCTCAGCAAAGCATGCTGTTCCAGGGCGAGGTTCTTGAAGCGGACCGCGATTCCATCCGTGGTGGCGCTGATGACAACTCCTGCCAGGGAAAGCGGGGAGGTCTTCGGCTCCAAACCTAAATCGACCAGCACCTCCTCCCTGACTTTTATCGTTCCTTTTTCTTTCGCCTCTTTCTCCTTCGCCGGTTCTTTTCGCTTGGGGGCGAGAAACACCCCGTATTCGCTCAGTTCCCTGGCCCTCCACGCCCGCCGCTTACGGCTCCATGTGACGGTAGCCGGAAGATCCACCGAAATGCGGGGGACGCGCCTTCTTTCAGAAGCTTTTGCGGTTTCTTCCATATGCGTTTCCAAAGCACCCTATGAACAAATCTGCTCGCCATCAGCTTTTCGCTTGCTGAACTAGAACGAAACTATACCAAAAATTGGAAACAGACAGGAAAGAGAATTTTTGAGTTCTGAAACTTAGAGGGGGAAATTCCGCTCGCGGAGTTGCGAGTGCGCGGTGGGCGTTTAGAGGACGGGCGCCAGCGCAGTCGAAGTTGCTTTCCGGCTCCGAATCTGCAGTCTTTGCAGGCACTCCTGGCAGAGCCAGACCGCAGGACCGTTTTCCACCATCCGATGCTCGCATTCGCAAATCCTTTGGCAGGCCCAGCAGAGTTCCAGCGATTCTACGCTTCGGCGAACATTCTTCCTAATTTTCATCAGTTCCAGGGCTTCCACCGGCGTGTTGCTCATGACAGCCTCCTCGTTACAGTCACAAGGTTAAAACGCCGGCGCATTCCTGACAATGGAACGGAGGGCACATTTACAGGGCCGGACTGGAGTACTAGTGTTTTGGGACCTTCGTTTGGCGGCAAGCCCGGCGATCTGCGCTGGCAGGAAATGGAAGCGGGGATGGAAAAAGGGAATGTTCTGCCGACTCCTGCGTGCAGGAGGAAAGCTTTCCCGCCGCTACTGCGCTTGCCAATTTCCCTAACAGATGGGCGGCCGGGTGGGAATTTCTTCCAGTTGAACCAAGTTGTTTACCGAAGAGGAGGTCTGCTGTTCATTGCCGAGAAGGTCCTGGAGCGTTGTCTTGCTCAGCACCCTGTCTATGACGCCCTGGACCGCGCTCCACAGAGAACGGACGGAACAATTCACCGTGTGCGTGCAGGTTTCCTCGTTCCCGGGATAGCGCTCACAAAAGTCCGGCTCATAGAAACGCCCCCCCAGCAAAGCCAGAACTTCACCGACCACAATCTGCTTCGGCGGGCGGGAAAGGACATAGCCGCCAACCTGGCCGCGAGTACTTTGGACGAACCGGCCCTGCCGCAGCACCCGCATCAGTTTCGCCACATAGGGAGCCGAGAGCCCTTCCGCCGAGCTGAGCTCGGGAAGCGTGAGACTCCCTT
>JADFGZ010000273.1 GCA_022567475.1 Acidobacteriota bacterium | reverse complement strand
TTCTGCTGCGTTCCATCTTTCAGATGGGAATCCCTGTTTCCGGAAAGAATCTTTTTCCTTCCAACATCGCCGGTCTGCCCACCTGGTACACCATCCGCGCCAATCACGAGGGTTATATCGCCAGAAAAAAGGAACTTGATTTTCTGGTGGCCATGAATCCGGAGACGGCCCGCGAGGACGTGCTCACCCTGCCTCCGGGCGCAGCCGCCCTCTATGACGAGCCGTTGAACCTGCAAGAGCTTCGCCAGGACATCGAGTTCTACCCCGTGCCTTTCGACCGAATCGTCGCGCCGATTTGTCCCGACGCCAGGCTGCGCCGACTGGTCCGCAACATGATCTATGTCGGTGTCCTGGCCCGCATCCTGAACATCGATATGGCTGAGATCGAAAAGGCCCTGCGGAAGCAGCTCGGCAAGAAGGTGAAGGCAGCGGAGTTGAATTGGACCGCCATCCAGGCCGGGTTCGAGTACGTGGACAAGAATCTGCCCAAGACGGACCCCTTCTGTCTGGAGCGCATGAATAAGAATCAAGGCAAGGTTCTGATTGACGGCAACGCAGCCATTGCGATCGGGTGCATGTTTGCCGGGGTGACGGTTCTGAGCTGGTACCCGATCACTCCCTCCTCTTCCGTGGGCGAATCCCTCATTGAATACATGAAGCGGTACCGGCTGGATCCAAAGACCGGAAAAGCCACCTTCGCGATTGTGCAAGCCGAAGACGAGCTGGCCGCTTTAGGCATGGCTGTGGGGGCCGGCTGGGCGGGAGCCCGCTCCATGACCGCCACCTCGGGACCCGGCATCTCTCTGATGTCGGAGTTCACCGGTCTGGCCTATTACACGGAGATCCCGGTTGTGATTTTTGACATCGCGCGCCTAGGCCCTTCCACCGGCCTGCCGACCCGCACCGCGCAAGGCGACATCCTCTCCACGGCTTTTTTGTCCCACGGGGACACGTCACACATTATGCTTTTCCCCTCCTCGGCCGAGGAGTGCTACACCATGGCGCAGGAGGCCTTTGAACTGGCGGAAGAGTTTCAGACCCCCATTTTCGTTCTAAGCGATCTGGATTTGGGTATGAACAACTGGATGGCGGACCCGTTCACTTACCCGGACAAGCCGATCCACCGGGGCAAGGTGCTCGACGCCGAAGACCTGGAGCGCCTCCAAAAGTTTGAGCGCTACCGCGATGTGGACGGGGACGGAATCCCCTACCGCACCCTCCCGGGAACCGATCACCCTTTGGCGGCCTACTTCAATCGTGGGAGCGGGCATAATGAGAAGGCGGTCTACAGCGAACGTCCGGAGGACTACAAGAACAACATGGACCGCCTGAAGCGCAAATATGAAACCGCCCGCCAGCGGGTTTTGCCGCCTGTGCTGGACGAAGAGCCTGGAGCGGAGGTCGGCATCATCGCTTTTGGGAGCAGCCACTGGGCCGTGGTGGAGTGCCGCGACCAGTTGCGGAAGGAACAGGACCTCAAAACATCGTATTTGCGCCTCCGGGCCTTCCCGTTCAATCAGCAGCTTCCGGAATTTGTGAAACGTTACAAGCGCGTCTATGTAGTGGAACAGAACCGCGACGGCCAGATGTGCGACCTGATCCGCGCGGCTGTGTGGAGGGATTGCAACAAGGTTCGCAGTGTTCGCCATTACACCGGCCTTCCCATCGATGCGCGATCGGTAACGGACGAAATCGTCGCACAGGAGTCAGGCAAATAACATGAGCACGGCCACCAAACCTCCGGCATCCTCTCCCTCCAAAGCAAACCGCATCGGCTTGGAAATCGCCACCTATCGGGGCGGCAAAACCACGCTTTGCGCAGGTTGCGGCCACAACGCCATCACCGAGCGCATCATCGAGGCGTTCTTTGAGATGGGCGTGCGCCCCTCGCAGGTGATCAAGCTCTCCGGAATCGGCTGCTCCAGCAAGGCCCCGGCCTATTTCCTCGCCTCGTCGCACGGCTTCAACGGAGTGCACGGACGCATGCCGTCGATCGCCACCGGCTCGCTGCTGGGCAATCAGACTTTGATGGCAATCGGGATCAGCGGAGACGGCGATACGGCGTCCATCGGGATGGGACAGTTTGTTCACTTGATGCGCCGCAATGTCCCCCTGATTTACATCATCGAGGACAACGGCTGCTACGGCCTGACCAAAGGACAGTTCTCCGCCACGGCGGATTTGGGCTCGAAACAAAAGAGCGGAGTCATCAATGACCTTCCCGCAATCGACACCTGCGCTCTGGCGATTGAGCTCGGCGCAACGTTTGTGGCGCGGTCTTTTTCCGGCGATAAGAAGCAGCTTCTGGCCATCCTCAAGGCGGCCATTGCACACCGGGGCATCGCCATGCTGGATGTCATCTCTCCCTGCGTGACCTTCAACGACCACGAAGGTTCCACCAAGAGTTATGCCTACATGAAGGAGCACGATGACCCGTTGCAGGAGATCGACTTTGTTCCCTTCTTTCAAAACATCGAAGTGAACTACGACCCCGGCGAGACCCAGGACATTCAACTGCACGACGGCTCCCACCTGCGGCTGCGGAAGCTGGCCCCGGACTTCGACGCCACGGACCATCTGAAAGCTTTGCTGGCAATGGAAGCGGCCAAGGAAAGGAACGAGGTGCTCACGGGGGTTTTCTACGTGAACACGCACAGGAAAGACTTTGTGGAGTTGTTGAACCTGGTCGATGAGCCTCTGGCCACGCTTCCGGAAGAAAGAGTGCGCCCCGGAAGGGAAGTTCTGGAAGAAATCATGGAAGAGTTGCGCTGAGACAGCCGGGCATTTTCATTGTCGTCATTGCGCGCGCTGTTTCCCGATAGCCGCCCGCCGCTAGACCCTCTCTCCTTTTCACAGTTCGTGCATTGTCAGAGCCGCGCGCGCCAGTCCCGAGCCATGTCCCGAGCGAAGCCGAGGGATTAGTAAGCGGACCATACATCAGTTTTCCAATAACCTCCTCAAGCGCACAAAACACCCTCCAGGTCATACTTTTCTCTGGCGCAGCGCTTCAACCGAAAACTCGGGATGCCAGGTGGAGTCCGCCCCAATGCCCCGGCGCCCCATGTGGACATCCAGCAGGTAAGGTCTGCCCTCAATGTTAGCCCTCTTCGCCCGCTCCAGCGCCGGCCGGATTGCGGACGGGTCTTGCAGAGCCTCGCCGTCCACGCCGAACGAGGCGGCCATCTTCGCAAAATCAATGTCGGGGTCTCCCAGGTAGCAGACCATGTCCCGGCCGGTTTTGAATTGCCGCCCGCCGGTGTACCAGATCCGGTTCCGCTCGTTGTTATAGCTGCGGTTGTTCAAGACCATGAGGGTCACCGGAACGCGATAGCGGGCGAAACTCCACAGGGGTTGCGGCCCGCTGAACAGGAATGCCCCGTCTCCGATCACGGCCACCACAGGGCGGTCTGGCTGCGCCAGCTTCACCCCGAACGACGCCGGCAAGCCCCATCCCAGCGCCCGTCCGCTGTTGCTGAAGTATTGTTTGTCGTCCCCGCCGAACTGGATCAGTTGCTCCATGACCCGCCCGGAATCGATCTCCGCCACGAAGCACGTATCTTTCTCCAGAACACTCTCCAGCTCCATTCCCAGACGCTCCGCGCTGATCGGGGATTGGTCCCAGCGCTCGCGCGCAATCGACTGGCGGAACTGGCGCATCTTCGAAGTGAATTCCCGCGTCTTCGCCAGCCGCGCATCGCGCACCTGTCTGAGCCTGCTCTCGGTCGCCATGCTTCGGATGGCGGCCACCAGGTCGGCGGCGGCCAGTTTCATGTCGGCCACCATGGAAAGCTCGGTGGGATAGACACGGGCCAGGTTGTCCGGGTCCATCCTCACCTGGATCAGCTTCACATCTGCGGATACCTTCGAGCGAGAACCGGCATAGGGCATCCTGCTGCCCAGGTTCAACATCACGTCCACCTTGCCCGGATAGCGCATCTCCTTTTGGAAATCACCCAGATATAAAGGATTCCGGGTCGGGAATGGCCGCGACCAGCCGAGCGACCCAGGCGCTTCCGTCACCGGCAAACCGAGCAATTCGGCAAGCTCCAAAACTTCTTTTTCCCCTCTGCACCAAGCAATCTCATCCCCGACGTAGAGCAGCGGGTTCTTCGCTTCCAGCAGCATCCGCGCCGCCTTTTCCACCGATGCCTGGTCCGGCCGAATCTTCATCGGGACAGAGAACTTCGACTGCTCCATCACCTCGGCTTCCGCCACCTCGCTGAGTGTGTTCGACGGATAGGATATAAACACCGGCCCGCACGGTTGCGTGGAGGCAAACTTCAGCGCGCGCCGCGTCACCTCCGGGATTTTCTCCGTTCGCTCCGACATCCAGTGCCACTTCGTGATCGGCTGCGCCATCTCTCCCATGTGTTCGATCTCTTCAAATCCGTCCTGCCCCAGCCCGTCGATCCCTCCCAGGTCGGTCGCTACCACCATCGGGATGCGGTCCTTCCAGGAGTTGTACATCTGCGTCATGCAGTTCGGCAGTCCCGGACGGGCAATCAAGATAAAAGGAGTCTTCCCGGAGGCCTTGGCGAACCCGTCGGCCATAGCCGCCAGCGCCCCTTCCTGAAGACCATTAATCAGGTGCATGCCGGGTTCGTCCACCAAAGCGTCGAAGAAGGGAGCTTGGCCCGAGGAAGGGTTCACGAAGATGTACTCAATCCCGGCTGCCTTGAGCTGCGCCGCCAGCAGAGCGCCGCCCGTCCCGCGCACCTTCCGCATCCACGCGGGGCTGCCGTTGGCGGCGGCATCGTCCGCCTCGGCCATAAAGGGAGCCAGCGATCGCGCCATCGAGTTGGCTGCCACGGAGCTGAGGCCTATCGTGCCCAGCCCGGACAGAAAATTCCGTCTGGAAATACCACGGTCCAGGTATTGCTTGATCAACTCCCTCATAACCATCCTCCCGATTCTTTGCGAGCCTCCCGATTCTTTTCGTCCATTCACTCACGGAATCAGCCCGCGCCTGGAATGCGAAACAACGCCAATTTTCCGGAACGCCGTAGCCGAAAACCCTTAGCCAACTTCTTATGGATGCTGCATTCTCTTATATCCCTTTTAGCGGAACAGATCAACTCCTGAAGCTGCTGAGCGCTTGCCGGCCTCTCCACCGTCCGGTGGCGCTTGGTTCCGGCGGGCCAATCTGGTAAAATTGTTTTTTACCTCAGGAGATTCAGAATGGCTAGAGTCTGTGAAATTTGCGGAAAAGGTCCGCGCTTCGGAAATAAAATCAGCCACGCTCATAACGTCACCAAGCGCCGCTGGAACGTCAACCTTCACCAAGTTCGGGCCATCGTGAACGGCGGCAATGCGCGGATCAAAGTCTGCGCTGACTGTATCCGTTCCGGCAAAGTCATCAAACCTGCAACCGGGGCATCCAACCGGGGAGTTCAACCGGCAGCTTGAACCGGCACCGCCTGCGTCCACGCTACATATCCAGCGAAAAGGTGAGCTTCACGATCAGGGCCCGGTTCTGGAGTTGCCCCCCGCCAGAGCCGTAACTCCTGGTTTCGTTATAAACAACGAAAAGATCGTCGCCGGGCCTGAAAATATAATTGAGCCGGAAATTGACCGTATATTCCTGATCCTGGCTGTCGAGCAGGACCGTGGTGCGGGTCAGCCATTTCTGGTTGAAGGAATAATTCACCTCGCCGTTGAACTCCTGGGTGGTAAAAGACGCGTCGGGCAATGAGATTTTGTTCCACTCATAGCCCGGCTCGAAGGAAAGGTTTTGGGTCGGTTTGAACTGAGGCGAAATGTCAAAGCGGGTTCGCTTGCCGTTGAAAAAATCCCCCGTGGCGAAGGAAAGATTGCCGGAGATCTTGCGGCCCCGGAAAGATCTGTACATGAACTGATATTCGTTTAATTTATAGTCGCCGGCCGGGACCGTCCCGAGGCCGCCGCGGATCCGGAACGGCTCCAGCAACCTCTCGAAGGTTCTGAAGAATGTTAGGTTAACGTTGTCTCCGCTTTCAAACTCCGCCCCCC
>JADFGZ010000272.1 GCA_022567475.1 Acidobacteriota bacterium | reverse complement strand
GCGGGCGCTAGTTTGCATGGGGTTTGAATTTCTTGTGGCCTCCGGCGACAGCCTGGTTTAAATTGCCGCAGCGAATGGGGAAACTCGTGTGGTGATTTACGCACTGCGCTACTTCTGGCGCGCGGGGGGATACGCTCCCGCCGCGAGGGGCTGGGGGGTGATGGTAGGGGGTGTCCCTGGCGAATTGCTAGGTTACGGAACAATTCCTGGGGTTAGCCGTTCTTGCTAAGATGCTGAGATGCGCGATCTCGTCATCCTTTTCGTCCATGTCATGGCTACTCTCTCCCGACTCTTGGGTCCGGGCGGCACCCGTTCTGTGGTCGCCGAGTCCGTTCTCGTCAAGCAACAACTCCTGATCCTCAATCGTTCGCGGCAGCGGTCACCCAATCTACTCACTTTAGATCGCCTTGTCGCTGGTTTGTGTGCTCTCCTCATTCGCCCCGCCCGCCTGATCCGTTCAGCAATCGTACTGAAACCTTCGACTCTCCTGAACTTCCACCAGGTTATGAGGAATCGAAAATATCGCCTGCTCTTTTCATCCAAGCGCAGGGGTAAGCCCGGACCAAAGGGACCCAACAAAGAACTCATTGAAGCCGTCGTCCAGATGAAGCAGCTCAATCCCGCCTGGGGCTGTCCGCGAATTGCTCAGCAGATCGCCTTGGCTTTCGACATCCCCATCGACAAAGACGTTGTTCGAAGGATTCTCGCCAGCCACTATCGGCCGGAAAAGGACTCCGGTGGTCCATCCTGGCTGACCTTCCTGGGCCACATGAAGGACAGCCTCTGGAGTCTAGATCTGTTCAAATGCGAATCGGCCACGTTGCGGACCCACTGGGTCCTGGTCGTCATGGATCAATACACCCGCCGGATCATTGGGTTCGGCGTCCATGCCGGAATGGTCGACGGTGTCGCACTTTGCCGGATGTTCAACCGCGCCATTCGATGGCAACGCTGGATGCCAAAGTACCTCAGCTCCGACCATGATCCCCTTTATCGGTTTGGGCAGTGGCAAGCCAATCTGCGGATACTGGAGGTGACCGAGATCAAGACCGTCCCCTATGTTCCCCTGTCCCATCCCTTTGTGGAACGGATGATCGGAACGATTCGACGCGAGTGTTTGGATCGCACGTTGTTCTGGACGACTGCGGATCTCGAAAACAAGCTGCTCGATTTCAGGACATATTTCAATGTGCATCGCTCGCATACCGGACTGGAAGGGCGAACCCCTGACCAAGACACGCCTATGCCGCGACCAGTCGCCAAGCTCCATTCCTATAGATGGCAACGCCACTGTCGAGGCCTCTATCACACACCGATAGCTGCCTGATTCTCGAAAGGCTCCTGCTCCCTGTGGCATCCGACGGACATCGGCAAACGGCACTTCCAACAAAACCATTCGCTGTTTGAGCTTGTAAACGCGCCACGGTTGCCTGCTGTGATCCTGTCACTGCCACCAACTGCTCTCCGCAGGCACCCCTCACCTCACTGGAGCAGCGGTCGCGGGTAAAATCGCTCAGCATATCAATTCGCCATAGACAGGTTTTCCTTCACAACTTAGTTTCCTTTCTTCTGGGATCAAACAACTCACCTGGGTCGGATGTGGTACCGAACTTCGAAGGTGGTGCAACCTTCCTGCGACTTCCAGGGGCCATGCTTCATACCCGGCGGGCGGCAGGCATACATCCCGGCGGTGAAATTCTTTCCCAGGGAAATGTCGTAGATGGAGCCTTCCAAAATGTACACCTCTTCCCAAAAGTCATGCGTCAGGATCCCGTTCGCCGACGTGTCGGTGCCGGGACTGAACCGCAGCATGCGAGTTGCCACCCCGGACTCCGGGTCATGGGCGAGGATGCGCTCGTGCAGTCCGGGAAGTTTGCCGGGCACCGGGGTCCAGTCCACATTCGTCGCAGGGAAGAATTCGAATTCGGGCTTGCTCACCTGCTCACCTCCTCGGTTCGGTCGGTCGGTTCGGTTCCTTCGGATTGTTCGGTTCACTTTGCACTGAGAATGGCGGGCAATTTGTAGCTGCTCAGGAACTGTTCGGCGCTGCGAAGCGCTTCGTCGTAGCCATAATTGCGAAAGGCGTAGCCTTTGACGACAAACGGCGCGCCCGTGTAGAACATCTCATATTGGAGATGGCGACCCGCGAACTCGGAGCCGACAATATCCCATGCCAGCTTGAAGAGTTTCACCCGGTCTTCCGCAGACGTGTTGGGTGATCGCAAATAGCGTTCCATATCCGCCCTTGTCAGATCGGTCGTGAGGTCGCGGTATGACGCGGGAAGCTGGATGACCCCGCCGCCGGCCAGCTCGCGCAGCAGAAGAATGGCGCGCGGATACAACTCTGCCTGGAGGCCCATGAAACCGTACAGGAACCTGGGGTTCGGCCTCGCTACGCCGTTGCGGTCCATCTCGAACGTGGACTCCGAGGCCAGGACCATTCCTTCGACGATGGCAGCCAGCGAGGCGAGGTCACCGAGCTTTTCCTGAACCGAAGGGATTTTGTCGGTTCCGTTCACTTGTGTGATCCTGCGCGCCACGCCGAGAATGAATTTCATTTTGGCGATCAGGCGAATTTGCGCCTGGGTGTTCCCGAGGACGTGCGCCGCCGTCTCGAAAAACTGCCGCCGAACTAGGTCCACATCGCGGTACACGAAGACATTCTCCCAGGGGACGAAGACATCGTCGAATACAATGAGCGCGTCGGTCTCGTCGAACCGGGTGGAGAGCGGATAGTCGAAGTGGCTGGGCTGGGAGGAGGCGTAGGGTCTACGGCAGTAAACCTTCAGGCCCTGTGTATCCAACGGCAGCACAAAGGAAAGAGCGTACCTCTCGTCCTGCGGAGTCAGCGGCTTGATGCAACTGACAAACAACCAGTCCGAGATTGCCGTTGCGGTGCCCAGCATCTGGGAACCGCGGACGACCATCCCGCCATCCTGCTCTTTGAGGGCGCCGACTTGCAGCAGCTCCTCGCTCCAGCCGTGCGCCGTCACGCTGCGGTCAATCTGCGGCGGGATGATGACGTAGGTGACGAAGAGATTTTCTTCGACAACTTTGCGATAAAACCGCGACACGTTCTTCCCAAAAAAGCGGTCATCCTTGTCGAACGTTTCCGGAGAACTCGCGAAACCAGCCAAGAAACCGCCGACGTGGTCCGGGCTGCGGCCTACGAAACCTTTGGAAATTTCCGCCCAGGTGGAAATGGCGCGGCGGCGCTCCACCAAGTCATCGAGCGAGCGCGGGATCAGGAAAACCTTGTTCGCTTCCTTGCCGGTCTCCGGGGAGATGTAGATCATTCCATTGGACGGATCGGCTGCCTCGTCGTACATCGTCGCGAACGTGCGAGCGATTCCTTCGAAGGCAGAGTCTTGGGCAACATTCCCGACGCGGGCGCCGTCCAGGAGGATGGTCCTGTCGTCTGCAAGCGATTTTAAGTATTGGGCGCCGGTCCTCATGGGTATCACCTCGGATTGAAACTGTCTGGTATTATCCCGCCTGCGTACTGGCAGTGCGTCACTTGTTATTTCGCCGCTCAGGCTTGTGGCAGCTCGGTTACGGTCGCGGCTTGAATTTCAGGATCGTGTCCGCTCCCTCACGGTCCCTTCGACTACGCTCAGGGCAGGCGCGGCTCGGATTTGCGGCGGAGCCTGCATTCGTACGAAAGTTTCCGGTGATCCAGAGTTTCTAACTCGCATTCAAAGTAATCGGTGAACGCAAACTCCTTGGAGCGTAGCGGGAGCGTTCCCATCAGCAGCACGGCGCCTTCCAGGCCTCTAGTAAGGTTCAGACTTGCCAACAAGTCCGGCGGAGAAAGCAACTGCGCTAGCGTGCCCGACTGATACAATTCGCGTTCAGGTCCCGGCCGGGCCCAACTGCGCATGGCGATCTCATTCCAGATGCCCGCCGCATCGCGATACCGCCAGACGTGTGCGCTCAGGGGCTTCGGCAGTTTCTTGGAACGCTCGATCGAGCGGCGCTCTTCCTCGCGATCAGTAAAATCTACAATAACCGATACCAGCGCGTCATCCAAGCGGTCGCTGCGAAACAGCAAAGCCGGCTCGACTTCGCCCGACACCTGGCGGGAGGCAATCACGAGTTCTGTGTCGGTGGTGGCCCAGGAAGCGTCGAGGGGATAGAGGGTCGGGACGCGGTCGGGCGCGGGAATTCCTTGCTTTTCGAGTTCCGCAATGTGCGCGTGGACTTGCGCGGCATCCCGCCCGGTATATCCGGCAACCAGGACCTGACGCACCAGAAACTCCACGGGCGCGCCATCGAGTTGCAGCATCAGCTTCTTGCTCAGCAGCATGGGGAAGACCTCACAACGATGCCATTGGAAACGTGCTCGCTACACTCGTGACGGATGACCGAAATTCCACACTTCCACATCTGCGTATCTATTCCCATCCGTATTCGGACCAACGCTGGTCCACCAGGACTTCGTCCTCAGGGGCGGGGTGGACGGTGGGCGGAAAGCGGCCGCCCCATTCGGGCTTGGGGTCGTACATCCACGTGCGGGTGGCGTCAATTAAAACGCGATTCCAGATGCCGGAGCCCAGCTTGCCGACGTCCCGCTCCTCCAAGGGCGTGGAGGGATCGGCGGGGGACCCGAACGAGCCGGGGAAGACCACGATGTCGTCCTTGCCGGCGTTGACGCGGTAGGCGATGGCCCAATCGAGGTGCTCATAGTTGCTGATGTCAATGTCATCGTCGGTCACAACGACGTGCTTGTAGCGCCAACTGGCGGCGCCCGATCCCCAAAGGGCGGCAGCGACCTGTTTGGCGTGCCCTTGGTACCGCTTATTGATGGCGACGCAGACGTTGGTGCCGTTGGTAACGGGATGCACATGCACGTTGGCGATTCCCGGGACGCCCTGCTGGTCGAGGATGTTCCAGGCGATGGCCGCGCGCTGGATCGAGGACATCATGCTGTTCTCGTTGTAGGAGCCGGGGAGCGTCCCTTCCTGCGTGCCGCGCAGGATCGGTTCATTGCGATGAGTGATGCACTCGACCTTGATGACCGGACGGGGCGTTGAGACATCGCCGGTGTGCCCGGTGTACTCGCCGAAGCACCCCTCCGGCTCGAAGGTCTTCGGGTCAGGGTCCACGTAGCCCTCGATGACGATCTCGGCGCTTGCGGGGACCAGCAGGTCGTTCGTTTCGCAGCGCACCACCTGAAGCGGCTCTTCCCGGTAGCCGCCCATTACGTCGTACTCGCAGACGCCGGCGGGCAACGGACTGCCGCTGAGGAAATCCATGATCGGATCGTATCCGATTACGGCGGCCACCGGCATCGGCTTTTTCCTCTGCCGGTACTTGGCGAACGTCTGCCCGCCGTGCTGGCTGGCTACGATGAGAACGGGGATCGTGTTGCGTTGGCCGATCATGCCCCGGTACACCCCCATATTTATGCATCCCGTGTCCGGATCGCGGGTGACGATGCCAGCAAAGGTGAGGATGTAGCGGCCACCGTCGCGGAAATGCCACTTCGGAGCCGGAAACTGAAGCAGGTCCACGTCTTTGCCTCGGATGATGTTTTCCTTGACGGGACCGTTCTTCACCTCGACCGGCGGGATGCCCTCCCGGTTTTTCTGGCGCACGTACTGCACCAGATCGCGCACCGAGGCGTCTGCCGGAAACCCCAAAACCATGGCAAGTCGGGCGCGCTTGTGCAGCAAGGCCGTGGCCAGCCTTCGACAGGCCGTGTCCTGATGGCCTTTGATGTTTTCAAAAAGCAGCGCTGGTCCATTGGTCGTAAAGGAGCGGCGGGCAATGGTCCCAATCTCCCGGTCCCAGCTCACCTCGGCCTTGATTCGCTTCAATTCGCCGGCCGCTTCGAAGCGATCCAGCCACGTCCTCAGATCGGCAAATCCCATCGCACACTCCATGCCGGAGACGGAGACTCCAGCGCTCTCCCAGAGCCACAGTGTCCTGAGCGTCTTTGCTCGCCACTGTCAGGGTCCCGTCCGGCGGGGCAATATTGAAACCCTGATTATAGACGAATTCATCCGAGGTCCTGCGGGATCGACGTTCA
>JADFGZ010000271.1 GCA_022567475.1 Acidobacteriota bacterium | reverse complement strand
ATCCTTGCGAATCGGGCCTCAGCCACGGGCGGCCTCCCCGCCGGAACAACACCTTTGACCCATGCGGGTTGTAACACGAAAATCAAGATACAAGCCACGGTGAGCGTTTTTTTCCTCGGCTTCTCCCTCGGTTTCTCCCTCGGTTTCGCTCGGGACATGGCTCGGGACAAGCCTCGCCGCCCTGCGGCACAGAGCCTCCTACAGGCTCAACGTCCTTCGAGCACCGTGGCCTACGGGCGGCGGGCCGTGGGCATTTCGGCGGCGCTTGCAAACCCACGGCCAGGGAAATCGAGGTCCGCAGTCAACCGTTTGGCGGGGGGTATGAAGCAGAAGCGGAGCGACTCATCTTTCAGCGAGTGGATCATCCAACCGGTGATCAGCCCAGCTTGTCCCACTGATCGGGATCAATGTGCGCTTGGTTGAGGATGCTGCGCAGAGTGCCCACCGGGATTTCGCGTTTCTTGGGCACGATCGCTGTGTCGACGGTTTCGTTCAGCTTGCGGATGAACTTGACGTGGCTGCCCTTCTGGCTACGACAGCGTCCTCGCGCGGCGACCATCGGGAAGCCGAGCGCAAAAGCTGGACGCAGTCCCTTCCAGACGGCGCTTGACCTCGCGGAAGGGCTGGGGTTTAAGCCGCCCCAATCTCAACCTCGACCATGCGAACCTTTGGAGGGCGCGTGGCTTGTGGCGGCTCAAAATATAATTCCAGCGCTTCTTGGAGGTTTGCGAGGGCTTCTTCTTCCGTCTCTCCCTGGCTAGCTACATCGATCTCCAAACACTGGGAAACAAACCAGTCTCCTTCGCGCCAGACGGTGGCAGCAAACGAACGCTTCATACCCTCCATTTTCTCACACCCCAACGGAGTTCGCCTAGCCCGGAATCGACTCGGCAGCGGGCCCTCCTGAGCTAAAGCGTTGTAGGGCTGGCCGTGGGTCTTTCTCCGCCGATTCACAAGCCCACGACGAAACAACCTTCGTCGTGGCTACCCAACCCCTTCTCCAAACCCACCACCAGGGAAATCGAAGTCCGCAGTCAGCCGTTTGGGGGGGTGAGCACTTATACCCCCCCCCTGAAAGTACTCCACTCCCCTGGGGAGCAAGACTGGTGTATAATCACAGACTGCCAGAAGGCCCAAAAACTAATTCCGGACTCAGGAGGTTTCGTCTCGTGAAAGTTCACCTGATCAATCCTAGCGATGTGGCGTTTGGAGTCGGCGTCATCACCCCTCGGTGGCTGTACGTGCTGGCGGCCGCCACACCCGCTTCCTACGGCGACCCGGTCATCACCGACGAGACTTTGGAATCTCTGGATATCGACAGCATTCAGGCCGGCGACGTCGTCGGAATTGGCATCCATACCGCGAACGCCTATCGCGGCCTGGAAATCGGACGGCTCATCCGCGAGCGCGGAGCGTGGGTCATCTTCGGCGGCATCCATGCTACGTTGTATCCCGACGAGGCGCGCGAGCTCGGCGGCGCACATGCCGTGGTCAAGGGAGATGGCGACGTTGCGTGGAGCAACGTCCTGGCGGATTGCGCCCAAGGAAAACTGCGCCAAATCTATGAGGGCGGACTGCTGGATGCCGATAAATTTCTTCCGGCACGGTGGGATCTGCTGCCTCCCAAAAGTTACATGTGGGCCTCGGTGCAGACGATCCGAGGCTGTCCCAAGCACTGCTCGTTTTGCTCCGTCTGGCGCACCGATGGGCAACGTCCCCGCCAGCGCGGCGCGCATCCGGTGGTGGAGGAAATTGTCCAGCTCCGGCGGTTGGGCTTCCGGTTTATCGCGCTGGCCGACGACAATTTTTATCCGGTCACGCTGACCGACATCGAGCTCGCCCGGCGCCAGAACAATCTCCCGCGCCTGAACGAACTCCTGGCCATTCGCGCCGAACGGTTTGAGTTGATGGACCTCCTGGCCAAACTCCCGTCCGAGATGATCTTTTTCACGCAGATCACGATGGAAGCCGCCGAGGACCCGGAGTTCCTCGACGCGATGCGGAAAGCCCACATCAAAGGGGCGCTGGTTGGCGTCGAGGCGGTCACCGAGGAAGGTTTGAAGGCCGTCTACAAGGATTTCAATTCCTTCGGCGACGACTTGGCGGAGCGCCTGCGCACCTTCAAGCGGCACGGCGTGCACGTGCTCGGATCTTTTATCTTCGGGCTGTCTACGGATCGCCAGGATACCTTCGCAGCAACCGCTGCTCTGGCCAAACAAGCCGACATCACCTTCGCGCAATTCGTGACGATGACGCCTTTCCCCGGCACGGTGGACTTCGACCGCTGGGAGAAGAGCCTGGGCGAAGACGTGGAGAAAATCCACGGAGTTCCTATCACGCGCTACTGGCTCATCCCGGGACACATGCGTCCCAAGCTGTATACCCCTCATCCCACCATGACCCCGGAGGAAATCCGCAAGGGCACGCAGGGAGTGTGGGACAGCTTCTACAGCCTTTCCGAGATTTGGAAGCGCGCTCATTGCGTCAAGTCCTTGAAAGCGCGGATCGGTTTCCTCTTCATCTCCAAACTGTACCGGCAAATGTACGCCAATACAGGGATCGCCACCGACAGCGCTCGCCGAAAGAGCGCCAATCGTTGGGCGCGGTGGCTGGCGAAACCCTGCCGACTCATGTTCCAGGGCAAGAAGATGCCCGATCTGGCGGTCCCTGAAGCATAGCAAGCTCTGGTTGCACGAGTCTCCGGGGGCGGCTTGGCGAGCCTGCGCTGCGTTGCCCTCAATCTTGCTGTGCCATAGTACGACCTTCTTCCGTGCCTGCCCAGCAACACTGGCGATTCGCCTTGGTCAACGTGCGTGAGAGGGCGTGTGTCGCTCGCCCAGGAGTTGGTCCTTTGAATCGACACGTTCCAGATGGCCGTATATAACACCCTACTCGCAGAAGTGCCCTTATGTCGCGCGACATCACGTACAAGAACGTCGCCTCACGATTACCCCGAGTAACGCAACAGGGTTTACCGAACCGGTGCCACTTGGCCGATCATGCGGCAAAACCGGAACCCACTACCCAACGCCTCGGCAAACAGAAGAAACTGCCTCAGTAACCCCGCGAGAAAACCGTCTTCTGCGTGATTCATGCACCGCCGGACAGTGGCCTCTCGTTACAGTCACCTTTCGGGGTACCCTTCGTTTGACATGTGTTTAGAGCGCGCCTATATTGGGTTTTAGGGAAAGATTGCTATATGGGGTTCACTTTTACTGTGCGGCGTATCCGTCTTCTGGCTCTGGCCGGGTTGTTTGCGGTGCTGGGCATTACCCTCGCCAGTTTTCTGTTTCGCGAACCCGAAAGCGCCGTCCGTCCCCCGCCGCCTCCCAAGATCGCCGCTGATATCAATCAACAGATGCAAGCGTTCTCGCTGTCGAAAAGCTCCGGCGGACACACCCTGTACACGATTGAAGCGACCCAGGTCACCAACTTCAAAGACACGGGCAAGACGGTCCTGCAGAACGTTTCCATCCTGCTCTACGGAAAACAGGGCACGCGGCTGGATCGCATCACCAGCAGCGAATGTGAATTCGACCCCGACAGCGGTATTCTGTTCATCCCCGGGGAGGTCCACATGCAACTAGACGCTCCTCTTTCAGGGTCTCGGTCGGACGCAGAGCAAGCTGCCGCGAACCCGGTCCATATCATTACCTCCGGCCTCTCTTTTGACCAGAACACCGGAGTTGCTTCCACAGAGCAGGAGGTGCGATTCCGATTCGCAGCAGGTGAGGGCGTTGCGCAGGGTGCGATCTACAATCCGCAGGAGCAATTGCTTGTATTGCAATCGGCGGTCCAACTCACGATCCGGCCAGGGCAGGACAGCAAGCAGAACAGCGACCAGGACAGCGAACCGAACGGAAGGCCAGCCAGAAGGATGGAGGCTTCTTTTCCAAATCCAGATGCGGAAGAACCGTCAAACCCGGAAGGGGTAACGCACGTCCGGGCCAGCCGTCTGCGTTTCCACCGCGGCCAAAGTAAAATTTACCTGGCCGCTCCTGTGCAGATCACGCAAGGCAATCGGAAGCTCGAAGCGGGTGACAGCGAAATAATTTTGGACAGCTCCCACCGGGTTGAGCGAGCCTTGTTGGGAGGAAGGATTCATGCCATCGATCGCACGCTGCATCGATCTGCTGAACTACGGGCAGGCCGCGGCACGCTGGAGTTCACGGCGCAGGGCAAGGTAGAGAAACTGCTGTTGGAACAGGACGTAGACTGGAACGTCGGCCCCGCACAAGCGCGACGGGAAGGGCAAGCGCAACGAGAAGGCCAAGCCCAGCGGGTTGTTCTGTCGTTTCAGAATGGCCTGCTCGAACGCATCGAGGCCTACGACGATGTTCGGATCGTTCTCCATCAACCGGGCACCTTCGTTCCTGTTTCCTCTCCAGCAGAAGCGACTACAGAACCAAACAAGGAACCAAAAAATGGAGAAGGAACCCAAATTCTCTCCGCGCAATACGTGGAGATGATTCCGGGAGCTGGCGGAGAGGGTTTGCGGCAGCTCCGCACGAGAGCTTCCTCCACCTTGCAACTGCTGCCTGCCAAGGCAGGCGAGGACAAGCGAACCGTCTCGGGAGAAAACTTCGAAATGCAATTCGGCCCCGAGAGCAACTTGACCCTGTTTGCAGCCGAAGGCAGCGTGCGAGTGGTAGCCGAGGCCACAGGGAACAATCCGCGCAGACGCGTTACCTCCAGCGACCATCTCCAAATCATCTTTGACCCTCTTACTCAGGCCCTGGACCGGATGCAGCAGTGGGGAAATTTCCATTACCAGGAGGCTGACAGGGAGGCTCGTGCCGAACGGGCGGATTACTCGACTGCCGGGGGAAGCGATGAGATTGTGCTGCAGGGGAGTCCCAGGGTCTGGATTTCCAGCGGCAAAATCTCCGCTCAGAAAATCGCCTTAAAAAGTTCCACCGGTGAAATCAACGCGGAGGGGAAGGTCTCCACCACCTATTTCCCGCCCGAAGCGGAGCGCAGTGTCTTTGCCGGGTCAGGCCCGATCCACGTTGTAGCCGACCGGTTCCACTACGATGGAGCCACCGAAATGGCCCTCTATGAAGGCAGTGCCCGTTTGTGGCAAGGCGGAAACCTTTTAGAAGCTGACTGGCTGGAGATGGACCGGCGGCGGGGGCGGTTGGTGGCCCGGAACAAGATATACAGCATGTTCCAAAAGACGGAACAACCTCCTGATCTTGCCGGAAGCCTTCCCGTTGCGTCCTCCGGTTCCTCGTCATCTCATTCAGGGTCACCTCATTCAGGGCTATCGCATGCAGGTCTGGCCGATGCAGGCCGTTTTGAAATCCGCTCGGACTACCTCATCTATATCTATCAGCAAACGCAACACAAGGCCCTCTATCAGGGAAGTGTGCGGATGCAAAACGCGGCCAGCACGCTGACCAGCGAAGAACTGGAGTTGTTTTTCACGCCTCAAACGGAGAAAAAGGGTAATGCCGGCGGGCCATGGCAGGTGGAACGAGCGGTTGCCACCGACGGCGTGACGATCTTGCAGCCGGGGCGCAAGGGCGCCGGGGACCGGCTGGAGTATCTGCCGGGCGAGGGAGAGATTCGCCTGTTTGGAGACATGGCCACGGTCTCCGACGCGCAGTGGGGAACAACGCAAGGGGCTCGATTGACTTACTTTATTGGCGATGATAGGATTTTTGTGGATGGAAAACCGGGTTTGCAAACAGAGACCCGGCACTATGGAACACCCTAGCGGCGAACGCTTCTTCTCCAAAGGCCCGTGGCTCAGCAGCCCTCAGGTGCGAGAACGGGAATGGAATGGCGAGACTCGGATGCTTCAAACAGAAGACCTCACCAAGTCATACAAGGGACGCAAGGTCGTGGATGATGTCTCCTTGCAAGTCAACCGGGGGGAAGTGGTCGGGTTGTTGGGACCGAACGGAGCAGGCAAAACCACCACTTTTCACATTATGGTGGGCTTGACGCAACCCGATGCGGGCCGCATCTTGATGGATGATATTGACCTGACCCGCATGCCCATGTACCAGCGGGCCCGGACCGGCATCAGTTATCTCCCCCAGGAACCCTCCATTTTTAAGAAGCTTACA
>JADFGZ010000270.1 GCA_022567475.1 Acidobacteriota bacterium | reverse complement strand
CGAAAGTGCTTCTTGTGGACGATGACCCTTCTGTTTTGGCAATAGCCACCAAGCGGCTTGAGGCGGAAGCGGTCCAAATCCTGACCGCGACCGATGGGGTCGAAGCGCTCCGGATTATCCGCGAATCCCACCCTGACGTGGTGGTTTTGGACGTGATGATGCCGAAGATGCATGGCTACACGGTGATTCAGGAAATCCGGAAAGATTCCAGCCTGAGCCATGTCAAGGTCATAGTCAGTTCGGCTAAAACCTATCCCGCGGATGTGGAAACAGCCATGCAGTTGGGGGCAGACCGTTTTTTAAGCAAGCCCTACAGCCTGGACGAATTCTGGAAGACCATCGAAGAGCTGATGGGACAGAGGCGGTCGCGGTTTACGGTTCGTTTCTGGGGTACGCGGGGTTCGATTGCGACTCCAGGGTTGTCCACGGTAAAATACGGCGGCAATACTGCCTGCACCGAGGTGCGCTGTGGAGATCAGTTGCTGATTTTAGATGCCGGGACCGGCATCCGCCCGTTCGGACTCTCCTTGCTTAATGAGTTCCAGGGCAAGCCGATCAAAGCTCACATTTTTGTCGGGCACACGCATTGGGACCACATCCAGGGGTTCCCCTTCTTTGCTCCGGCGTTCCTGCCAGGCAACGAGTTTACCGTCTACAGCTTGCACGGGGCAGGGAAGCCCCTGGAAAAGATCTTCCGGGGACAGATGGACAGCGATTACTTCCCAGTCCATTTGGGCGACATGAAGGCCAAACTGCAATTTTGCGAACTGGAATCGGATGTGCAGCTTGGGGACACGGTGGTTTCGTACACTTTTCTGAACCATCCGGGTCTTGCAATAGGGTTCCGCATCTGCTCCAATGGACGATCACTCGTGTATCTGAGTGACCACGAGTCCTACGGCAGGCTGTCGCCTGATGGAGATAGCCCCAATGAGATGGATTTAGCCATTGCGCGTTTTGCTGAGAAAGCAGATCTGTTGATCTGCGAAGCGCAATATACGGAAGAGGAATATAAGCAAAAAAGGGGATGGGGACATAGCACCTTTTTAGATGTTTTGGAGAGGGCCGCGCAGGCCGAGGTCGGTCGCTTGGCCATCTTCCACCATGATCCATCCCATGACGACGCATTTATGGACCATATCCTGGAATTTTGTCAGAATACCATCGCAGAGCGGAAGTATCAGTACTCCTGCTTCTTGGCCCAGGAAGGGATGTCGGTAGAGCTTTGAAGATGGACATTAGATTATGACGAAAAAGACAAACCGGTTCCTGGTTCAAGCGGGCGGGGTGAGCCACGAAGAACTCAAGAATGCCATTGTCAAATGCTCAACGGAGAATAAATCCCTGATCGAGTCCATTCTGGCCGATGAGCGGGTCAGCGAGGAGGGGCTGGCCGATTCTCTGGCTGCCTATGCTCGCTTCCCACGCGTCAACCTGGCGACGGCCAACATCGATCCCGAAGCGGTGAAAATGCTCCCGCAAGAGACGGCACGGAAATACATCTGCATCCCGATCCGCCAGGAAGGCCGCCACCTGCTGCTGGCGATGGCGAACCCCACCGATTACCGTGCCATGCAGGATATCGAGTTCAGTGTCGGCAAACCACTGAAGGTGGTGGTGTGTACGAAGACAGAGGTTCTGGACGCCATCGAGAAGTACTATGAACCCGACGACGCTTTGCGGGCCTTCACGGATAAGCTGGAAGACGCCAAGGAGTTTCAAATCGTCGCCGGCGAGGGCGACGAAGCCGATGTAAACCTCTCCGACAGCCGCAGTCAGGCCGAGATGGCGCCTGTGATCAAGGTGGTCAATCTGATTATCCAGGACGGGATCGCGCAGCGCGGCACCGACATCCATATCGAGCCGACTTTGAATGACGTGCAGGTGCGCCTCCGGATTGACGGCGTGTTGCGGCCTTTGATGCAGTTGCCGAAATGGCTGGCGAACCCCATCTGCTCGCGCGTGAAGATCCTGGCCCGGCTGGATATCAGCGAACGGCGTATGCCTCAGGACGGCCGTTTGAAGGTGCAACGGGCAGACAAATCCTACGACCTTCGTGTCTCGACCTTGCCCACTCACTTTGGGGAAAAGGTGGTTCTGCGAATCCTTTCTTCGGGCGCCGACCTGCCGACCCTGGATCAATTGGGTATAGAAGAGGACAGCCTGCACATTCTGATGCGCTCCGTAATGCAGCCGCAGGGATTGATTCTCGTCACCGGGCCCACTGGAAGCGGAAAGAGCACCACCCTCTATGCCTGCCTTGGCAAGCGGAAGAGCCCGGACCTGAATATCGTGACCGTAGAGGATCCGATTGAATATCAAATGGCCGGCATCAACCAAGTCCAGGTGAACCTGAAGGCGGGCTTGACGTTTGCCCACTCGCTGCGTTCGATCCTCCGCCAGGATCCAGATGTCATTCTGGTCGGTGAGATGCGTGATGCGGAGACGACCGATATTGCTTTCCATGCTGCCATGACCGGCCACTTGGTCCTCTCTACCCTGCATACCAACAGCGCCACCTCCACCCTGAGCCGCTTGCTGGATCTGGGCGTGGACCCCATTCTGATGACTTCCTCGATCACGCTGATTATTGCCCAGCGTCTGCTCCGAAAACTCTGCGACGATTGCAAAGAGGCTTACGATCCTCCGGAGGGATTGCTGGAAAAAATGGGAGCGGACCGAACCGAGGGGACTTACTACAAAGCGGCGGGGTGCTCCAAGTGCGGGGGCACCGGATTCATAGGCCGCAAGGCGATTTATGAGATGCTGCCGATGACGAACGTGCTCCGCGAGATGGTGATCCGCAAAGCTTCCGACTTCGAGATTGAATCGGTCATGCGCCAGCAAGGCATGCGCTACCTGCTGGACCGGGGCCTGGACAATGTTCGGAGCGGGCAGACCGCCCTCAGCGAATTGTTCCGTGTGTTGCAGTTTGAGGAAGAGGAGGCGCATTTCCGCAACCGTTGTCCCAGTTGCAAAGCGTTTATTGAGGCGGAGTTTGCCATTTGTCCCAATTGCCTGACTTCTTTGAAGCTGCTGTGCCAGACCTGCAACCAGCAATTGAAGAGAGGCTGGAAAGTCTGTCCTTATTGCAAGGCTCCGGTTTCGGAGGAAACGGTGGAACCCATGCGGATGCTGCCCGAGCAGGCTGAAACAGCCGCAGGAGAAGTGGGCGTCACCTCTCTTCCCGAGCAGCGGAATAACCCTGACCGGCGGGCGATGCCGAGAAAAACTTCCGACCGCAGGATATTGGTCCCGGGCGTGGCTGGCCAGGCTGCAGTGGGCAAATCAGGCGAAGAAGAGGCTCCCTCGAAGAAGCCCAAAATTCTGATCGTTGACGACGATCCGTCCATTCGTACCATCCTGGAAAAATCCCTCGAGCAATTGCCCTTTGCAATTGAAACGGAGCTCGCCTCCAATGGAGCCGAAGGCGTGGAACGGGCCGGGACGATGCAACCCGACTTGATTATTCTGGACATCATGATGCCCGGAATGGATGGATTTGAAGTCTGCGAGAAGCTGCGGTCGCAGGTAGAGACGGCGTTTATTCCCATCATGATGCTGACGGCCAGCCCGAGCGAAGAAGGGCGAATCCGGGGCTACATGGTGGGAACGGATGATTACGTTTCCAAACCCTTCAACGTCGCCGAACTCAACGCTCGATTAACCCGCTTGTTGCGCCGCACCTATGGGGTCTCGTAATCCGGCAGTCAAAGACTACTATGCCAAGCTGGGTGTGCCTTCCGACGCCACCCAGGACGTAATTAAGAAAGCCTACCGTTCCCTGGTCCAACGCTACCATCCGGACCGCGTCAAGCCGCAAGATGATGCCGATTTCGCCTACCAGCGGATGGTCGAGATCAATGAGGCTTTTGCTGTCCTCTCCGACAGCAAGCGAAGAGCCGATCACGACCGCCAGCGGAAAGCAGTAGAAAAAAAACCTTCGCAGGATCGGAGTCCGATGACCCCGGCGGCATGGGAGACGGCGGCCTCCGCCCCGGTGACGGACGTTCGTGCGGCTGCTTCCAACCCCGACTTAGATAAAACAGTGGCCCAGGATTTTCTGCAAAAATTGAAAGTCCTGGTGGGCCAGCAAGGGGCGCCCTTGAATCTGCGAGAGGAGAGGGAAAAAGACTGGTTATGGAGTTACCTGGGGAAAACGTGGGGCAGGAACTACTGGATCAGTCTGCGTCTTTGCCAGACACTCAGCCCCGGCAAGGTGAGAGAAGTTCTGGTGCAGTTGCAAGCCCTGATCAGCAAGCGCCGTTCGGGCTGGAAAAGCAACACCTTTGTTTTTATTCTGGCGTTCCATTCGCTCATCGAGGGAGAGAACACGCTGAAAATGTGCCGCGCCTATTGTAACCGGAAGGAAAATTCCACCCGCAGCCACCACGTCAACATTGTGGTGCTGGACTTGAAACATCGCCGCTCGGTTTTGTGCGGAAAACGGAGCAGCGACTCCAAGCTGGGCGTCATCCTCCGTGTTCTGGCGGCCGGTTAGAGCTGTTTCGCAGTTCGTATATCCCATATGGCGCTCTCGTCAGGGCACGGCCCGCCGCCCGGAGGCTATGACCGCAGGGTAGTCGCGGCTCGGATGTTGGCACCTTGCGCTTTAGGTGTTTAATCCGAGCCGCGCGCGTGAGCAAGCGGTCACCACACGCTGGTAGATTGACCCAGGTTTCGGGAACGCTCCATTACTGTCCCATTCGGCAAGCTCAGGGCAGGCGCGGCTCTGATTATTGTTCTACCGGCACCCGCCGCTTCAGCTCTTCAAACCAGCTCTTCTTGTCTACCAAATCAATTACTGCACAGCCATCGTGACTGTAGGGCTGGTTTGACCTGCCACGTTGAGCACCACCGGCACGTCGTTGCCGGGAGTCACGCCCGCCGGGACCACTGCATTCACCTGGTAAAGCCCGGTAAAGCCGGGAGCTAGCCCGGCAAACTGCACCGAGGCGTCAACGCCGCCGATATTGACCGTGACCGGGTCCGCCGTCCTAGCAGGAGGGGAAAAGGGTGCCGCCGTACCAGCTACTACCGTCTGGTCCAGCGCTCCCAACCCAGAGCACCAGATCACTACCACGTCGTTCGCCCTGGCCGGGTTCGAGGCATCGGCCAGCACCGCTGTCGTCGCCGTGGCCACAAAGACCAACCCCTGGCCCTGTCCCGATTGATTCAGTGTAAAGACAGCCGGTTGAGCCGGTGCCACCGTCACCGGTTCCGGCACCGTGAATCTGTTCCCCCTTTGCACCACAAGCTGATGCTCTGTGTTGGTGGCAATATCATAGGGAACCATGGCGTTGATCTGCCCTTCGCTGGCAAACAACAGCGGAAGGGATTGTCCACCCAGAACCACCGTTGTGCCCGCCAACTGTGTGGCCAGTGGGAGCGCATCGGCAGCACCAGTTCCTTCAGCCATCTTTACCCCGAAGATCGAGATCAAGCTGCCAGGCGAGGCCGGGACCTGCTGCGCGAAACTCGCCGCACTCACGACCGCCCCGGCTCCCACCTGTGGGACATTCGGATTTGCCCGCAGTCCAACTATGATCTGCGCCGTTCCCTGCACGTTTGTGCCGGGAACCTGTGCCGTAACCGTGATGCTGACATTCGTTGTCTCCGTGTTGCGGGGCTGCCAGGTTCCGCTCCACAGCCCGTCGCGCAGCGAGGTCAACGGTAGCGGTGGGTCCCCGTTGGAAAACGTTGTCACCACCGAGCCCGACGTCAGCGGGCTGCCGCAATCGTCCACCACTCGGGTTTGGATCGGGACCGGCCAGGCTGCCGATACGTTAGCCCGGTTGACCAGGAAGGTAAACACAGGGAGCAGTTCCCTGGGCGCACAATCGGCGTTCGCGATGGGACCCAACCGTTGCGTCGTGGTGCCCTCCGGAGCCAGCGCCAACAACAGATTCACCGTACGAATCGAGCCATCGGTGAACAATATGGTGAGCACGCCCTGGCGAACTCCTCCCGATAGACCTCCGATACCGGGCTGGACGACAATCGGAATCGTTTGGTCCGGAGCCACCGTGGCGGTGACCGGAAGGTGGGTGAACCAGTCGGTGCCATCGAGGGTGACCCGACCCGATACGTA
>JADFGZ010000029.1 GCA_022567475.1 Acidobacteriota bacterium | reverse complement strand
CGGCAGGAATTTTTCTCGCCGCGCGTCTGGAAACTCTTACAGGAGCGCACGGACCCGGACGGCTACCCGGCCTCGTTTTCCTCCTCGGCTTCCTCCTCACCCTCCACCTTCCACCGAAACGATCCTCACGAAAGAAAGGCAAGAAGATGGCTATCAAACGAAACGTGTCAATGAAACTGTGCGAAGCGGAATATGAGGAGCTAGCCTCATCGCTCCCGGGGCCTCTGCGCGGGGCTTTGGAGGCGGCGCTGGAAGGGCGAGACCTCGGCCGGGAACAAGGCATTCGAGTGGCGGAGGCGCGCGGCCCGGAACTGGTGGCCGTGGCGGCGGTGGCCGACCGCCTGCGCCGCCAAACGGTGGGTGAGGACGTCAGTTATGTGGTGAACCGCAACATCAACTTCACCAACATCTGCATCATCGGCTGCACCTTCTGCTGTTTTGGAAAGAGCGTCCACGCACCCGATGCCTACTGGCATTCCCTCGATACGGTGGCGGACAAAGCGGAGGAGGCTTGGCAGTTGGGCGCGACCGAGGTGTGCATGCAGGGCGGGCTGCCGCCGGAGCTGGACGGGAATTACTACCGCCAGCTCCTGGAAGCCATCAAGCGCCGCGTGCCTGACATGCACATCCATGCCTTTTCGCCCATGGAGGTGGTCTACGGGGTGGAGAGAAGCGGGCTCCCGTTGCGCGACTTTCTGCGAGGTCTCCGGGATGCAGGTCTCGGCAGCCTGCCGGGCACCGCGGCGGAGATTCTGAACGACCGCGTGCGCGCCGTCATTTCCCGGATCAAGCTGACTCGCGACCAATGGGTGGAGGTCATCACCACCGCCCACGAGCTGGGCATCCCCACCACCTCCACCATGATGTACGGGCATATCGAAGAGCCCGCCAACTGGGTGGACCACCTATTGCTGCTGCGCTCCATTCAGAACAGCACCGGCGGGTTCACCGAGTTTGTGCCGCTGGGTTTCATCCACGAGAAGACGCCGCTCTTCCGCTCGGGGCAAGCCCGGCCCGGCAGCACGGTGGAGGAGGACGTGGCCGTGCATGCGCTGGCCCGCATCCTGTTGAACAACTCCATCCCCAACCTGCAACTTGCCTGGGTGAAGCTGGGATGGGAAGTTTCGCGGCTCTGTCTGCAAGCGGGCGCCAACGACTGCGGCGGAACGCTGATGGAGGAGAACATCTCCGGAGCGTCGGGCGAGATTGAGGCCAGTTGCGCAACAGCCGAGCAATTGCAGTCCTTCATCCTCTCGGAAGGCCGCTCGCCGGTGGAGCGCAGCACCGGATACCAGGTCCTGCGGCGTTTTGAGGCGCTAGCGTAAGCACAGAAAAAGGCATGAGCACAGAAAAAGACGGGAGCGCAAAAAAAGAAACGATCGCTCTCATCGGAGGCACCGGCGACCTGGGGTTCGGGCTGGCGTTGCGATGGGCGCGCGCCGGGGAGCAGATTCTGATCGGGTCCCGCGATGCCAGCAAAGCGAAGGATGCGGCGGAGCGGGTGAAGGCGGCGGTTGGCCCGGACGTTTCAGGCTCTCCGTTGCCGGGTTGGTGAACCCCGAAGCCGCCGCCCAGGCATCGTTGGTGGTGCTGACGGTTCCTTTCCCCGCGCAAGTGGGCATCCTCAAGAGCATTCGCGGCAGCCTGGAGGGTTCGATCCTGATCGACACGACGGTCCCTTTGGCGGCCACGCTCGGCGGCAAGCTGACGAGGGTGCTGGGCGTCTGGCAGGGTTCCGCCGCCGAGCAGGCCCGCGAGTTGACGCCCGCTGCTACGCCTGTGCTGGCCGCTTTCCACAACCTCTCGGGAATAGCCTTGCAGGACCTGTCGGCGACGCTGGATTGCGACATCCTGATCTGCGGCGATGATGCGGCGGCCAAACAAAGGCTCTTTCCCCTGGTAAAATTGATTGCAGGGTTGCGGCCGGTCGATGCCGGCGGGCTGGAGATAGCCCGCATTGTGGAGGGGCTGACGGCGCTTTTGATTTCGGTGAACCGGCGAAACCGCGTGGCTCACAGCGGCATCCGCATTACGGGTCTGGGTTCGGCGCCTTAGCCCAATTTCCGAGTTGGTGTAGAGTGCTTCACAGCCCTGCAAGGGCGGCAGAACCTAGCCCAGGGCGTAAGCCCTGGGACAACGGGGGTTGGTATTACCCCAAGCCCCGGAGGGGCGCAAGACGCTTCGGCCCTCTTCTTTCGCCCCTTCCGGGGCTGATCCGGCGTGGCCTTTCCCACCCCACGGCTGGCGCCGTGGGCTAAACTCTTGCGCCCCTCTGGGGCTTCCCGAGCGTTCTGGGAAGCTATACAGCAACTATCAAATTGCTCTAGTCTGTCGGCGCGGCGGGAAAACATAAATGATGAAATGCAACTGGATTCGGGTCTGGATTGTGCTTGGCGTTCTCTGCGTCCTGGCAAGTTCGGCCTGCCGCGAGGAGAGCGCCGTGAATTTCGAGACCGGCATGGAGGCCTACTCGCAAAGGGATTACGAAACCGCGCTGGAAAAATGGCGTCCGCTGGCGGCACGGGGACATTCCAGCGCCCAGTCGAACCTCGGCGTGATGTACTACCAGGGACTGGGAGTCCGGCGAAACTTCCCGGAAGCGCTGAAGTGGTACCGCATGGCGGCCGTGCAGGGACATCCCGACGCCCAGTTCAACCTGGGAGTCGCCTACACGGAAGGGCGGGCGGCGCGCCGCGATTACGAGGAAGCATTGCGGTGGTACAAAATGTCGGCCGAGCAGGGATATGCCCCGGCACAGCTTGTTTTAGGGAATATGTATTCCAAGGCCCAGGGAGTGGAGCGGGATGCCGCCGAGGCGACCAAGTGGTACCGGCAGGCTGCCGAGCAAGGAAATCTCACAGCGATTTTTTTGGTGGGATCCTCATACCTGAGCGGCGAGGAGGACGAGCAGGACCTCGTGCAGGCTTACATGTGGTTTGCCGTGGCCGCCGCGCTGGGTCCCCAGGGGGCTCAGGAGACCGCCAACAGAAACAAGGAATTGGTGGCCCAGCAAATGACCCCGGAGCAGATCGCAGAGGCCGAAGAACTGGCGAAAAACTGGGAGCCGGTTAGATCGATTGCCGGTGGGCAATAAGCTCCGCAGGGCGGAGTGGGGTTGTAGTCGCTGCCTGAATCTCATCGCCGGTATATTTCCCGGCGGTGTCCGATTTTCGCGATGAGAACTATCCGGTCCTTCTCGCGAACTTGATAGACCACGCGGTAATCTCCCCAACAAATGCGATACAGGTTCTCTTCCCCTGAGATTTTTTTCACTCCCTGGGGTCGCGGATTCCCCGCCAAAGCTTCGATTCGCAGTCCCAAGCGGGCCTGAGCCTTCCTAGGAAGGTCCACAAACTGGCGGTAGACTCTGGGTGCAAACTCTATGCGGTAGGCCACAGCAGCGGTTCAAAGATTAAGATCGGCCTTAATCTTCTTCCATGGGATGGTCCCTTTCTTCTTTGCCTCAGCCAGTGCGGTGCGGGCTTCTTTCAGGTCAATATTGTCTTCCAACTTCTCCAGAAGGGCGAAATCTTCCAGGGGCACGAGAGCCGCAACGTCCTTCCCGCGGCGGTGCAGGACGATGCGCTCCCCCCCGTAAGCCACCCGGTTGAGAATATCGGCGAAATCGCTGCGGACTTCGCTTGCGTTGAGGCGGGTCATATGAGTGCTCCTGTACAAGATGTCTGTATTGTATGTTACGTCCATCTCTGGCATGGAGGCAACACCTTTTTTTAAAAGGGCCTTAGGCTTTTTTAACCGCAGGCCCACCCGGAGAAGCAGTAAGCGTAGTTACCCGTCCGCCCCTTTCAACAGTTGCCGGGAGATAATCTCCTTTTGTATCTCCGAGGTGCCTTCATAGATGCGCAGAGCGCGAATTTCCCGGTAGAGCCGCTCGACCACGGTTCCTTTGAGCAGGCCCGTGCCGCCGTGGATTTGCAGGGCCCGGTCGATCACCTTCTGGCCGGTTTCGGTGGCGAAGAGCTTGGCCATCGAAGAGGCCAGAACCAATGTCCGGTGCGAGGTTCGGGTTGGCGCCCGGTCGCCGGTCTCGGTTGAGGTTGAGTCAGCGCCGGCCTCGGCTTCCCGGCGAGCCTGGTCCAGGTTCCACGCCGCCTGAAAGACCAGCAGCCGGGCCGCTTCCAGTTCCGTAGCCATCTCCGCCAGCATGAAGCGGAGTCCTTGGAACTCGGAAAGCGTTTTGCCGAACTGCTTCCTTTTTTTGGCGTACGATGTAGCCTCCTCCAGCGCCCTCTCCGCCAGCCCCAGTGCGGCAGCCCCTACCGTGGTGCGGAACGATTCCAGCGTCTGCAACAGTATGGAGTAACCCTCTCCCTCCCGCCCCAGCAGGTTTTCCGCCGGAACCCGGCAACCCTCCAGTTGAAATTCCCCGATCGGGTGCGGCGCGATCAATTCCAGTTTCCGGGTCATGTGGAAACCGGGACGGTCCTTCTCCACCACGATGGCCGAGATTCCTTTGCGGCCCTGGGCGGGATCGGTTTTGGCGAAGACGACATAGAAGTCGGCGATGCCCGCGTTCGAGATGAACTTTTTGGTGCCCTCCAGGACGTACTCGTTTCCTTCGCGCCGCGCGCGGGTTTGGATGCCGGCGGCGTCGGAGCCCGCCTCCGGCTCGGTGAGGGCGAAGGTGGCGATGGCCTCGCCGCTGGCGACCTGCGGCAGGAACCGCTGTTTGATCTTCTCGCTGCCCGCCAGCGTGATGGGGTAGCTGCCGAGCCCCTGCATGGCGAACATGGTGTCGGCCAGCGACGAGTAGCGGGCCAGCCCCCGGCGGATGAGGCACACCGAGCGAAGGTCCAGGTGCGGATGGACGCCGCCGAAAGACCGGGGCACCACGTACCGCAGCCATCCTCCTCGGGCGAGCCGCTGGATAAAATCCAGCGCCTGGGCGGTGTCGTCGGCTTCTTCGGCCGAGCGCGGCTCAACCTCGGACCGCGCGAAGCGATCCAGTTCCGCAGCCAGCGCGCGATGTTCTGGCTCAAAAAATGCCGTGTGGTTCATGATTTGCTGGTCCTGTCTCCCGCCCATTCCCTTTCTTGTATACTGTGATCTGCAATCTGCCGGTCCCGCAGCCTGCCGCTTTGGTCCCCATGCCGGTTCCCATATCGGGTTCCAATGACGCACATTCTATACCAAGCGTTGGCGGAGTATATCTATTCCTTATGGCATTTCCTGCCGAAAAGCCTCTTGATGCCCTTCCAGGCCCTCTCCGGGCAGAGGAGGAAGCTGCTTTGGGTTGACAGGACCGGGTGAGAGTTTTAAGTTGTTGACGATTCGCGCCGAAGTGATAGATACAGTCACAGCCGGGCGTTAGCAGTTCTGGGGGAAGCGGATGCGCATGTGGAGGAACAGCGATGAACTATGAGGAGATGTTGGAGTATGCCAGGAAAAGCTATTCTCAGCCTGCCGGGAAGGCGGTCCGGGAACCCTTTCCCCAGAAGCCAAAGGAGGTTCTTCCCCCCGGTGAATTTCTGGACCGCTTGATCGAGGCGGCCTTCCGCAACAGTCCGAACCTGCTTCATCCTTTTGCCTCCCGCTTGGTAAATGGGAAGTGGGAAAAACCCCAATTGCAGGAGTGGGTGCGGCAGGACTATCAGCGCATCGTGCTGATCATTCGCCGGCACGCTTTGATCGCGGGAAATTCCCCGGACTATGAAACCATCTGGGGCCTTCTCGCGCGCGTCAAAGCGGAAGCGGACATCGATCCGGTGGGAGGAAACTTTTTTGCGCTTCCGACGCTTTGGATCAAGTTCGGGATCGCCCTGGGAGTTTCGCGCGAAGAGATTGCCGGCTGTCAGCCGCATACGCTGCTGGGGCTGCTCTATGAAGCTTTGCTGACGGAGGTTCGGTTTTCCAGCGCCCTGCCGGTTCGGGAGGTCGTGGAAGCCTCCATCGATCCCGTCTTTTACCGGCTGTGGGGTGAGGCGCTGGAGCGTTCCTGCCAGCTTCCCCACGACTCGCTGGACTATTTCTGGGCCAGGGCGGCAGACCACTGGGGGCAGGATACCGGCCGGTCCATTCTGCTGCGCGGAGCCGAATCCGCGGAAGCTCAAGAAGTGTTGTGGAGTGAATACCAGAAACAGATGAAAGTGGACCGGGAATGGCACCGCTTGACGATCTTGCAGAGGCTGATGGATTCCGGCACGGCGTAGATGCCTGAGCCGCGTTGCGCCCTGCCCGCCGATGGTTAGCTCTGGCCGGGGGCGGATTTCACACGAGAGCAACCTCAAACGCTTAAGGACGTTTGCTGGCTTGGCTGGCTGTGTACCAGAGGCTGGCCAGCATTTCCGCTCCCGCCAGCATCCTTTCCGAGAGAAACTGCCTGGCGGCGGGCGTTCCGCCGCCGTTGAAGGCGCCGCTTTTTTCCAGCTCATAGAGCCTGGGCACTAGAGAGAAGGAACCCCGCAGGTAGGCGAGGTAGTCCGAGAACGGGTCGCGCAAAATCCTGGCCCGAACGGTTTGTTTCCTCAGCACCGGCGCCTGTCCGCTGCGATTCAGAAAAGCATCTTCCACTTTGGCGTGCACGCCCGGACCGGTGGAATAGCCGTTCGGATTGCTGCCCTCCCATCCGTTGAAGTGCCGCGTTGTGTGCAGAGGTTGAGAGCCGTCGGCGACGTAGTGGCTCAGCCATCCCATATAAAACAAGATGGCCTGCTCGATGGGCCCTAAGGGCCGCCCCGCGGCCTTGGCGGAACGGTGTTGCCGCCATGCGATTTCCAGACGCCCGTAGATTTCCGCTGTGACGTAAGGCTGCAAGCCCACCCGCTCCGGAAACAGTTCGCGCGCTTGGGAGATTTGGCGGCTCTGCCCCAGCTCCCGGCGGCGCGCGGAAAGCGCGCGGGCAAACTGGTAACGGTCCGGAGGAAAGGCAGAGAGAAAAGAGAGGCTCTCGAACTCAATAAAGTGGTCCGGAAAGTTTGCCGGGCGCAGGGCGGATTGGTCGCGGTCTCTCCAGCGGTCCGGCTCCGCCGACAGAAAGGCAAGGGCCACTCCGTTTCGCCGGATAAAGGCAAGCTCAGGGGTGGAAGGCAGCGAGTTGACGGCCACGTGGGTCACCGTGCGGTGTCCGTTTGGACCCCATGCCATCGCCGGGCAAACCCAGGCCGGGAGCAGCAACAGAGACAAGATCGGCAGAGAAACCAGCCGCTCTGTTCGACAAATCCATTGGGGGAAGGCTTGCATCCGGTCAAGAGTACCGGCAAAGGAGGCAAATAGGAAGCCATTGCGGAAGGGGATTGCTGGCCGGGCTAAAAGCAACAACGCCACGCCGGAAACGAAACCGGCGCGGCGTGTTCCTCAATAGGGATGGGAGACCCGCCGCCGGGAAGCGCAACAGTTCATCAAAAGATGAGGTCCGGGAGAGGTCCGGGGCCTATACCCTGGATTTGCTCTCAAATATGTGTGCCCCGAAGTGGTATTCCCTGTTCTCGTTGTTCTCGCTCACCGCCTCTCGAACGTGGGAAAGCACAATAGCCATCTCCTCGGGCTGCAACTGGCGAAAATAGCCGGCCAAGGTCTTCCAGAACGGGTCATCGGTGGCATCCGAGGAGCCGTTGCCATTGCCGTTGCCCGGCAGCAGGTTCAGGATGGACACGCCCAAGGCGCCGGCAATGCGGTGCAGCATGGTGGGGCCCGGCAAGAGCCGCGCGTTCTCAATCCGGGAAATGTAAGTGCGCGGAACGCCCGCCCGCCCGGCCATCTCTTGCTGAGTTAAGTGCTGTTGCTCTCGGAGGTCCCTCAGCTTTCGGCCGATCGTCAGTTCGCGCGCGGTTTTGCCCCGTGGCAGCAGGCCGTCGCGGTGGAGGCTGGTGTCGGAGGAAAGGGGAGCCGTGCCGTTCCCTTTCGCCCGGATTGCGCTGGGTCCTCCGTTCGGTTTGTCTTCCAACAACCGAGGAGGCGGCGGCAGGGATAGCCCGCATCGCCGGCAAAGGTCCGAAAGCGTTCGGTACTGGACCAGATGGCAGCTATGGCAGCGCAGGACTTCGCGTGGACGAATGTCTGTCGTAGCAGTGCTCAAATTGAAGTTCAGGAATCGCCACTAGGGGGTGGGTTCAACCGGCTTCGCACTGGAGAACGGTATTGGCGACTCCCATTGTGGGTCAATTCTCCGGTGAGTCAAGTATAAATGTCGGAAACTCTCGAAAAAAACCGGGCAACACTCGTTGTGCGGGCGTTTCAAGAACGTTGTGAGGGCGTTTCAAGAACGTTGTGCGGGCGCTTCGGGGGGCGTTGCTCGAGCATTGCTTGCGGCAGCTTTGGCGGCAGAGGCAGGCGGTTCGGAACACCCACATTGGTTTAGAGTATCGATGAATAGCTGCGTTGGAGGCTTTCCGCGTTTCTTTTTTGGTACGGGTCCGGTACGGTTCAGGACCGGTTCGACCCCGTCGCGAGGCAGTGCCTAATGCAGTGAATGCGGCAGTGGCTGATGCAGTGAATGATGCAATGACCGATGCAGTAACCCATATGGTTCAGCGCGGGTTGTGGCGAGGACCGGAAGTCCGCAAAACCGTTCCGGGATGACAGGCGAGGGAACGCAGTTGAGTTTCCGAACCGGGACGGGGTCCTTTCGGCGACGTTTACAAACCCACAGCAAATTGGAACCGCCAATTTACCGTGGCTAGCCGCTCTTATCTCAGTAGCGGTACGGATTCAGCGGCTATGGTATGCTGGCGCCAACAAGCGTTCAATTCGGTGAATCAAGAGGAGGATTTTCATGGAAACACAGAACTATGCCAACCATCGACGGTTCGTCCCGATGTTCCACGGCGTCCTGTTCGGGCTCATCGCCCTGACGCTCATTGGCTCCTTCGTGAACCTCTACTATTCCATCGGGGATGACCAGCGGCTTTACAGCGCCTCGCTGATCGTCGTCATGGTGATCTGCCTGCTGATGGTGTTTTTCTTTTGCCGCCTGTTTTCATTGAAGGCCCAGGATCGCGCCATCCGCGCAGAAGAAAACTTGCGTCACTACGTGCTTACCGGAAAGCTGCATGATCCCAGGCTGACCGTGCGCCAAATCATCGGCCTCCGTTTCGCCCTCGACGAGGAGTTTATCCCTCTGGCGCAGAAAGCAGCCGAAGAAAACCTTTCCGAAGACGAAATTAAAAAGGCGATCAAGGGTTGGCGCGCCGACACCTGTCGTGTCTAAAACCATTTTTATAGTTCTTGTACACCATAGCCACAGTCTCGGAACCAAGCCAGCGCATTCTGCGGGGAGATTAGAGATCGACACGATCGCGTCAGGGAGGGCTTTTTCCAGCCGTTCCAGCGTGCGTGCCTTCAGAGCCCGTAAGCCCCTTAAGCATTGTTTGATCTTCCCCCAGCAGGCAGACATCACGGTGAACGTTTTTCCCTCGACTTCTCCCTCGGCTTCTCCCTCGGTTTCGCTCGGGACATGGCTCGGGACAAGCCTCGCCGTTGGCCTTTTCTTAATATACAAACCCACGTCCCGAGAGGGTCCCCAAAGCCCCACAAATTGGAACCGCCAATTTACCGTGGCTGCCCGCTGATCGTAATTGATCCAAGCCGTGACCGGGAAACCGGTAACCTGGGTGCTTAATCGGGGTGCCGTCCGGGAGTCGATGCAGCCCCAGCTCGGTTTGCACGGCGAAGCAGAACTCGGCAATTATATTCCATATTCCATATTTTCAATCTTCAACAAATCGGATTTTTGCTTCGATTCGGGGGCAACGAAATCGAAAAAAGCATCTAACTGCTTTTATTTGTTTCAATTTATGCGAGGGGGATCTTTGGGGCGCAAATTGCTAAGGAAAGCCTAGGCAGGCTGAATTGAAAAGGAATCAGATTTTTCCGTTTCTTTTGGCCAACTCTAGTCAGTAGGGGGCGCGGGGTCGCCCCCCTTTCATTTCCCATTCCCCGCGAAAATCTCTTCTTGCGCCTTGCAGCCCGCTCAGTTAGTGTTGTGGCCCTATTAATGGGCGTGAAGGGGCACGCTGCCGGTTTGCAGCCTGCGACGGCGGTGGAGCGCTTCCCGCTGGCGCAGGAATGAAGAGCATGAAATACGCGACCTTTTCACTACTAAAAGGCTCATCACTAAAGGACTCGCTGCCGAAGGACACGGCACATCGCCTCGGCGTGTTGCGCGGTGATCGTCTGATAGACCTCCGCGTCCTGGTAGGCAGCCGCTGGGAAGGAGACTTCCCGAAGTCGCTGTTCGAGCTGATTGCTTCGGGTCCGGAGAATTGGGCCAGGATGGCGACGCGGGTCGAGGAGGCGCTATCGGGAGAGCCGCCAGCGGGGGCAGCGCATTCTCTGGACAAAATCCAACTCCACGCGCCCATTCCCCGGCCATCGAAAAACGTCATTTGCCTCGGCCTGAACTACGCCTCCCACATGGAGGAGACGGCGCGGGCTCGCGGGCGGCAGGTGAAGATCCCCGAGGTGCCGGTCTTTTTCACCAAAGCGCCCACAGCCGTCAGCGGCCCCTCGGACCCGATTCCCTGGGACCCTGCGGTGACCGCGGAGGTGGATTATGAAGTGGAGCTGGGCGTGGTCATCGGCAAGACCGGCAAAAACATCCCCCGCGCCAAGGCCTACGAGCATGTCTTCGGCTATACGGTGATCAACGACGCCTCGGCGCGAGACCTCCAGCAAAGGCATTACCAGTGGTTCAAGGGGAAAAGTCTGGACGGGTTTTGTCCGATGGGGCCCTGCCTGGTGACGGCCGATGAGTTCGGCGACCCGCACGCGAAGCGAATCTCTCTGCGAGTGAACGGCGTCGTCAAGCAAAGCGCCAGCACCGCAGAGATGATCTTTGACATCCCCGCCATCCTGGAATTCCTCTCGCGCGGGATGACCCTGGAGGCGGGCGATATTATTTCCACAGGCACCCCGGAAGGCGTAGGGCTGGGCCGCACCCCGCCGGAGTACCTGAAAGACGGCGACTTGGTGGAATCGGAGGTGGAAGGGATCGGGGTGCTGCGCAACCGGGTGGTGGCCTTGCGGCAAGCGCCATGAAGATTTCGGATTTCGGATTTACGCCAACAGCAAGGCAGCGCCTCCGCCGGTCATGGTTTGCCCTATTCCATTACCCTGGGAGGCCGTCGCGAGGCCGGGGGAAAAGGCCCCTCCGCTCCCCGGAAATGCCTATCGAATAAAGTGAGGATTAGCCTTTACATTCCCCCTGGCCCTGGTCTATTATTTCCCGTTTGGATGATTCCAACCTCCCTCTTTACTTCTGCCTGAGATGGTGGTAGAAAACGTCCCCGGGTTGCGTTTGGGCTGTTTGCAGACGGGCTATTCCCTGGATGCGAGAGGGTCGCGGAGGGTCGGAGTTTCCGCTCCCGGAGTCTTGCTTTGGGAACGATGCCCGGGCGCTCGCCGAGCTTATGGGAGCAAGCTCGTGATGGGGCAATGAAGATTAAAGTGAAGATGTTAAGATGATCCTGGCGGCGGTCGTCTATTGGGAGAATTGGTCTTAGCGTTGGTCTTATCGAAGGTAGAATCCCAGCGCCGGGCGGCTAACAGGCCGTTGGGGCGCCCACTTCACCCAGGAGGTTGAGGCAAGCGATGGCAAAAAAACAAAATGATTTCTATGTGGCGAAAGCAATTCTAGGCGTGGTGTTGCTGATGGTCACCGGGGTTGGCCTGTGGTATTGGTCGCTGCTGAGCGAAATGCGCCAGGCGGTCGACGACTACCGGCAGGGCGACGCCGAGACCGCCTTGGGGCGGTACGAAGAAGTGGAGCGTAAGATTCGGGGAGTGGGCATGTTGCGGTTTATCCCCGCCAGAGACCGTCAAAACCTCTTCCTCAACCAGGCCAGATTGCTCTATGACCTGGGCCGCTACGAGGAAGCCGCCGAGCAGTTGGAGAAGGAAAACGAAATTGCCGGCCTGACCACCGATGGCAGGTTCTTCCTGTTGCGCGGCGATATCTCTTTCCGCAAAGCGGTGTCCGATTATCAGGAGTCGGAGAGAAAAGATGCCAAGGTGCTGGAAGACGCCTTACGCTCGGCAGAGGATAATCTCCGGGACTCTTTGCGGTTGGTCGCCGACGACTGGGATGCCAAGTTTAATTATGAATTTATCAATTACGTCCGTCGGATGATGAACCAAAACCAGGACGAGGAGAAAATCAAAATTCTGATGGAAAATGTGCGGGTGAAGCAGACCCAGCCCAAGGCTCTTCCGCCAGACCAGCAAAGCTAGTTCGCAAAAGAACGTAGCCTATTTACCGGGAGCCTTCCGGGGCAGGAAAGCGAAGCTGCCATTTTCCCCGGAGGGCTTTCCGGAATTAGGGATGATTTGCAATGGAATTTGTTGAACCAAGGTATTTTTGGTTGTTGGCGGCGGTTCCCTTCCTCGTGATTTTGTGGGGAGTGGGGCTGTGGCACCACCAGCGGGTGCGCGCCCGGTTCGGAAACCTCGACAATCTCGATGTCGTCTCCCGGATTTCCTGGTCCGGCCGGGGATGGTTTCGAGGCGCGCTGTTTACGGCCAGCATCCTGGCGATGGTGCTGGGGCTGGCCTACCCCCGGATGGTGTCCAGAGAGTTGCGTCCCGTCCCCACGCCCACCGACCTGGTATTTATGCTGGATATCTCCCCCTCGATGTACGCACGGGATATGGACCCCAGCCGCCTGGGACAAGCCGAGGAAATTATCCAGCGATTCATCTTGTTGAAGGAGTCGCAAGACCGTTACGGCTTGGTGGTGTTTAACTGGAACAGCGTGGTGCTGTCCTACCTGACCAGCGATCCGCAAAGTATTCTGCTCTATTTCGATTATCTCAACCAGCAGGACGAGCCGGAGTTGGGCAGCAACATGGGGGCTGCGCTCACCAGCGCTCTGCGGGTCTTCGATATCGATGAGCAGGTCAATCCCGGCAACGCGGAAAAGCGCCGGCGCATTCTGGTGCTTCTTTCCGACGGAGACGACAACGCCGGGGAGCTGGCGGAGCCGCTCACGGAGGTGGCGAAGCGGGAAATCAAGGTGTACACCTTTGGGCTGGGCAGCTCCAACGGCGCTTATGTGCCCGTGGTGATGTCGGGGGGCGTGCACGGCGAGGTCATTAAATACATCACGCGGAGCGAGGGGTCGCGGGTTATCAGCCGCTCGGAGGACCGCACGATGCGCAACATCGCGGAGCGAACCGGCGCGCGATTTTTTCGGGGTGAAAACAACGCGCAGGTGCAGCAGGGCATAGACGAAATCTTGGTGAGCGGCAGGCCCGTGGCAGGCTATCAGGCAAATCCGGTCCGCAGGGATCTCTATTTCTATTTTCTATCGGCTGCCTTCATATGTCTGGTTGTCGGCATTTTTCTGTAACGTCTTTTATGACGCGGGACTGAAGGAGGAGACGCATTGCAGGCACAATTCCAAACACAGGAACAAGCTTGGGAGGTGATTCACCGGATCGAAGAGCAGGTCCGGAAGGTGATCATCGGCCAGGACGATCTCGTGCGGCGCATTCTGATCGGGCTGTTCAGCCGCATCGCTTACTCCTTCCGGAAAGGGGGGGAAGAAAAGGCCGGCTCCGGCCATATTTTGCTGGAGGGAGTGCCCGGCTTGGCCAAGACGCTTCTGGTTTCCGCCATCGCCAACACGCTCAGCGCCCGTTTTCAGCGCATTCAGTTTACCCCCGACATGCTGCCGGCTGACATCGTGGGCACCCGGGTCTTTGACGCCCGGTCGGCCGAGTTCCGCACCGAGAAAGGGCCGATCTTCGCTCACATCGTCCTGGCGGACGAAATCAACCGCGCTCCGCAAAAGACCCAGAGCGCGCTGCTGGAGGCCATGCAGGAGCGTCAGGTAACCATCGGCGAAAACACCTTCCCGCTGGAAGATCCCTTCTGGGTGCTGGCGACGCAGAACCCGGTGGAACAGGAAGGCGTATTTTCCCTGCCGGAAGCGCAATTGGACCGGTTCGCGATGATGGTCCGCGTGAATTACCCTTCGCCCGAAAGCGAATTCCAAATGCTGCTCTCCCGCCTGGAAGATGCTCAGATCGAGCAAGTGGCCGATCCGCGCGCCGTGGTGGCGATCCGGCAGCAGGTCAGCGAAGTTCATGTGGACGATAAAATCCGCCGCTATGTGGTTGCCCTGGGACAGGCCACGCGCAACACCCATCCCGATTCCCTGCCCATCGTCAAGGAGATGGTGCAATACGGGGCCTCGCCGCGCGCCTACCAGCATCTGATGTCCTTGTCGAAGACGGTCGCCTTCTTCCGAGGGCGGGATTACATCTTGCCCGCGGACGTCAAGTTCATCGCCACCGATGTGCTGCACCACCGTCTCGTTCGCACGATCCGCGCCGAGGTGGAGAACGTCGGGACGGACGAAATCGTGGCGGAGGTCTTACGCCACACCTCCATTCCCTAAGGAGTCGGTTGCATGCTTGCGCCCGAGCTTACCGAAGAGTTGCAATATATTGAAATCGCCGCCTCACGGCGGATCCGCAGTTTGCGGTTCGGCCAAAGCCGCTCTCCTGTGCGCGGCTCCGGCTACGAATTTGAAACCCACCGCAAATACGTAGTGGGGGACGACTTGCGGATGGTGGATTGGAATGTCTCGGCCCGGATGCAGGATCTCTATCTGAAACGCCACTTCGAGGAAAAAGAGGTGACGGTGTTTCTGGTGGCTGATGTTTCCGGCTCCATGAAGTTTTCCACCGCTCTCCACTCCAAGCGCATCCGGATGTTGCAAATTGCGGCGGCCCTGGGGTTTTCTGCTGTCAGCGACAGTTGCAACTTCGGCTTTATGGCCTTCAGCGACAAGGTGGAGGCCTACGAAGCTCCCCGCAAGGGGCGGGGGCACGTCTGGCGGACGATTGAACGTCTCTATCATTTGAAGCCCGAGCGGACGGGAACGGCCTGGGAACCGGCGCTGCGGTTTTTGCGGAGCCGCCTGCGGCGCATGTCGATTATTTTCCTGCTCTCGGATTTTATCACCGACCCGGAGTCGGTCCATCTGGGCGAGATGCCGGATTTGAAGGTGCTCGCGCAGAAGCACGACGTGGTCCCGATTGTGTTCCAGGACCAGTTGGAAAGAAGCCTTCCGGCTGGCCGCGGTTTATTGCGTTTTCGTTCTGCGGAAGGCCGCCAGGAAATGCTTCTCAGCCTCTCTTCCGCGCAGCGGAGAACCTTTGAAGCCCTGATCGAGGAAAGGAAAACCTCTTTGCGGGATCTTTTTTATTCGCTCGGAATGGAGTGCCTGTTCCTGCACGTCGACGAACCGTTTATGGATCCACTGATGGAACTCTTTGAAAGGCGGAGGAAGATATGATTTGCCGGTCGCAAGCGGGGATGGAAAGTTGTTGTTCGGCGGAGGGCTCGGATGGGAACAGGAAAGCAGTCCCGGGCCGGAGAGGTTGCTTTCCGGGAATGCGGGCCCTTCTACGCCTGGGGTTCTTCGGGGGGGTGCTGCTCGTTGCTTTCGCGATGGGCCGTCTGCCGGGATGGGCGCAGGGTTCCTCCGACGTGATTGCGCCGCCGGAAGGGATGTCGTTTACCACGCATCTGGAGCACACCGCCGTCTGGGTGGGCGACCAATTCCGTTATCAGATTCGCGTGGAACACTCTTCCACCTTCGAATTCGTGATGGAGAACCTGAATAAGGACAACATCAACATGGATCCCTTCCAGGTCATGGCCGTGGACTGGCATACGGACTCCATGAAGGACGGCAGCACGCGGCTGTTTTTGGACATCACCCTGGTCAGTTTTGCCACCGGACAGGAAAGCGAGCAAATTCCGCAGATCACCCTGTTTTATTTCCGGACTGACCGCTCGGCAATCGGCGCGGATGATTCAGCAGCCGAGAGTTTGACCGTGCCCGGTCCCGTAGTCGGCTTGCGAACCACGCTGCCGCCCGACGCCAGCGACATCCGCGACGCGATGGCGGTCACGAGCTGGCCCGACTCGCGCTGGGTGCTGGGTTACGCAGGATGGATCTGCCTGATGCTCCTGCTGGCCGGGGTTGGTTGGGAGTCATGGCGCTATACGCAAAGCCGGAAAACCCGCAAGGGCCCGGACCGGCGGAAAGCGATGGAGGCCATCCGCTCTCGCTGGGTGAGCACGGTTCCATCTGAGTTTTCCGACCCACAGGTCGTGGCCGGGTTTTATGACAGTTCCTATCAAAACCTCAAGGAATATCTGACCTTCTACCTGGAGACCCCGGCCGAGGGTTTGACCGCCGACGAGATGCAGGAAGAGATGCAGCGTCTCGGCACCGATGTTGCTTTCGCTCAAAAAGTGGTTACGGTCCTGGGAGCCTGCGAAAAAGTGCGCTACGCACAAAATGGAGCGGCGTCGGGCGGCGAGGCGGTGCAGAGCACGGCGCAGAATATGAGGGAAATCCTGAGCTTTGGCGCAAAGCAGTAGGAACAAACGATGACCTTCCAGAATCTGCAGTGGCTTTATTGGGCTGTGCCGTTGCTCGTAGTTTTGGTCGGGGTGCGCTACTGGCGGAGGCATTACTGGGGTCATTCGCTGGTGGAGTACATGCGGGAGCGCATGGGCAGTCCGAATCCGATCCTTCGGCTGCCGACGTTGCTGGAAGCTTTGGCCGTGGGATTTCTGCTGGTGGCGCTTCTCGGCCCGGTCTATCCCTTCTATTTGCAGCACATAGAGCGGGGGGGGTTGCAGATTTTGTTTGTCCTGGACCTTTCCCAAAGTATGGAAGAAGGCCTTCGGGCGCCGGGATCTCCGCGGTCTCCTATATCCCCGCTGCCCCCCGGTACGCCAGGAGCTGGTCAGAGCAAGATGACGGCCGTGAAAGCCAGCGCACTTGAATTCGTGCGCAAACGCCAGGGCGACGCCATCGGCTTGGCCGTGTTCTCCAACAACGCCTATCTGGTCACCCCGGCCACGTTTGATCATGCCAGTCTCGAGCAGTACCTTCAGATGGTGAATTCCCAGACTCTGGTGAATGAAGGGTTTACCGCTATCGGCGAGGGCCTGTACACCGCCAATCGTTTTTTTGACTTCAATAAACAGCAGGGAGGCCGGCGCAAAGGGCAGGTGATCATCCTGTTCAGCGACGGGGATCAGAACTACGGCCGGGACCCGATGGAACAAATCGAGAAGGCGCGAACGGAAGGCACTCGCATCTACTTCATCGGCGTTGCCCTGGAACAGGGGGCGGCCCAGCAGATTGTCGATGGCGTCCAATCGACCGGGGGCCGGTATTTCGACGTGTCCAGCCCGCAGCACCTGGAAGAGGCTTTTATAGAGATCGACCAAACGGAGAAAGGCCGCTTCTTCACAATCCGGTTGGTGCGGAATCAACCAGCCTATAAATGGTTCGTCGCGCTGGCTCTTCTCTGTCTGGCGCTGCGGATGCTCCTCAACGGAATTCCTCACTTCGTGGAAATCAGCTAGAACATTTCAGAAATTGGTGTGGTCTGGCTAATCTTTGGTAGCCCCGGCGAATTGTTTTTTCGCCGTGGGCTTATTTTTCATTGCCCGCAACGGCCCACGACGAGGCTTGTCCCGAGCGAAGTCGAGGGGAAAGCGCTCCCTGCGGCAATCCCTCGGCTTCGCTCGGGACATGGCTCAGGGCAGGCTGTCGTGGCTACCACTTCACGATATACACCAAGGAGAAAAATGCTACAGAGGAGAGACCCGGAATGCTGTGCAAGCTGGAGCACGTGATTATCTGTTGCTCGGAGATGAAACGCTCGGTCGCCTTCTATCGGGACGTGCTCGGGTTCCCGGTGAAGCTCGAATCGCCGGAATGGACCGAGTTCCACTGCGGCGGCGTGAAGCTGGCCTTGCGCCTTGCCGCGACTTCGGAGAAGGAAGACCGCCGGCAGCGGCACGGTCCAGACCGGGCCGGGGAGGCGCATCTGGGCTTTGAAGTGCTCGACGTCGAAAAGTTTTTTCAGGAAAAAAAACAAAGGGGCGCGGTGTTTTCTCTTCCCCCCGCCACAGCCGATTCCGGGCGCAAGCGCGCGGTCTTGCTCGACCCGGACGGGCTGCCCATTCGGGTCACGGAAGAAATTCGCTGAGCGGCTGAGGTTCCACTGAATCCGGCAATAAAAAAGCGGGTTCCGAAGAACCCGCTGCAACTGAGAAAACTACGGAAGGTCCCGGCTGCTCACATCTTGTAGTGCCCCATTTCTTCGTCGTTCAGATTCTCCAGCCACTTGCGCATCTCCTCGCTGTTCACTTTCTCCGTGGCCGAACTGGAGACTTTGGAGGACTTCAGCACCGATTCTTCCACGTAGATAGGGCAGTCCAGCCGGAGCGCCAGAGCCAGGGCGTCGCTGGGGCGGGAATCAATGCTGATGCTTTGCCCGTCTTGCTCCAGCCAGATCAGCGCGTAAAAAGTATCGTCCCGAAGGTCGTTGACCACCACCTTATGCACGGCTGTGTTCAAGCCCAGCAGGAGATTCTTGATCAGATCATGCGTCATCGGGCGCGGCGTGGAGACCTTTTCAATCTCCAGGGCAATCGCGTTGGCCTCGTAAACCCCCACCCAAATCGGCAAGACGGCGTTCCCTTTCAGGTCCTTGAGAATCACGATGGGCATGTTCGTCGCAGGATCCATCATCAACCCGCGAATCTTCATTTCAATTTCCATGACTTCACCTCGATGCGGCAGCCGTGCCGCCGGGACTCAAACCACCATTCTATGATCCCACTTTCCCGTTCCTTCCGCCACGGAAAAACAAAATCGAGCAACATTCAAGTTGACAACCGATTTCAGGAGTGAGCCGTTTCTCCAAACAGGACTTCCAAAGCAGCAACCTGCTTCTTACACCGCTTCGCCTACCAGGCTGTTCGGGCCTGCTTTGCTGACACGGACGTTGCAGTACTCTCCGGCGGCGACCGCATGCTCCAGAGAGGCGGGCACGGTAAAGTTCAGCATCATGTTCTGGGAGGTTCTGCCCTTCCATTGTTCGTTACAACTGTGTTCGTCACAACCGTCTCTGTTGAGACTGCGATTGCCGCGGGTGTTCCGCCCCTCCACCAAAACTTCCTGCAGCGTTCCCACCAGCGCCGCATTCCTCTGCCACTGAATCTCCCGTTGATGCTGCTGGAGCACGCGCAAACGGCGGCCTTTTTCCTCATCAGGGATGGCGTCTTCCATGCGGAGGGCGGACGTGTTGGGGCGCGGAGAGTACTGGAAGGAGAAAATGGAATCGTAGCCCACCTCGTCGAGCAGGCTCAGGGTCTCGGCGAACTCCGCCTCGGTCTCCCCCGGAAAGCCGACAATAATGTCCGTGCTGATGCTGATGGGCCGCCGCGCCTGGCGAATCCATCCGATTCGCTCCATGTATTCCTGCCGCGTGTAGTCCCGCAGCATCCGTTCGAGCACGCTGCTGGAGCCGGACTGTACGGGAAGGTGGATGTGGTCGCACAGCGCCGGGTGGCTGTCGATGGCCTCCACGATCTCGCGGCGAAAATCCCGGGGGTGGGACGTGGTGAAGCGGACGCGGCGGATTCCGGGCACCTCGGCCACTTGGGACAAAAGCCCCGCGAAGGAGACCGCAGCCGGGGAAGGGTCGCGGTAGGAGTTGACGTTCTGGCCTAAAAGCTGAATCTCCGTGTAGCCGGCATCGGCCAGCCGCCGCGCTTCTGCCAGCACGCTCGCGGCGGTGCGGCTGCGCTCCGGGCCGCGTGTAAAGGGGACCACGCAGTAGGCGCAGTGCTTGTCGCAACCCTCGATGATGGTGATGTAGGCGCGGAAGGGATGGCCGCGCTTGGTGAACTCCGTATCGAAGGTCTGGTCGGTGTCCAGGCTCAGGCCCGTCACCCGGCGCTGGCCGGACTCCAGTTGCGCCAGCAGTTCGGAGAAGCGCGAATAGCTCGCCGAGCCCGCCACCAGGTTCACGTGGGGCGCCGCCTCGAATATCTTCTCCCCTTCTTGCTGGGCCACGCAGCCGATCACGGCAAACTGCTTGCCTTCGCCCCGACCCTTCCGGAACTGGCCCAGCCGGGAGAAGACCTTTTGGGCGGCCTTCTCGCGGATGCTGCACGTGTTGTAAAGAACCAGGTCGGCGTCATCGGCGTTGTCCACCTGCCGGTAGCCGGAGTTCAGCAAAGTGCCGGCGACTTTTTCCGAGTCGTGCACGTTCATCTGGCAGCCGAAGGTTTCAATGTAAAAAGATTTCAGCATGGTCTAGTGTTCCGCGCTCAGTATTTAGCGTTCCCGCACCGCCTGGAGGGAATTGCAAACTCCACCCGAGGAAATTATATCACCATTTCCGGGCACCCCGCCGCACAGCACACCTGGAAAGAGGTAGCTACCGTGATTATAGACTTGAACCAACTCGGCATCCGGAGCAGGCTGCGGCAAAATCGTGTGGTTTTCACCCAAGGAGTCCGGGCGTCTTTACCGGGGGGCTGCTTTGGGCTTGGCGGCTTTGGGCTTGGCTGCTGTAGGAGTAGCGGTTGTTTTTTTGCGCCGCTTGGGGGTTGCAGGTTTAGCGGGAGCCTCGCCAGCCAGTAGTTCAACCACCATGATACTGGTGCTGAACTTCTTTGTGCCGTGGAGATCGAATTCTATGGTGGTGCGCTCGGCATTCGACGATGTGACTACACCGAGACCGTACTGCTCGTGCCTAAGATACTGAGCTTGCCTGAGAATTTGCACAAAAACTCCTCAACTCACCTGGAAACTGGATGGCCTGACAACAACCAGGGGACACATTGAGCCGGAATTAGTTTTTCGATCCTCCGGCGGCAATGAGTGTCCACCCATTCGCCTCCAACTCAGTCCTTCCAGAGCAGATTTGCTCCCCGGAGGCTCCGAGTGGCTGCATTTGGCTCTCACCCATTGAGTTTACACCATCGGACGGCAATGTGGATGCTCGAACCCGCATCAATATTGACGTTGGAGTCATTCGAGAAGGTTGCCGCCGATGGTTCATAAAGAAAATCCGAGGTTACAGGACTCATTGGAAAGCGCTTTAGTTATGAAACTCAATTCAGCGGAGATATCCCTCATTCACGGGGGCCGCCATCTCGCGCTGGTCCGCTTTCCTGTGGAGCAGACCGGTCTCACTAGCTGGATTCAGGAACCGCCAGATCGGGCATCTTCTTGCCCTGGAACATGAGCCGGCAGGGTTTCGCCAGCCAACGCGCCCAACGATTGGCGCTCTTTCGGCGAGCGCTGTCGGTGGCGATCCCTGTATTGGCGTACATTTGCCGGTACAGTTTGGAGATGAAGAGGAAACCGATCCGCGCTTTCAAG
>JADFGZ010000269.1 GCA_022567475.1 Acidobacteriota bacterium | reverse complement strand
GAACGTTCTGCTGTCCTTCGAGCGAACCGGCGCCGACCGTGAAGGAAATAAAAAGTGAAAAAAATATGACGAGCCCGCTGGGAAACCCTCTCCCCATTTCTGCCCCCCTCATGGAACCAATAATAGAGTCAATATCCGTTGAGTCAAAAAAAAGAAAGCCGCGCTTGGGCCCCTGCGGCTTCCTCCCGCACGGCTTCCTTTTTTCCGCTTACCGCACTTCTACACCCCACAGAAGCAGCGGCCGCACACTTCCGTGAGCAGCCCTGGAATGGCCTTGCCGCTGGGGATTGTCCGCCTCCTCACCGGGCAGGATTGAACCGAAGCCCGGCGGCCGTGCCAGGCTTTGGTTCCCCCTGCCCGTTACATGCGAAAAACGCGCTACTCCAATGGCTGAATATGGACTAAATAACTGTTGTGGTCCACATACCAGAGCGAGACCGGATCGGTGGAGTTATCAATCCAGCTTTTTCGATTGTGGGAGTACGGCTCCGGCAGCGTATATACGATCCACCGCTCCGTCTGGGGATCGAGCCGGACATACTGGCCTGTTTGCACTGCTCCTGACCATATCTCCCCGTTCTTGTCGGCATTGGCTTCGTAAAAGCTGCCATAGATGGTCGGCGCAAAATACTCCTTGACCCGGAGGGTCTGAGGATCGATCTTCACCAGTGCGCCGCCTTTGCCCCCTGCCCAGTAATTCCCAAACGGATCAAAATCTCCCCGTCCGGGTCCTTGGTTGCGGGTGCGGGCTTCCACTTCCGTTACCTTACCCGTCCGCATATCGAGCAGCACCACCCAATCGGCCCCCCAGGCTCCTCCTCCAAAGAAATTCCCATCCTTGCTGACCGCGCTCCCGTAGGTGCCGGTGGCGTGCTGGAGCGGATATTGCTCGAGGTAGCGGCCTGTCTCGGGGTCCACTTTGACAACCAAGCTGGAGCGGGCTTTCCAGATGTAGCCGTCCGGAGCCACCACCCAGTTGCCCCCCATCGGCGAGTTGTAGGGCCGCGGAGTGCCGTCGTCGTTGGGACGCATCGGGGGCGTGATCTGGTGGAACTCTTCGGTTCGCGGATTGAACCGGGTCAGCTTGTGCGCCCAGTTTTGAGAAGACCAGATCATATCGTCCTTCGTAACGGTGATCCAGTGCGTTCCCGGATGCGCTCCCGGAGTGTCCGGGACGCGATACTCCTTGGTAAACCCGGTGCGCGGGTCCACCTTCCCGATGTAAGGATACCGATGGGGCGAATACCAGAGGTTGCCTTGCGAATCCCCGGCCACGTCATGGGTGGAAAGCCACAAACGGGGAAGCTCGTATTCGGTCACGATCACCCGCGTGGCGGGCCCCTTCGGTCCGTTAAACATCTTTAACGGCGCGTCTTTGGTCTCGGGGCCGCTGACCCTGGCAAGCCACTTCACCAGCAGGTCTTCGTTCTCCGGCGTCATGCGGCCAGAGGCGCCGCGGTTGATCAGGGGCGAGCCTGAGTAATGGCTCATCCGGTCGACCACTTGCCGCCAACTGTGCTCGTTATATCGATTGCGGAATATCAACTGGTAGGAGTGGCACCAGTTGCAATTCTTGACAAACAACCTTTTCTCTTCCTGTGTGCCGCCAACGTTCATGAGCCATTCCGCGCCGCTGAGCTGGCCCGCAATCCCCGGCGTATGGGGCAATAGTTCCTCTTCGGTCACCTTATCCAGGACGATCTCTTCGAGTTCGGGCGCCCCGTCGATCCGGAGCGAGCTCCTCCGGTAAGGCTGGAACTCGCGCGGCCTGGCAATGCGCAACGTATACTGACCCGTCGGCAGTTGGGGAAACTCGTATCGCCCTTCTTCGTTGGTATAAACGGTGGTCCGGATGGAATTTTCCTGCGCGATAAGCTGCACCATGATGCCTTCCAGCGCCTCTCCGTTGGACTCCCGCACATTGCCCGTGGGGCCGCCCCGCAGGTTGTTCCGGTATTGGAACGGCATCCCCGACTGGGCAGTTGCGCGATACCAGGGGTTCGCAGGAAGCAATTCTCCCTCAAAGCAACACTCCCCATCCCGGATATAGCTCAGCAAATCCGCGATGTCCTGATCATTCAATGTGCTGCCATAGGCCGGCATCAGGGGTCCGCCGTTGCGGATCTTTTTCGCAACCGTCTCATCGTTCACCGGCTCTCCGGACATCATTCTCGGACGCTCGTAGAGGTCCTTGAGCAGCGGGGCTGGAGTTCCCGCCTTCACGGTGTACTCGTTGTGACAGATCCAACACTTAAAGAAATAAATCTCCTCTCCGCGTTTGGCGCCGCTGGGCGCAGACAGTTGATATCTGTACTGTTGTACGGAACGCTGGAGATCGTCAATTGGACCCGTTTGCGCCTGCGCCGTCGCCCAATTGCCGGCCGGGCCTGCTCCGCAGAAGACGACTCCCAACGTCAGACGAACCAAAATCTTTCTGGCCTGCCGTAAGCTCATAAGTCCCCCCTATACCACCTACTCGTCATTTAAAAAAACCGCGTGGAAAACATAGACTCGCTGATGCCCAGTTGCGAGCCAACCGGACATAAAATTCCCGTTTTAGAATTGCCTCAAATCATACGCCAGCCGCACCCCCGTTTCAAGCAAGTAGTCTCCGCCTGAGATGGCCCCAGCACTTACCTGCGGCACCCTCCGCTATAAAAGATGATAAAATACCAGTTGGAATGACTCCCTGAAGGATTTCCCATGGCCGCCCTTCACATTTCCAGTCTGCAGCAAGCGCCGCATGAGGGACACTACAAGTGTTCGCAGTGCGGCTTCCAGATCAACTTGAAGAAAGGGCAGATGGTTCCGCCCTGTCCCCGTTGCGGCTCCGGGAAATACGAAGAGTCCAGCGACCCGGCACCGTGCTCATAGGTCAAACTTCCGCCCTGCGCCGCCGGCTTCCGGCGGCTTCCCCGAAGAGAGAAAATCCGCGAGAGAATTCCTGAAAACGGGACCTTCTCCGGCGAGGATCATTTATGACTAGAAACTTCAAACGCATCGAAACAAAACTCATTCACTCTGGCGAGCCGGAACCACGCATCCAGGGCGCAGTCAGCATGCCGATTTTCCAGTCTGCCATGTTTGAATACGCCGGTGAGACCAGCTATCACGATCTCCAGTACATCCGGCTGAACAACACACCGAACCATCTTGCGCTCCACGAAAAGTTGGCGGCGCTGGAAAGTGCCGAGGCCGCGCTCGTCACCGCCAGCGGCATGGCGGCGATTTCCGCCACCCTGCTGACCGTTCTCGCCTCCGGCGATCATTTGCTGGCGCAAGACTGCCTGTATGGCGGCACGCATGATTTCCTCACCAAGGATTTCCCGAGCTTTGGTCTCTCGTATGATTTCATCAACGGCAATGATCCCGAATCCTGGAAACGCAAGCTGCGGCCGAACACCAAAGCGATCTACGTGGAACCGATGACCAACCCCTTGCTCGAGGTGGCCGATCATCGAGCCATTGTAAAATTTGCCAAAACTCACGGTTTGGTTTCCATCATCGACAACACCTTCGCGAGTCCCGTCAACTTTCGGCCGCTCGAATGGGGGTTCGACCTCTCGGTCCACAGCTGCACGAAATACCTCAACGGACATTCCGATATTGTGGCGGGCGCCGTCAGCGGCAGCGCCAATCGGATTGAACCGATCAAGCACAAGCTCGACCGCCTCGGAGGCTCGCTCGACCCGCACGCCTGCTTTCTGCTCCATCGCGGCATGAAGACGCTGGCGGTTCGCGTGAAGGTGCAGAATGAGAGTGCGCTCCGGATCGCCGAGTTCTTAGAGAAACATCCGAGGATCGCGAAGGTCAACTACCCGGGTCTCCAGAGCCACCTGCAACATCAGCGTGCCCGAGATTTGTTCGATGGCTTCGGCGGCATGTTGAGTTTTGAATTGAAAGAGGGTGTGGAAGCGGCAGAGGCTTTCCTCCGCAACACCGTGCTTCCGATTATCGCCCCCAGTCTCGGCGGAGTGGAAACTCTCCTCACGCGGCCAGCCACTACGTCTCATTCCGGCTTGTCTCCCGAAGACCGGCAACGGTTGGGAATCACCGACAGCCTGATCCGGCTGTCGGTCGGCATCGAAGCAACAGAAGAGATTATTGAGGATTTCGAGCGGGCTCTGCAACTCATCCCAAAGAATGCCTCCTGAGCGCGCACCTCGCCTCGCCGGTCTTCGGCAAACGCCTGACGGGGGTACAGTTGGAACGAAGGGGAACGGCTCGCCCGGTCCGGCTCGGTGCCAGCAGGTTGAACCGCCTCCGCCTGGAACATCTCATCTCCGTTGACAAACGGCGGTTGACGAACAGCCGTTGACGAACTGTCATTGACGAACGGCGAAAGAATCATTACGCTGGGGCAGTTTCGTTCGGGGTCGCCATGCGTATCGCCTTTTTTGAAATCCATGAGTGGGAGAGCCAGCATCTCCAAGAGAAGCTTTCTGAGCATCAGACCAGCTTTTTCCCAGGCAAAATCCAGGATGCCGATCTCAGCGCCCTGCAGGACGTGGAAGTCCTCTCGGTTTTCATCTATTCCCAGGTAACCGCACGCGTTCTGGAGAGTCTGTCGCGGCTGCGCTTGCTGGCGACGCGCTCCACAGGCTATGACCACATTGACATCGAAACCTGCCGCGGCAGGGGCATCGAGGTCGCCACCGTTCCCAGCTACGGCGAGAACACCGTGGCCGAGCATACCTTCGCGCTGATCCTGGCCCTGTCCCGGCACGTTCATAAATTTTACGTGCGGGTCTCTGCGGGAAACTTTTCCCGCGAAGGGCTCACCGGCTTTGACCTGAAGGGGAAAACGATTGGGGTCCTGGGCGTCGGCCGCATCGGCCTGCACGTCATCAAGATCGCCCGTGGTTTCGGCATGGAGGTGCTGGCGACAGACATTCGGCAGGACCCTTTTCTCGCCGAGCTGATGAATTTCCGTTACGTGCCGGCGGAGCATCTGCTGGCGCATTCCGACATCATCACCCTCCACATGCCATACCTCCCCTCCACTCACCATTTCTTGAACCGGGAAAAGCTGGCTCTGATCCGCAAAGGGGCGCTGTTGATCAACACCTCTCGCGGCGGGCTGGTGGACACCTCCGCATTGCTGGCGGCGCTGGACGACGGGACGCTGGCCGGTGCCGGGCTGGACGTTGTGGAGGGAGAGCAATACATCTCGGAGGAACAAGCGATGCTCCGCTCCGAGCAGCCCGCCGAGGTGCTGCGGGAGGTCCTGCAAGATCACATTCTGTTCCGCCGAGAAAACGTTGTCTTCACTCCCCACAACGCCTTCAACAGCCGGGAGGCCCTGCTCCGCATCCTGGACACGACGGTCGAAAACATTCGCGGCTTTCTGCAGGGCGCGCCCGTGAACCTGGTGGGGTGACCCGTCAGCCGGTTGCCAGCGAGTGACGCAGGTGCAGCACAGTGATCTTGGGGCGGAATAATAAACCATGTCTTTACCCAATCAGGAACAGATCGCGAAGGCGTTGCAGTCGGTCCCGCTCTTTGCCGGGCTGGAAGAGCAGCAGGTGAAACGCCTGGCCCAGCGCGCCGTCCCCCGCCGGGCGGAGGCCGGAACGCTGCTTTTTGCCGAAGGCGATGACTGCCAGGGTCTCTATGTAATCTTCTCCGGGGCGCTGAAAATTTTCAAGCAATCGGCGCAGGGCCGGGAGCAGGTTTTGGCGGTGGAGCGCAGCGGCGGGGTTGTGGCCGAACTGCCTGTGTTTGACGGGGGTCCTTACCCCGCTTCTTGCCAGCCAATCGAATCCTCGGTAGTGATTTTCATCAGCAAGCAGGATTTTCGCCGCTCCTGCCAGCAAGACCCGGAACTGGCTCTGAAGGTGCTGGCCTCGGTGGGAGCGCGCCTGCGCCGGCTGGTCGGCATCATCGAGGAGCTTTCCTTCCAGACCGTCCGGCGGCGGCTGGCGGCATTGCTGTTGGAGACAGTCCGTGCCGCGCATCCTTCAGCGAAGGCTTCTTCACCCTCACGGGTTCCTCTGCCCCTGACGCAGCAGGAGATCGCAGCCCGGATCGGCACCGTGCGCGAGTTGGTCTCCCGCAATCTGAGCCGCCTACAAGCCGAAGGGATCGTCCTCCTGGAGGGACGCACCTTGATCGTCCACGATCCCAAACGAT
>JADFGZ010000268.1 GCA_022567475.1 Acidobacteriota bacterium | reverse complement strand
AACTATGAAATTGCTCTAGAAAGAAGAAAAGGCGGCATCACATTCCTGTATTCTCACAGGTCTGTATTTTCACAGGCCTATATTTTCACAGGAAAGTGAAGCCGCCCAAAAAAACCAAGCTCCTTCGATGGAGCTTCCGGTGTCTGCTCTTAGAGCATTTCTCCAGTAGGTGTAGAGTTCCGGCAGCCACGTAGCGCCAGCGTCCTCGCTGGCCCATTGGGCCGCCAGGATGGCGGCGCTACATTCCGCCTATACACTATCGGGAGAAATGCTCTAGTGTGTTCAAGCGAACGTTTGACCTAATTGCTGCGGCGGTGGGGCTAGTGACCACTTCCCCTGCGCTGCTTGCGGTGGCAGCGCTCATCAAGCTAGAGGATGGCGGGGCAGTATTCTATAGGGGCGTTCGGGTTGGCAGGTTCGGAAAGACTTTTCGCATGTGGAAGTTCAGAACTATGGTAATGGGAGCCGACAAAATCGGTTCATCATCCTCAACCGCCGACGATCCACGCATTAGCAAAATTGGGCGAACATTGCGAAAGTATAAATTGGACGAATTACCGCAACTGATAAACGTCTTGATTGGGGACATGAGTCTTGTTGGTCCTCGTCCTCAGGTGGCGTGGGCGGTTCGGCTTTATTCCGAGAAAGAAAAAGTTGTCTTGACCGTTCGGCCTGGAATCACAGACTATGCTTCGCTGCTGTTTTCCCACGAGGGAGAAATTCTGCGGGGCAGCTCAGATCCAGACAAAGAGTACTTGGAAAAGATACATCCCGAAAAGATGCGACTCTCGCTTGATTACGTAAATAACCAATCTTTCCGGACCGACTGTTGTATTATGTTCGAAACACTGCAAATGGTTCTGTTAGGAAAGAAGCCTTCCGTTCCAAATAAACAGATGGAGACTGGCTTGCTGCCAGGTTGTGCAACTGAACCAGAGGAAAAAGCCGTATGAAATCCTTCAAATCTCCGGTCGAGGTAGAGGTAGCAAAAAATATCGAACGATTGTTCAACAACAGCAACGACAGCATTGAAACGAAGCTGGATAATTTTCCGAAATATGTGAGGCGTCAACACCTGAAGCGTTTTCTTGCAATGTATGAAGTGTTCAAGCTAATTCTTCCCATTAAGGGGTCCATTGTAGAATGTGGAGTCCATCGCGGATTCAGTTTGATGACTTGGGCAAAATTGAGCACTATTTTAGAGCCAGAAAACCTGACCCGGCGGATATATGGGTTTGATACTTTCGAAGGTTTTCCCTCCATACACGCATGTGATCGAAGCAGATCGGGTACGGCCGAGCCCGGCCAGTTCCAGACAAACAGCTATGATGAACTCTTGAGTCTGATCGAAGAATACAACAAAGACCGTTTCTTGGGGCATATTCCCAAGGTAGAGTTAATCCGGGGAGATGCCAGAAGAACTATCCCGGAATTTGTAGAGAAGAACCGTCATTTACTTGTCAGCTTATTATTCTTGGATTTTGACCTCTATGAACCAACGAAAGAGGCACTGGAGCATTTCGCACCGAGAATGCCGAAGGGAGCAGTAGTTGCATTCGATGAATTGGATAACCCAATATGGCCGGGTGAAACTGAGGCAATGTTAAAGTGCTTCCCGATAAATCGCTTGAAGATACAACGGCTTGAGTGGGACCCATATATTAGTTATGCCGTGCTGGAATAGGTCAGGTAATAGGTGTGACACTGAAAAACCCAATAATATTGTGGGAATTGTGGTTTATCAACTGACAGAGGTATCAGAGTGCAAAAGGTTAAAGGGAGTCCACTAGAGTTGCAGGAGCGGGCGCGCCGGATTCGTACCCATGTGCTCCGCATGACTCACCGTGCCCGGACCTCCCACGTGGGCTCGTCGCTATCCATGGCGGATATCCTCGCGGTTCTCTACGGTGGGGTCCTCAGAATCGACCCAAACCAACCGGACTGGCCTGATCGTGACCGCTTTGTGCTCAGCAAAGGCCATGCCTGCGCGGGAGCCTACGCCGCCCTGGCCGAAGCGGGCTTTTTCACCTCCGATTGGCTCTTAGATCACTTTTGCCAGGATGGTTCCTATGTGGCTGGGCATATCACTCATACCGGAGTCCCGGGCGTGGATGTATCTACCGGCTCACTGGGGCACGGATTGTCTATCGCCGCTGGGATGGCGCTGGCAGGCAAGCGTGACGGAAAAAATTCCCGCGTCTATGTGCTGCTCAGCGACGGGGAATGCGATGAGGGTTCCACGTGGGAGGCTGCCCTGTTTGCTCCGCACCACAAGCTGGACAACCTGGTGGCCATCGTGGATTACAACAAAATTCAGAGCCTCGGCCGCGTCGAAGAAGTGTTGGAATTGGAGCCGTTCAGCGCTAAGTGGAAAGCATTTCGATGGTCGGTCCGGGAGATTGACGGTCACGACTTTGCGCAAATCTCGGAAACATTAGAAAGGATTCCCTTCGAAGCGGGGACTCCTAGTTGCATCATTGCCCACACCGTCAAGGGAAAGGGCGTGAGTTTTATGGAAGATCAGCTTGCCTGGCACTACCGCTCGCCAAACGCGGAAGAGTTGGAGAAGGCTCTGTCAGAAATGGGAGTCAAAGAATGAGAACCGCCTTTATCCAAACCTTGTATGAAATGGCGGAACGAGATGACCGCATCTGGCTGGTGGTGGGTGATCTAGGCTATTCGGTGGTCGAACAATATGCCGAGCGCTTCCCGGCAAGGTATCTAAATGTCGGAGTGGCCGAGCAAAATATGACAGGAGTGGCTGCGGGGCTGGCACTCTGCAATAAGGTGGTGTTTACATACTCGATTGCAAACTTTCCTACATTCCGTTGCCTGGAGCAAATTCGAAATGATGTCTGCTATCACAATGCGAACGTGAAAATCGTCTCGGTCGGCGGTGGTTTTGCCTATGGCGCGCTAGGCATGTCGCATCATGGCACGGAAGACATAGCCGTCTTGCGGGCTCTTCCCAACATGGTTGTTGTCGCACCGGGAGATCCCGTCGAGGCCGAAAACGCAACGCGCGCAATTGTCGAACAGACGGGCCCGTGCTACCTGCGGTTGGGGAAGGCGGGAGAAGCAAGGATACACGCCCGGGATGTGAAATTTCAGCTCGGCAGAGCCATTACAGTTTGCGAGGGAAGCGATATTACGCTTATTTCCACAGGTGGAATGTTAGCCACCACGGTGCGAGTGGCCGAACGGCTCTCGAAAGAGGGCGTAGCTGCCAGAGTTCTCAGCATGCACACGCTGAAGCCCTTGGATGAAGAAGCAATACGAATCGCTGCCCGGGAAACACCGGCGATTGTGACCATTGAAGAGCATGGTATCAACGGCGGATTGGGCAGTGCCGTGGCGGAAACGCTCGCCGAGGGCAATGGGCCGCGAGTTGTATTCAAGAGACTTGGTATTCCCTCCGTTTATGCGTCACAGATAGGGGGACAAGATTATTTGAGGTCCATTTATTCACTCACGGTTGATGGGATTCTGACATCCCTCGAATCGGTCTTGGAGACAGTCCAGCTTTCCGGGTGAGAAGCAAACAGGCGGTTGCCAATTCGTTTTAGGGTTCTCAACCAATGGGGGGAGCCAGATGGCTTGGAAAGTACCATTCGTGAACTACCCGGCGCAGTTTCGGGAGATGGAACCGGAAATCATGGACACTATCCGGACCGTCCTCTCATGCGGAAATTTGATGCTCCGCCAGGAGTTGATAGATTTCGAAGAGCACCTCGCGAAGTTTGTCGGAACCAAGTATGCGGTTGGAGTCAGCAATTGCACCGACGGTCTGCACTTGAGCCTGCGGGCGGCGGGCGTCGGATCTGGCGACCAAGTCATCACGGTCTCGCATACCTTTGTGGCTACCGTTGAGGCGATCCACCACTCCGGAGCTGCTCCGGTGCTCGTGGATATTGGCGAGGACCACAATATGAATGTGGAGCTGGTCGAGCAGGCGATCACCCCGAAAACCAAGGCGATTCTCCCTGTGCATCTGAATGGCAGAGTCTGCGCGATGGACCCATTGATGGACTTGGCGGAAAAGCACAAGCTGCTGGTCATTGAAGACTCGGCACAGGCCCTGGGTGCGTCCTACAGAGGAACAAAAGGGGGAGGGTTCGGGCTGGCAGGCTGCTTCAGCTTTTATCCGGCGAAGCTGCTCGGCGCGTTTGGAGATGCAGGGGCGGTAGTGACGAACAATGCAGTGATTGCGGACAAATTGCGGTCGCTTCGCGATCACGGCCGCACCCAGAGCGGCGACATTGCCGGCTGGTCGTTCAACTGCCGGCTTGACAATCTGCAGGCGGCTCTCCTTGATTTGAAGCTGAAACAGTTGCCGGCTTGGCTTGACCGCCGCAGGGAAATCGCGCAGATGTATCACGAAGGACTTTCCGCACTCCCTCAACTCGTGCTGCCGCCGGCCCCGGCGTCCAACGGGCTTTGGTTCGATGTTTTTCAGAATTACGAAATAGAGGCGGAAGACTCCAGCCGGTTAGTGGCTCACCTGCGGAGCAACGGCATCGAAATCATGCTCCCGTGGGGCGGAAAAGGTGTGCATCAGTTCCAGGTCCTGGGGCTCGGCCATTTCAAGCTGCCACGAACGGAACGGATGTTTCAGCGAGCCTTGTTTCTTCCTCTGCACGTCGAGCTTGCCGATTGGCAAGCCGAGTACGTGGCCGAAACTGTGCGGTTGTTCTACACAGGCACAAAGTGTAGTTCAACTAAAAGCAGGGCCTCTGCGGTGATGAGCAAGAACTAATGGCCGTTGGCCCTCCAGCCGTCACCGAGGTTCCAGGTGGCCGGGCTACTAGAGCATCTATAACGACGGCGGCGTTGTCAAGACATACGAGTAACGTTGTGAGCCGGGAGCAGAGTCAAGGGCAGTCCGACGGTTTTTGTCGGACCCTTCCTCAAACCGATGGCTTTTTTTATGTTTCCTCCGGTAAACCGCCTAACTAATGGTGGTTTTTCTATTTTTTGAGTCGTGCTCGGAGAACCAGGATTCCCCCGCCGATCATCGTCAGCACACCCAAAACGGTTGGGGCGCCGAATTCAGGCGCTGCAGGGGTTTGGCTCGCCATGGCAAATATCGACGCACTAGCTATCACGAACATCAATCCGATGGCCTTTTTCATGTTTCCTCCAAAGATCAAAGATAAGGATTCCCACCCCAGAGTGGCAATCGTCATGCCAATCGCCAAGTTGCTCAAAACAAAAGCCGTCTTTACTGTTCGTGAATTCGAGGATGATAAAAAAGAGAAATCTATTGTCCCTTTTGCCCAATGTTGGGCACCAAAACCAGCTCGTGATTCTCGAAGGACCACACTTACAGAGAAATGCCCAAAACCGAGTTGATAAGGGAAATTTTCTTCCTCGTGCCCGAGTTCCACGCGCGAGGTATGAGAATCGAAATCCAACATGCACCATATGAATGGGCAAGGCGATGTGGAGCTTCAGGAGGGGAGTTACAAACCAGAACGCGGGATCAAGAGGGGAGGCAGGTTTGCCAATTCCAAAGAGAAAGTCAGCTACGAAAGGTCTGAGTAGAAATGCGACCCAATCCCACACCCGAGTCAGATTGTGGGGGGGGGCAAATGGTGTTGACCCTCTTGTACCGCCGCCATCCCTCCGGCAAGCTCTGGGGAGGCTTGGCGAGGTGCGGAGCCAGTCGGAAGTCGGCGCTACCAAACTTTGGGTAGCCTTGACGACTCCCTCCTCGTGGCGTAACATAACTCCCAGCTTTTGCTATGGATTGGATACGAATCGAAAGCGGCGCTTACTGGTCCGTAATTGTGGTGTCGTTTCTCGGTGTCGCAATTTGGGAGACGATCCGCCCTCGACGGGACCTGTCCACGCCTGCAGCGCGCCGGTGGCGCCCAGACGGATCGACATGGCCCCCAGGGCGCCCAGAGCGGCGTAGGAGGGGCCGGTCTTGGTCACGTGCAGCGTGCCGTTGCCGTTGTAATCGGTGGTTCGTACCCGGCTGGACAGATACGGACCGTCCTTGCGCTCGGTCATCCGACAGCCGGGCCGCCGGCCGACGTCGCGCCGCGTCTCATCGAACGCGCCGCGGCGTTGGGCGCTACGCTGTTGACCCTCCGGCCCGACGACCTGACGTCCGATCGGTCGGGGTACGCGGAGCGCC
>JADFGZ010000028.1 GCA_022567475.1 Acidobacteriota bacterium | reverse complement strand
CTCCCACAAACGAAATTGCGCTGTTAGGCTGCCTCTCCCACTCCGGGTTGGTTAACGATAGATTTCCTTACGATGGCCGATGCGCAGGACCAGAACCAGCAAGCGGATGTCTTCGATTTTGCAGATCAGCCGGTAGTCGCCCACGCGATATTTCCAATACTCTCCAAGACGCGAACCTCGCAACGCTTCTCCGATACTGCGTGGATTCTCCAATTTAGCAACTCGGTTGAAAAGAAAGCGAGAGATACGCCGCGCCACTTGGCGGTCGAGTTTCTCCACATCCCTGGCAGCCTGTGCGAGGAATTCAACCTTCCAAGTCATCGTCCACGCCGAGGCGTTTCATTACAGCTTCGATCGGAATGGTTTTTTCCTCACCCTTGAGATAGCGGGCATAGACCTGATCAGCCAAGTAAATATCCTCCAGGTCTTCCAGGTGCTTGAGAATGGCTTCGCGGGCATAGTAGGTCTTGGTGCGCCCGGTCCGCTTGGCCAGTCTTTCCAGGCGTCTTTCAATGGCTACAGGCAGCCGGATAGCGAGCATCGAAACCTCCTTGCTATACAAGTATAGCACAAACGGACCAGATTTCACTTTCCGCAGATGAATGTCGCTCCGCCGCCGGCTGCACGCCTCGTCAGGCCGCCTCTTGGACTCCCTGTTGCTCGTAGAGAGTTTCCGGGGCGACGTCGGCGCCGTTCGGCCACACAACCGTGCACCCATCGAGGAAAAACCTCCGAAAGTAATCCAAATCCCTCAATGGTTCGAAAACGGGACCGTCCAACCACAGACGAAAGTCAACGGTTTTCTCGGAGTGATCGTTGAAGGTCAGGTGAATCCGATAGCCGTCCCGGTACTCAGCGCGGATCACCGCTGGCAGAAAGGTCATGGCAAAGACTCACTGTAGAGGCTCGATCCTCTCCATGGGAAGGCCCCTCTTCATGTTTTCCCAATCAGCCTCAAGTTCCCGCGATGGAAGGACGCCCACTCCCGGATGAGGCGGAGCGCCGTTTTCGAGTGGATGCTTCCAACAATCATCTCACCGTCCAAATCAAACTTGGCATGCTGTCCCTGGTGCTCCACATGGAAGTGGGCGGGCTCATGCTCCCTGTAAAACATGCGGATGACGATACCGAAGAACATTGAAATGATCGGTACCTTTTGATTATATCGTTTCCGTAAGGCCTTGCGTGTCTCATCCTGAAAGATTCCAAAAGCGGCAGCGAATTGGAAAACCCATCCTGTCGAATACAAGACAGCCACGGAGACCCTACTCGGTTGCCGCAGTGACTGAGTGATTCGTTATTGTTTGGAGGCCGGGGCGGAAACCGGCTCGCTTCCGGCCGGGACCGCTTCCTGCGAAGCCTTCTCCGCTCCCTCTTGCAGACGGCTGCGGCGGTGCCGGTGGGCGGCTCCCACAAAGGCCCGGAACAAAGGATGCGGCTCCAGCGGCTTCGACTTGAACTCCGGGTGAAACTGGCAGCCGAGAAACCAAGGGTGACCGGGAAGCTCCACAATCTCGATATAGGTGCTGTCCGGCGTGGCGCCGGAAAACGACAATCCTTGCGCCGCCAGCCTCTGCTCATAGTCGCGGTTGAACTCATAGCGATGCCGGTGACGCTCGGAAATTTCCAGCGACCCGTAGGTTTGGTGCGCCAAGCTTCCGGGCGTCAGCCGGCAGTCCCATGCGCCCAGACGCATCGTGCCTCCCAACTCGTCCACCCCGCGCAACTCCCGCAGCTTGTAGATGACGCGGTGCTTCGTGGCCGGGTCAAACTCCGAGCTGTGGGCCTCCTCCAGCCCGCAGGCGTTGCGGGCGAACTCGATGACGGCGCATTGCATCCCCAGGCAAATGCCAAAGAAGGGAACCTGGGCCACGCGCGCGTATTGAATCGCCCGAATCATCCCCTCGATGCCCCGGTTTCCAAAACCGCCCGGCACCAGCACGCCGTCCAGGCCTTCCAGCGCCCGGGTCCCGTCCTTTCCCTCGATCCCTTCGGCCTCAATCCAGCGGATATCGACGCCGAGGCCGTGAGCCAGAGCGCCGTGCACCAGCGCTTCCTTCAGACTCTTGTAAGACTCTTCAAACTCCACATACTTGCCGACGATTCCGATGGTCACCTCGCCGGACGGGTTGCGCAGGCGGAGGACCATATCCTCCCACTGCTCCATTTTTCGCGGACCGGCCGGAAGCTCCAGGCACCGCAGGATGATTTCGTCCAGCCCCTCGCTGCCCAGCGCCGAGGGGACTTCGTAGATCGAGCTCACGTCCCTGGCCGTGATGACCGCTTCGTTCGGCACGTTGCAGAACAGGGCGATCTTGGCCTTCAAATCCGGGCCCAGGTAACGGTCCGTGCGGCACAACAGGATGTCGGGCTGAATTCCGATCTCCAGCAATTGTTTGACGCTGTGCTGGGTGGGTTTGGTCTTCAGTTCTCCCGCCGTCTGGATAAAGGGCACCAGCGTGAGGTGAAGGAAGACTGTATTGCTGCGCCCCAGCTCCTGGCGCATCTGGCGGATGGCTTCCAGAAAGGGCAACGATTCAATGTCGCCCACGGTCCCGCCGATCTCCACGATGACGACGTCCACGTCCTGGGAGACCTTTCCGATGGCGGCTTTGATTTCGTTCGTCACATGCGGAATCACCTGGACGGTTTTTCCCAGGTAATCGCCCCGCCGTTCTTTGGTAATGATGGATTCGTAGATGCGGCCGGTGGTCCAGTTGTGGTCGTGGGTCAGGTGAGCGTGGGTGAACCGTGTGTAGTGGCCCAGGTCCAGGTCCGTCTCCGCGCCGTCGTCGGTGACGTACACTTCGCCGTGCTGAAAGGGGCTCATGGTGCCGGGGTCTACATTCAAGTACGGATCGAACTTCTGCAGAGTCACCCGCAGGCCCCGGCTCTCCAGCAAGCAGCCCACCGAGGCTGACGCCAATCCCTTGCCGAGCGAGGAGACGACCCCTCCCGTAACAAATATGTACTTGGGGGGCATCAAACCTCCTCGAATAAAGTAGCCTGGGTTTTTACGGCGGTCTCTATGGCGGCTCCCACGGCAGTCCCCGGACCCTGGCTGGCTCCAGCGCATTCCGAGCTTTCGGCGCATTCAGCCAGAGGCGGACATTTCCCAACAAGCGCGTTAAAAAAAACAGCGAATCCCGTAAATCCGGGGAAGCTCTTGAAGCAACTCCCTTTGTGGGTTTTTCGGGAGGGCTTGAATCCGCCCGGCGCCCATAAAAAAGTCATTTTACCACATGGAGTTGTTCTATAGTAGAATCGTTGCAGGTTGTTAGGCTCAGTGGCTTGTTGTATGATGAGGGCTTCTGAGGTAGGCTTTCCCTCCCGAGGACTATGATGGTCCAGAACCGCAAGATCGGATGCGTGGCGGTGTTCTTGTTGCTGGTTTTTTCCGGCGTCGATCTCCGCTCGCAGACCCATGTCGCTGAAACCAGAGAGCGGCCCATCCGCGTGGATGTGGAGTTGGTGCTGGTCAACGTAAGCGTCATTGATCCCTACAACCGTTTCGTCACCGGCCTCGAGAAAGAGCACTTCCAAATCTTCGAGGACAAAAAGAAACAGAACGTCCTGCACTTTTCCAACGAAGACGTCCCCATCTCCATCGGGCTGCTCTTTGACGCCAGCGGAAGCATGTCCGGCAAAATGGACAAAGCGCGGATGGCGGTGCAGCAGTTCTTTCGCACCGCGAACCCGCAAGACGAATTTTTCTTGATTGACTTCAACGACCGGCCCCACCACGTCGTCGATTTCACCCGGGATGCGGATTTGCTGCAGAGCAAGCTGAGCTTTACCGAAGCCAAAGGCCGCACCGCATTGCTCGACGCCATCTATCTGGGTTTGAACGAAATGCGCAAAGCCCGCCACTCCCGCAAAGTGCTGCTCGTCATCTCCGACGGCGGCGATAATCACAGCCGGTATACGGAGCGGGACATCAAGCGAGTGGTGCGAGAAGCCGATGTGCAGATTTACGCCGTAGGGATCTATGAGCCGTATTCCAGCCGCAGCCGCACGCCGGAAGAGCTGGCCGGACCTTCCCTGCTGACCGAAATTGCGGAGATGACGGGAGGACGGCAATTCCCGGTGGAAAACCTGAATGACTTGCCGGACATCGCGCGGAAAATCGGACGGGAGCTGCGGAACCTCTACGTCGTAGGATATGCCCCCACCAATTCCAAACGGGATGGGAAGTGGCGGAAGATACAAGTCAAATTGGCCCCGCCCAGGGGACTGCCGCCGCTCCACCTCTATAACAAATCCGGGTATTATGCGCCGTTGCAATAAAGCTCACCGACCGCCTGTCCAGGTCTTGTCCCCGGGAGCCTTCCTCTCGCTTTGCGCCCTTCTGTTCCTGCTGTCGCCTGCGCTCTGGGCGCAAGAACAGCACGCTCAGGGAAGTGCGGTTCTCGCCGACAGCAATGACGCAACACGAGCGGGACAGCCCCCGAACTCGGTTCCGCCCACCCGGAATGCCAGCCAGCAGGAAGGTTTTCTCCTGCGCGTGGAAACGGACCTGGTGGTATTGCACGCCACCGTGCTCGACAAAATGGGCAAGCCGGTTACCGGGCTCACCCGGGAGCATTTCAAGGTTTACGAAAACAACGTGGAGCAGCAACTGAAGGTCTTCAAACAGGAGGACACTCCCGTTTCGGTGGGAATCCTCGTGGACAACAGCGGCAGCATGCGGGACAAGCGCAAAGGGGTCAACGCTGCGGCCCTGCAGTTTGTCCGGTCGAGCCATCCCATGGATGAAGTCTTCATCGTGAACTTCAACGATGAGCCGTTCCTGGACACCGACTTCACCGACAACCTCAAGCTGCTGGAGGAAGGCCTGGAAAAGATCGATTCGCGCGGCGGCACGGCGCTCTACAGCGCGATTGACGCCTCGCTGAAACACCTGAGCGAAAAAGGGACGCGGGACAAGAAAGTCCTGCTGGCCGTAACCGACGGAGAGGACAACGCCAGCCGCTTGTCTTTAGAGGAGATCGTCAAGACCGTGCAACGCTCCGACGCCGTCATCTACACGGTGGGGCTGCTCAGCGGAGAAAGTTCCCGCTCGGTGCGGAGAACCAAACGGGCGCTGGAGGCCATCTCCAAAGCGAGCGGCGGGAAGGCCTACTTCCCCAAAAGTCTCAGCGAGGTTCAGAGCGTCGCCGGCAACATTGCCGCCGATATTCGAAGTCAATATGTCCTGGCCTACACTCCCACCGCTTTGGTCAAGGACGGCAGTTTTCGCAGGGTGGAAGTGAAGCTCTCCGCCCCGAGAAAATACGGCAAACTCTCCGTTCGCACCCGCACCGGCTATTATGCCGACCCGCAACCGGCCGACCAAGCTAGCACCAACAGCCTGTAACACGCCGCCGACAGCAGGATTGATGGTAGTTTCAGCCTCCATACGGCCTTCAGCAGGTGGACATCCAGTGGGCTAGGGCCAAAATCAACCCTTTCAATTCTCGTTCAACAAGCATTCAGCGAGTGTTTGACCGAAGGCGGTCAGGCTTGTAATAGAGTTACCCACACAGGAGGTGAGAAATGAAATCCCTAAAACATTTGATGAGACCGCATCCGGGTTTGGTTACGCTCCTCTGCTTTGTTGTTTTTCTGATCAGTTGTACCCCAACGAGAGAGCAGCCGGAACCGGCGGCGGAGGCCACTATCGAAGCCGACGTGGCAGCAATTAAGCAGGAGATCGATGACTATGAAACCGCAACGAACGCGGGGGATGTGGACGGTCGTGTAGCTGCCTATGCCCAAGACGTTATAAATATGCGCCGCAACGGACCGGACGTCATTGGGAAGGAGGCACTCCGGGAGCATATCCAGAGACAATCGGATCGGTATGCGTATGAAGTCACCATCACGCCGGAGGAGGTCGTGGTTGGCGGTGATTGGGCCTTCAGTCGCTACACCGCCACCTTGACGTTGACCCCTAAGGCCGGCGGGGAGCCTAGAGAGATAAGCGGAAAGGGCATCATCATCCTTCAACGACAGCCCGACGGCTCCTGGAAGTTTGCGCGCGAAATCGGGCACTATTCCGACAACCCGCCGCCTGGCACGGGCGAGTGAGGGCACGGCTTCAGAGCCTGTGTGAAAAGGAATCCGAGCCGCGACCCCTTCGGCTACGCTCAGGGCGGGCTGTGAGGGAGCGCTCCCTCAACCGCTATATCTCCCGGCGGCCTTCCATCGCTTTGGAGATCGTTACCTGGTCCGTATACTCCAGGTCTCCTCCCACCGGCATGCCCAGCGCGATCCGCGTGACGCGCACGCCCAGCGGCTTGAGGAGCTTGGAAAGATAAACGGCCGTCGCCTCCCCTTCCACATTGGGGTTGGTGGCAATAATCACCTCCACCTCTTCTGCCGCGCCGCTTTTTAACCGCTCCACCAGGTTTGCCGTCCGAAGCTGTTCCGGGCCGATGCCGTGGAGCGGCGACAAGGCGCCGTGCAACACGTGGTAGTAGCCCCTGTACTGTCCGGTTTTTTCAATCGCGAGAATGTCCTCCGGCCCTTCGATAACGCAAAGAAGCTTCGCGTTGCGGGAAGGGTCCGCGCAGTACGCGCAGGGGGTCACCTCGGTCACATTGTTGCAGAGGTCGCACAGCCGAATGCTCTCCTTCACGTCTCGCAGGGCGGCAGTCAGACGTTCCACATCGTGCGTTCCCGCCTTCAGAACGTGGAAGGCGATCCGCTGAGCCGATTTCGAGCCGATTCCGGGCAGGCGTCGCAACTCCTCAATCAGCCGTGCCATTGGTTTTGCGTATTCGGGCATGGGGTCACTACTGCAATCGGGCGGTACTAGAACATTCCGGGCAGATTCATGCCGCCCGCCAAGCCTCCCAGTTTCTCCGCCAGGGCTTGGTCGGCTTTGCGCACCGCCTCATTCACGGCCGCCTGCAACAGGTCTTCGAGCATCTCCACGTCGCCGCCTTTCACCGCCTCCGGGTCGATCTTCACCGACAACAGATGCTTCGTGCCGTTCATGCTCACCGTCACGATCCCGCCGCCGGAGGAAGCCTCCACGCGCAGGCTTTCCATCTGCTCCTTCATCTCCTTCTGCATCTTTTTTACCTGGCCCATCATTTGCTGCATGTTGTGCATGGAACTATTCCTTCCGTCCGCGAATTCGCGTGACCTGTTTGCCAAAAATCTTTTCAAACTCCACCACGCCGGGGTCCCGTCTGGCGCGCTGCTCGACCGCGTCGGCGAGGTTTGTCGCCGCCTGCTCGGCGGCTCGTCGATCGCCCTGGAGCAACTTCACCCGGACCTGGCGTCCCAAGACCGCCGTCGCAAGTTGGTTGAGCAATTGCTGATCCTGCTCCGTAAGGAGTTTCAGCAGCCCATTGTCGGTCAACTCGATCCTTACTTCCTCCCCTCCCCATTTCCATCCGCTGGCGCGAGACAGCAGAGAGGCCAGCGCAGGTTTCGATTGCTCCTCCAGCCGCCGCAGGATTTCCTCCGTCCATGTCTCTTCCTGCGCGGAAAGGGCCGTATCGGCTGCCGGGATGGGAGCCAGTTTCGCAGCGGTGGCGACCGCAACGCTTCCCTGGGCAACAGGAACAGGATGTTCCCCGCCCGGAGTTGCAGACACGGAGGGTCCTTTCTCGGGAATCTCTCCCGGAGAAATCTCCGCATGGGCTGAAGGACCGGGTGTTTGCTTCTTGCGGCGGATATCGCGCTCGAACGGGCTCAGGCGCTCGGAGCCCTCGGAACGGGCGGCTTGATTGTGTGCGGGATCAGGCGTCCTCTGTGCCGCTCCGTGGCCGGGAAACTCGCGAGGAACTTCCCGGGAAACAGCGGCGGTCTTCGGACGGGCAGCAGCATCTGCGTCCACAGGGGTTCCCGGTTTATTTTCCATTTGGGCCAGCAGGTCTTCGATGGCAACCAGCCGCTCCGCGTCCACCAGCTTCAGCAGGCCCAGTTCCATATGAAAACGCGGTTGCGTGCTCTGCCGAAGCTCTTGGTTGAGACCGAGCAGGATTTCCAAAAAGCGGATGAGGTTCTCTTCGGTGAAATTTTGCGCCATCGCCGCCAGCCGCTCGCTCTCCTCCGCTGTAGATTCCAGCAGGCGCGGCTGCGCTCCGGCCACCCGGACGACCAGCAGGTTCCGCGCGGCGAGAACCAGTTGAGAGCAAAAGTGGGCCAGTTGATAACCTTCCTCCACCAGCTTCTCCACCACATCGAGCAGCCGCTCCCGTTTTTGCGCGAGCACGGCGTGGAATACTTCCTCCAGCAGCTCGGAGGGCGCCGCTCCCAGCAATCGCGCCACAGCCGGACCTTCCAAATTGGAGCCAAAGGCGGCAATCGCTTGTTCCAGCCTGGACAAGGAATCCCGTATGCTGCCCTCGCCGGACCGCGCCAGCGCCACCAAAGCTTCCGGCTGCGCTTGAATCTTCTCCCCGGCACAGACCGCTTCCAGATGAGCAAGGATCTCGGAAAATGCGATCGCATGGAAATTAAAGTGCTGGCAGCGGGAAAGGATTGTGTCCGGGAATTGGTGAACCTCGGTGGTGGCCAGGATAAAAATGACGTGCGGGGGCGGCTCTTCCAGCGTCTTCAGCAGCGCGTTGAAACCTTCCGGGGTGATCTGGTGAGCTTCATCGATGATGAACACCTTGTAGCGGTCTCGCGCCGCGGCGTAGCGCGCGTTTTCGCGCAGCTCCCGCATGGCGTCAATGCCGCGATTGGAGGCGGCGTCAATTTCAATGACGTCCAAGGCGCGGCCGGCGGCGATCTCCTGGCACGAATCACACTCTCCGCAAGCCTCCGGGATAGGACCTTTCCGGCAGTTCAGGGATTTGGCCAGCAGGCGGGCGACGGTGGTTTTGCCGACTCCGCGTTGGCCCGAAAAAATGTAGCCATGGCCGATGCGGCCCAGCCGGATGGCGTTCTCCAGCGTCTGGGTCACATGCCTCTGCCCCACTACTTCGGAAAATCGCCGGGGCCGCCATGTGCGTGCGAGGACCTGATACAAGGTAATTCTGGAAAACGGGTTCGTCGTGTTCTCTGCTGGCGGGAGGCAAAGCTGCTCGGCTGCCGCCCATCAAGCCCGTAAATTGAGAGCACGGAAATTATTGGCCAGACTTCGGGTGGTTCTGTGGCACATAGAAGCTCCCTCTACCGTTGCTTCCTTCCGGACCTGGCGGGGTTTGAAGGTTTCTATTGCACAGAGCCCGAAGCCTGATAAATGGGACTCGTCTTTCTCCCGGCCTTCTTTCTTGCTCCCGGTTATGGTAGCACCTCCTCCCCCGCCTGGCAACGAAGGCGCGGGAACCCGCCAAACTCTATTTCCAGGGTGTTGCGTTCCCTGATGTTGCGCTGCTGCTGCTAGCCCGCTTGGCGCACCCGCCTTTTCTGAATCCTTTCCTCCACGGTTGAATCCTACTGAGCAGGACCCAAGAGGTTGTTGAAAAACTGGTGTATGGGTCCGCTTGCTAACGCGCGCGGCTCGGCAAGTGCAGCCCAATCCGCACGCCCATTCCGAGCCGCGACCGCCCTGCGGTCCAGAGCCCCTACGGGCGGCGGGCCGTGAGGGAGCGGACAAATGGCGTTTTTCAACAACCTGCTAAGCGGAAATGGTGCGCGGGAAAGCCGGACCTCGGCCCAAGGAAAGGAGTCGAGCCGGCAGCAAGTGGTTCTGAAACGGGCCGCCGGCAGAAAGGTCCGTTGCGTCCCGGTCGGCCTGCTTCTTGCCGGGCATTTCCTGGGCGCAGGTGTTCATCTCTGATGCGGAATCGGATTGATATCGTTCGGGAGGAACCCATCAGTATCGCAAAAAGCGCCGAGGCGGAAGGCGATGCCGAACTGGTCCGCCGGGCCCAGCAAGGAGAAAAAGAAGCCTTTGCCATGCTGGTGTGCCGTCATGAGAAGCGGGTCTACTGGATTGTCCAGGGGATTCTGCAAAACCAGGCGGACGCGGAAGAGGTCCTCCAAGAGAGCTTTTTGAAAGCCTTGAAACACATCCGGGGATTTCGCGGCGAGGCGCGGTTCAGCACATGGCTCATACAAATCGCCATCAATGAAGCCCGGATGAGGCAGCGCAAGTACCGGCCGGGGCTGTATGACTCGCTCGACGAAGAGCGCGACGACCCGTCCGGTTTTCGGCCCCGCGAACTGGCCGATTGGCGCGCCAATCCGGAAGAGGCGATGGCCAAGGAAGAGATGCGTTTGCTGTTGCAGCAAGCCATCCATTCCCTGCCCAAAATCTATCGCGAGGTATTTCTGCTGCGCGACGCAGAGCGCCTCTCGAACCAGGAAACGGCCGGGGCGCTGGGAATCAGCATTTCCGCAACCAAAACCCGCCTTCTGCGGGCGCGCCTGATGATGAGGGAATTCCTGGCGCCACATTTCAAGCTGAGCTGGCGCGAACGGCTGCTGGCCCGAGTCAAACGGCGTGGGAGGCCGCGCATGGGAGGTCACCATGATCCGCTGTGAAGAGATCTTGCGAGAGATTTCCAACTACATCGACCAGGACATCACCCCCGAATTGCGCCGCCAGGTGGAACAGCACCTCGGCGGCTGCCGCCGCTGCACGGTGCTGGTGAACACCACGCGCAAGACGCTGACACTGGTAGCGGACAACTACGTTCTGGAGTTGCCCAGAGAGGTCGCCGAACGGCTCATGAACCGGCTGAACGCCTGCTGGGGTACACTGTTTATCCCCCCACCCGAAAACGGATTGGAGCGGGAACGTTAAGGCCGATTTCCACCAGCCGGAATACCGGCGAAAGGGACATCTGAAAGGAACAGGCATGGGAGAGCTGATCTACACTTCACGCGTGAAGATTTACAAAGACAAGGGGCCGACACGGCGCGCCTACATTGAAAATTTTCCCGAGCCGATTCGCTTCGGCGTACACGGCGGCATCAAGAAATTCTACGGGCTGGAGCCCGAGGAGGAACTGCCGGCAACGCTCGACCATATTGTGGCCGCGGTGGGCGGCTGAATGACCGGCACGCTGGCCGGGGCGCTGGCGGCACGCAAGATTCCTACGCAGCCCGACAAGCTGCAGGCAGAGGTCGAAGGCACCATTGAAAACGTGGATGGCCGCCCTTTGATCACGCGCATCCGGGTGCGGTACTCCGTGAAAGTTCCCAAAGGAAAACGGGAAGAGGCGGAGCGCGCCATGGCAGTGCATGAAAAAGGCTGTCCCGCTGCGGAGAGCGTAAAGCGGGGCATCCAGGTCGAGTGGTCGGGGACGGTGGAGGAAGAGGGCTGATTCTCCGGAGGCAGCAGCTAGAGCAATTTCAATTACATAGTTGCTGTATAGTTTCCCAGAACGCTCGGGAAGCCCCGGAGGAGGCGCCGGAAGGGGTGAAAGAAGAGGGCCGAAGCGTCTTGCGCCCCTCCGGGGCTTGGGGTATACCGGCCCCCGTTGTCCCAGGGCTTACGCCCTGGGCTAGGTTCTGCCGCCCTTGCAGGGCTGTGCAGCACTCTACATCAACTCGCAAATAGAGTCTAAGGGAGGCTAAACCCATGCTAACTTCAGATCACAGACGAACAGCCCTTGCTCTTTGCTTGTTCGCCATCGTTGGCGTCGGGCTGATTTGGCCTCCGCATCAAATCGCGCAGGCCACCCCTGAGATCATCACGGAACCGAAGCAGCGGCTGATCCGCACCGCCCCCGGCGACACCCCCTTTGATGTGACCCGCCATACAATCGCTTTGAAAGAAATTCGCGGGGGAGGCCCCCCTAAGGACGGCATCCCAGCTCTGCTGGAGCCCTCCTTTATCTCTCCCTCGGAGGCCACTTCCTTGCGGCCTCAAGACATGGTCCTGGGCGTCAGCATAGGAGGCGTCTCCAAAGCATACCCGATCCGCATCCTCAACTGGCACGAGCTGGTGAATGACCGGATCGGCTCGCGCCCCATTTTGGTGAGTTGGTGACCGCTTTGCGGCTCGGGCGTAGTTTACGACCCGGTCATGGACGGCACGCGGTATCTGTTCGGCGTTTCGGGGCTGCTCTACCGCCGCAACGTCCTGATGTACGACCGCCAGACCGAGAGCCTGTGGTCCCAGATGGCAGCGAAGGCCGTCACCGGCCCGATGGCGGGCGCCTCCCTGGAAATCCTCCCGGCGGAACACACCAGTTGGGAGGACTGGAAAACACGGCACCCGGATACGCAGGTTCTCTCCTTCCATACAGGATATTCCCGCAACTATAGCCGGGACCCCTACCGCAATTTGCCGCTCGACCGCAGGGAAGCGGCAGCCGTCTTCTCTGCGGGTCAGGTCAAACTGTACCCGTTGCGGGAGCTGGAGAAGGCGGAAAAGGACGGACAAGAGGTGGTCGAGGAACTAGCCGGAAATAAGCTAACCATCCGATACGACCGCAAGCTGCACCGCCTCTCCATCACCTCTGCCACCGGAGAGGACGGGGAGCCAGTGAGGCAATTCATCGCCTTTCTGGCCGACCTGCGCGCCTTCTATCCCGACGCGGAAATCTTCCAATACAAACGAAACCGCTAGAGCGCACCGCAACTTCCGAACTCTCCCCCCCTGGATTTCAGCGTGGGAAGCCCATTTTTTGTTGAAACTTTTAGGGACCCCCTGAATCTTACACTGTGGGCACGTTTCCCAAACAAATAGCTGAATCTAAGCTACACAATCTAAAAGGAGAAAACGCAATGGCAAATGGAAGGACAAAACGGAATTACCTGGCGGGGCTGCTGGTAGCGAGCGCCTTGCTGGTGGGTGGGATGCTGTTTGACGGCACCGCCGTGGCCCAGGGCATGGACAAGGGCACAACGCTTACAGGCACCGTTACTGACCTCGCGTGTGGAATAAAGCACAAGATGCCAGGTTCTGCCGCGCAGTGCACCAACGGATGCGTCAAGATGGGGTCCAATTACGCCCTCGTCGTCGGCAGCAAGGTCTATACGCTGTGGGTGAAGGGAGCAGCGGCAGGCGAGACCCTGGCGGAACTAGCCGGCGGACAGGCGAAGGTCACAGGAAAGGTGGACGGAAACACGATCTTTGTGAACTCCGTTGCGCACATCTAATGTTCCAGTTCTGGGAAGCAACCGGCGTTGGAGGGAACTACAAGCCTCTGAGTGCTGTTTCATCTGCTGACAAGAGGCTGTAAGCTGGCACTTCCAGGGCGGATTTGTTTCCGGACGGCCCAGCATCGATTGCACAAAGAAGCTGTGATGCTGGGCTCTTTTTTTGCCTGCGAGGCTAACGGTGATGCTAACGGCAAGGCTCAGGCTGACACGGCGTGGAGAAAGGAATTCGGTCCAATGATCAAGCAATGGCTGCGTTCGCGCGCCCTCATGGGAATTCTGTGCGTGTTGCTTTCCGGTTGCAGCGCCGACAAGCAGCCTTCCCAACTGGAGACAGCGGTGGCCAACATGGTCAAAGATGTGGTCATCCCGATGCAGGCCCAGGCCCTCGAAAACCCCGTACCTGCCAGCGAACAGGTCATTCAGCAGGGGGAGGAAATCTTCGGGCAGGCCTGTTCGATATGCCACGGCGCGGACGGCCATGCCAGGACCGGCCTCGGGCGGGCCATGTATCCGCCGGCGATGGATTTGACCTCGCCGCACGTCAAAAGTTGGACCGACTCCGAGCTTTTTTGGATCATACAGAACGGCATTCGCCTCACGGGAATGCCAGCCTGGAAAAGCACCATCTCGGAGATGAATACATGGAAGCTGGTGCGCTTCATTCGTGAGCTTCCCCGTATGGATGCCTCAAAGATGGAGCAAGCAGCTTCCGTGGATGCGGACGGGGCCGCAGAAGGGGTCAAAGAAGCCGATTTAATCGCTTATGGCAGAACGCTTTACCGCCAGGAAGGGTGCTTCATGTGTCACCAATTGGATGGCGAGGGCGGAACGCTTGGTCCGGACCTTACCTTTCAGGGCAGCCGCGGGCGCACCGACGATTGGCTGACCGGCCATTTCAAGGACCCGCCGGCATACACGGAGGGTTCCCTCATGCCCGCATTCGAGAACCTGACCGAAGAGCAGTTGCGAGCCCTGGTGGCATTCCTGCAGAAGCAGAAAGGCAATTAACATCTCCAGGACCTATAATGCTCAGGACGTTCACAGCCCAGAACTGCTTGCCCCCGCTCCGTTGTTCTGATATCGTTTCGGCAGCTCGATTTGGCGGGACCAGCTATTTTCAGGCATCTAGGATTCAAGGATGCAGGAAGACCATAAGGGCACTGCGAAGCCGCAAAATGTTCCCAAAAGCTGGTTCTGGGGTATCCGAATACGACTAATCAACCCCGCAAGGGGAACCGTTAAAGGAGACGTCAATGGCAAACTGTAAATTATGGAGGAATTTTCTGCTGTCCGGACTGCTGGGCGCTTTCCTGCTGGCAGGGGCGTCATTCGTTCACGCCGATGATCAGACCCTGGTTGGAGTGGTCAGCAACACGCATTGCGGTTTGAAACATAGCACCGCCGACGCCAGCGGGGCCGGGTGCGTCAATACCTGCGTCGACGCCGGACGCGGCACCTACGCTTTGGTGGTGGATGGTAGTAAGATTTATAAGTTGGAAGGCGGCACGGCCGAGCTAAAGAAGCTGGCTGGGCTAGAGGCGAAGGTCACAGGAAACGTCGATGGAATGACGATGCAAGTGGCCTCCGTGGTTGCAGGCAGTTAAGGGCAGACACCGGAAGCTCCATCGAAGGAGCTTGGTTTTTTTGGGCGGCTTCACTTTCCTGTGAAAATACAGGCCTGTGAAAATACAGGCCTGTGAGAATACAGGGGTGTGATGCCGCCTTTTCTTCTTTCTAGAGCAATTTCATAGTTGCTGTATAGCTTCCCAGAACGCTCGTGAAGCCCCAGAGGGGCGCAAGAGTTTAGCCCACGGCGTCAGCCGTGGGTGGGAAAAGCCATGCCGGATCAGCCCCGGAAGGGGCGAAAGAAGAGAGCCGGAGCGTCTTTCGCCCCTCTGGGGCTTGAGGTAATACCGATCCCCGTTGTCCCAGGGCTTACGCCCTGGGCTAGATTCTGCCGCCCTTGCAGGGCTATGAAACACTCTACACCAACTCTGAAATTGGTCTAAGCTTTGCCCCTTCTGTCACAATTCCACCTCAACAATCCCGCTTCTGCGGAACCATCTTCAGGAACCGCAGATGTAATATCGAAGTCGCAATACGAAGCTGTAAAATCCTCACATGCCACCACGCCTGCCAAACATCGTCGAGTGCGTCCCCAACTTCAGCGAAGGACGAGACCGGAATAAAGTCGATGAGATCGCTGCCGCCATCAGCAGCGTAGAGGATGTCTATGTGCTGGACATCCACATGGACGCCGACCATCACCGCTCCGTCATTACCTTTGTGGGAAGCACGGAGACGGTGGGCGAAGCGACCGTCCGTGCAGTGGGCCGCGCAGCGGCCCTGATCGACATGAACCGGCATCACGGCGAGCACCCCAGGATCGGCGCCGCCGATGTGATTCCCTTCATTCCGGTTGCGGGGGTTACGCTGGAAGACTGCGCCGCCCTGGCGCGCGATGCCGGAAAGGAAATCCACCGCCGCTTCCAGATTCCCGTTTACTTTTATGAGGCCGCAGCGTCCCGGCCGGAGCGCCTCCGGTTGGAAAATCTGCGTCGAGGCGGATTGGAAAGGTTGAAGGAACAGGGCATGGACGATCCTTCAAGATACCCCGACGTGGGGGACCCGGCGCTCCATCCCACGGCAGGGGCGACGGTGGTGGGCGCGCGGAAGTTTCTGGCCGCCTTCAATGTAAATCTCAACTCGGCAGATAGGGAGGTCGCCCGGCAGATTGCCAAGGCCATCCGCACATCCGGTGGCGGATTGCCGGGCGTGAAGGCGATGGGGGTTCTCCTGAAGTCACGAACCAGGCCAGCCGGACAGGCCCAAGTGTCACAAGTTTCCATGAACCTGACGGACCTGGAACAGACATCGCTGGAGCAAGCCTTCCAGGCCGTGCAACGGGAAGCCTCGCGCCTGGGAGTCACCATCCGTAGCAGTGAAGTTGTGGGATTGATCCCCGAAAAGGCGCTCGCCGGAACGAGCATCGAGTCCTTCCAGGCGTCGCTCCAGATAGAAGCTTTTCATCCGCAGAAGATTTTGGAAAACAGGCTGGCGGCGGTTTTGCCGCAGGGCTAGTGCAATTTCATAGTTGCTGTATAGCTTTCCAGAACGCTCGTGAAGCCCCAGAGGGGCGCAAGAATTTAGCCCACGGCGCCAGCCGTGGGTGGGAAAGGCCACGCCGGATCAGCCCCGGAAGGGGCGCCAGAAGGGGCGCCAGAAGGAGCGAAAGAAGAAAGACGAGGGCCAGAACGTCTTTCGCCCCTCTGGGGCTTGGGGTAATACCGGTCCCCGTTGTCCCAGGGCTTACGCCCTGGGCTAGGTTCTGCCGCCCTTGCAGGGCTGTGAAGCACTCTACACCAACTCTGATATTGGGCTAATAAATTGCCTCAAGCGGAATGGCGTGTTACCGGGGAGGGTTGCCGTTCAGCGAAGGCGCATCCGGCTGCTCCTCGGGCGGAAGGGTGACGACCACCTCGCCGGGGCGCCCCATGCGAAGCTGCTCGCGGGCAAGCGCTTCGATGCTCTGCGGGTCGCTGCGCAAGGCTTTGATTTTTTGGGTCAGCCGCAGGTTGTCCTCTTGCAGCCGCTGGACTTCCTCATCCAGCGCCTGCATCTGGAGGCGGCGCTGGCGGCGAACGAGATACCCGTTTTCTCCGGCAATCTCATGGACGGCGAGCGAGAGAAGCGCCAAGCTGCACACGGCAATCCACAGGTACCGCTTTGCCCGCCGTCTTTTTTCTGCTGGGATGGAAAACTGCATCAGTCGAACAGAAATCGCCTCGCCGTTCCGGCCAGCTCTTCCAGGCCCTTCTCGGTCGAAGCCTCGCAATAGAGCCGGCAAACGGGTTCCGTGCCCGAAAGCCGGAACAGGACCCACGAACCGTCGTCCAGGAGCAGCTTGAGCCCGTCCATGCGGACCGTCTTCACCACTCGCCGCCCCTGAAAATCACTGTACTCTTGTTTACTCCGCTCCACAAAGCGCTTTTTGACGGTTGCCGTCAATGGAACACTCCAGCGTCCTGGATAGTAGCTGCCCACCTTGCCGAACAGCTCCTGGATTTGCCGGGCGAGCGGCATCCCGCGGCTGGCCACCATCTCGGCGGTCAGCAAGCAGGCCAGGATGCCGTCTTTTTCGGGAACATGATGCCGGATCGTCAGCCCGGCGCTCTCCTCGCCGCCCAGGATGAGCTTGTCCTGCTGGATCATCTCCCCGATATACTTGAATCCCACCGGCGTCTCGTAGACGGGGATGCGGTGGAACTTCGCCACCGCGTCAATCAGGTGCGTGGTGGCAACGCTTTTGGCCACGCCGCCCGTCCAGCCCTCTTTCGCCGTCCACGGGCGCGACTCGATCAGGTAGTCGAGCAGCAGGGCCAGGATGTGGTTCGGCGAAATGAAGTTCCCGTTTTCATCCACAATACCGAAGCGGTCGGCGTCGCCGTCTGTTGCCAGCCCCAAATGAGCGCGGCTCTGCTGCATGGCTTGCCGCAACTCCCCCAGATGTTCTCCGTCCGGCTCCGGAGGATGGCCGCCGAACAGCACGTCGCGCCAGTTGTGAACCGACACCGCCTCGATCCCCGCCTGCGCCAGCAAGCCGTCGATATATCCTATTCCCGCGCCATAAAGCGGATCATAGGCCAGCCGCAACCCCGCCGAGCGGATCAGGTCCAGATTCACCTTTTGCGCAATCTCCTCCAGGTAGGCGGGCTGCAAATCAACGGTTTCCACAGCGGCGGGCTTCTCCGGCAATGGGGCCGGAGTATCGTCACTGAGCCATGCCTCCACCTTCTGGGTAACCCCCGTCATGGCCGGGGCGCCGTCGGGAGTGGAAAACTTGACGCCATTGTAGTGGGACGGATTGTGCGAGGCGGTAAAGTTGATGGCTCCGTCGGTCTTCAGACGGCGGATGGCGCACGCAATGGCTGGTGTGGGCACGGCTTGTTGGGACAGATAGCAGTGAATGCCGTGGCTCGCCAGAAGCTCGGCCGACATGGCCGCGAATTTTTCCGAGAGGAACCGTGTATCATAACCGACAATCAATGAGGGTCCGCCGCTCCGGGACGGGCGCGCCGGATTCGTGGAAGTGACGTGCCGGGCGACGGCCTCCACAGCCTTCTTCACGTTCGCCAGGGTGAAGTCCTCGGCGATGACGGCTCGCCAGCCGGAGGTGCCGAACTTGATGGGAGAACTCATAGCGTCCATTGTCCATTGTAGGAAATTCTTGGGGCCAACTCCACACCCGCTCTGTTTTTCCGGGTTTGGAGCAACGGCTCCGTCTCTCGGTTGGGGAGGTGTAGTCCAATGACCGACAAGATCGTGGTGATGGTCACCGGCGGCAGCGCCGCCGAATGCAAGCGGATCGCCCGCAGGTTGCTGGAAAAGCGGCTGGTGGCCTGCGTGAACCTGCTGCCGAGGATGCGCTCGCTCTACCGCTGGGAGGGCAAGATCGCCGACGAGGCGGAATATCTGATGCTCCTCAAGTCCACCCGCGAGCTTTTCCCGGAGTTGCGCAAGGAGGTGGAGAAGCATCACAGCTACTCCGTCCCGGAGGTGATTGCGCTGCCGATCATCGACGGCGCCCCGAACTACCTCAACTGGATTACCGAGTGCGTCAGCGCTTCCGAGGGTTAGCTTCCGCTGCCGTAAGCTCCAGCATCTCGCGGTGCCCGAAGCCGCGGCTGTTGTCCAGATACCAGACGGCTCGCGGAACAATGCGATAGAGGCGGATTCCGGCCAGCTTCCGCTGCACCGTCTCCCGCATTGCGCCGGCCCGGAAGAATTCCTTCACAAAGGGGAATTTTTTGGTGTACACCTTCCAGAAGCGCGCCTGCATTTTCAGGCCTCGCAGCCGCTCAGCCCGGCCCTCCAGTTGAATCCCGCGAATCTCCCTCGCGTTGCTGTAGTCCTCGTGGATCGCCGCGCTGACGGCGGCGTTGGCGGCCATGTTGACGCCGTGCCGGGAGCGGGGATTGGAAAAAAAGTAGAGGTCCAGCCCGTCGCTCGCATAGAAGACGGCCGCCGCCCAGGGAACATCCTTTGCACAGGAGGCTATGGTCATGACGTTGTGCGTCTCCAGGTATTCGAGGATGTCGCGGCGGAGTTGGTCACAATCCTGGCCGGGAGGGGTTTTCGATTTTTCTTTTTGTCGAGCCATCTTAACCTGGGTTGGCATTCCTTCGTGAACGGAAGACAGTAGCGGAATCAGATCGCCTCCAGCGCCTGCTTCAAGTCCCCGATCAGGTCTTCCACATCCTCAATGCCCACCGAGAGCCGGACCAGCCCCTGCGTGATGCCGATCCGCTGGCGGTCCTCTTCCTGAAAATAGGCGTGGGTCATGGTCGCCGGATGCGAGATCAGCGTCTCCACCCCGCCCAGGCTCTCGCCCAGCAAGCACAGGCGGACACGGTTCAGCACCGCGCGCGCGTTCTCAAACGATCCGGTCTCAAACGACATCATCCCGCCAAACCCCGACATCTGTTTTTTGGCCAGCGCGTGCTGGGGATGGGCCGCCAAACCCGGATAGTAAACCTTGCTCACTTTAGGATGCTGGCTCAGGTACCCGGCCACGGCCATGGCGTTGGCGCTGTGCTGCCGCATCCGCACGGCGAGTGTCTTGATCCCCCGGAGCACCAGCCAGGCATCCATGGGCCCCATGACGGCCCCGGCGGCATTCTGAATGAACTGGAGCCGGGCGGCGTCCTCCTCCCGCGCCAAGACCGCCACGCCGCCCACGCCGTCGCTGTGGCCGTTCAGGTATTTCGTGGTGGAGTGCACCACAATGTCGGCTCCCAGCTCCAGGGGTCGTTGGAAATAGGGGGAAAGGAAAGTGTTGTCCACCACCAATTGAATCTTGCGCTGCCGGGTGATGGCGGCAACCGCAGCGAGGTCGGCGACCGCCATCAGGGGATTGGTGGGCGTCTCGACAAACACCATGCGGGTGTTCGGCCGCAGCGCCTCCCGCACGCGGTCGGCGGAGCTGGTGTCCACATAGCTACAATCCAACCCGAAGTTTTTCAGGACGGCATCCAGCAGACGCGGCACCCCTCCATAGGCCCCATCCGTGCAGACGATATGGTCCCCGCTCTTCAGCATGGTGAGGACGGCGTGGATGGCGGCCATTCCGGAGGCAAAAGCCAGCCCGCTGTGGCCCCCTTCGAGCACGGCCATGTTCCGCTCCAGGGCGGTCCGGGTGGGATTGCCGGTGCGGGAATATTCATACCCCTTGTGCTTCCCCAATTCTTCCTGCGCGTATGTGGATGTCTGATAGATGGGCACGACGACGGCCCCGGTGGAGGGGTCCGGTTCCTGTCCGGCGTGAATTGCGTCTGTTGAAAAACCCATGGTGGCTTCCCTAATTTTTAGTGTCGGTCGATAGCCGGCCCGTCCATTTCCTCTCCGGTTGGAAACAACTGGCTGGAAACGGCGGGCCGGAAAACAGAAGATCGCATTGAGGACTATACCTTTTTCTGCCGACTGTAGTAAAATAGGCTCAGTCCAGTTGGAGGAAGCCCATGCGAAACATAGCCTTCGGGGGAGTGCTGCTGGCGGTGATGGCAGCCAGCCTGTTCGCGGCAGATGCGGATACGGTGACAACCTCGCGTCTGAATCTTCAGGTCGTCGCCGGCGAAAACAAGAAGCCCGTGCCGAACGCCCACGTGGTGGTGCGCTTTGTGCAGAAGAAATTCCTCAAGGACAAACGCACCAGTTGGGAGACCAAAACCAACCGGAAGGGTTTCGTTGTGCTGGACAAGATTCCTCACGGCACCGTCAAAATTCAGATCATTGCACGGGGCTATCAAACCTACGGAAGCGAGCACGAACTCAGCAAGCCGAACGAAGAGCTGACCATCCTGCTGAATCCCCCGCAGAGCCAGTACTCGGCTTACTGAAATCGCCGGATTTTCCCAACTCGGTCCACCCTTTCACGGCATGTGACCGGCCACAGCGGTTGGGGAAAAGCTCCCACACTCTTTAGAAGATATTATTTCGGCTCCTCAACTCCTGCTAACCCATTTAACCTTAGTCATATAAGAACTTTTATCCGCAATGCTGCACCTTAGTGCACTTTGCACTAAGCAACGTCAGCAAAGAGATTAGAGAAACCGGAATGGGATTTTCCACATGGTTTTCCACATGACCGTTGGAAACTTTGCCAACTCTCTCATAGCATTGGGTTGCCGCAAGCGGGGGAAGCACGTCGCCGCCATCGCTTTAGTTCGGAATGGCGACTGCGGAAATGGGCTACTGCGCCGGGCTGACCGGGGTGGCTGGGGTGGCCGCGCCCGCTGGGGCGGATTCAGAAAAATAGCGCGGATTAAACGTTATCGGGTAGTCGCTTCTCACTTTGGCAAGTACGT
>JADFGZ010000267.1 GCA_022567475.1 Acidobacteriota bacterium | reverse complement strand
GCCGAGTCGGAGATCATCAACCACGTCACCTCGGGCCAGACGGTGGAAAACATTATCCGCGGGGTCCACAACTCTTTAGCCAGCCGCTCGAAAGGCCTGCTCGCGCGGGTCGGGCTGGACGGAGAGGTCACCTTCGTCGGCGGGGTAGCCCGCCAGAGCGGCATGGTGGAGGCTCTGAAGGAAGCCCTCGGGCAGAAGATCAACGTCAGCGACGACCCCGACTTGGTGGGCGCGATCGGGGCTGCGTTGCTCGCGCTGCAGCGATACCAGAAGCTGCAAGGTGCGGCAGCCAAATCCCCGAGTGAGATCGCTTCTCGAAATTGACCGTGCACTGCGTTGAACTACCTGCCGTCCAGGAGGAACTATGAAAGCAACGAATCTTTCTACCAGCATCGGACATTGTTCACATAATGCAACGACCCCTACCGCCGTGCTGCGTCATGAGCATGAAGTCATTCTAAGGGCCCTGGCTCTTCTCGAGAAACTCGGCGCGGAACTCGAAGGTGGGAGGCCCGTGGATCGAAAAACCCTCGAGTGGCTCGTTGGTTTTTTCAAAACCTTTGCCGACCGCTGCCACCACGGAAAGGAGGAACAGCACCTCTTCCCCACCCTGGAACAACACGGCGTCCCGAAACAGGGAGGTCCGCTCGGCGTGCTGCTCGCGGAGCATGAGGAGGGCCGCGCGCTGGTCCGCACCATCGCCACCGAGGAGGGTCGGCACGCTGCGGAGGCCATTCACCATTATGTCGCGCTTCTTCGGGGCCATATCGACAAAGAGAACGAAGTGCTTTTCCCAATGGCTGAGGATATTCTCTCTGCCGAGAAGCAGGGGGCCCTGTTGTTAGCCTTCGAGAAGGTGGAGCAGGAGATGGGCGGAGCAGACGTTCACGAACGTCTCGAAACAGAGCTTGTCCGGCTGGAACAAAATACCCGAGGCCCCGTTCTGCATTCTTAGTCTCCCCTAGTTCCTGTGGCCTGGGAGCTGGTGAATAATGGTGGGCTGCCTCGCCGGAACGGGAGCAAGACGTGTTCGACCCAAACGGGCAGAAGACCTGAGCAACTTGTTTTACAAGAGGAAGGCCTGGGTATTGCAGATCACGCTTGCGGGGGGGCGCCGAGCCTTCGGGTGGAAAATGCCCACCGGTGCTGAAGCACCGGTGATACGGAAGGAAAGAAACATGAAGCTGAACGGAAAAAGCGCCCTCGTCACGGGCTCCGGCCGGGGGATTGGACGTGCCATCGCATTAGAGCTTGCCCGTGAGGGATGCCAGATGGCCGTGTTGGACATCATCGCGGAGAACGCTGAGGCGGTGAAGGAAGAAGTTGAGGCGCTAGGGGTCAAGAATCTGGCGTTAACCGTTGACCTGACCCAGCGCCCCGAGGTCGAGCGGGCGGTGGAGGAGATCCTTGGCCAATTCGGTCAAATCGACATCCTCGTGAACAACGCCGGCTGGGACAAGCTGGAGCCGTTCCTGGAGTCCGAGGAGCAAACCTGGGACAAGATCATCGCGATCAACTTCAAAGCGATCCTTTATGTTTGTAAGGCCGTGCTTCCGCATATGGTGGCACGGGGCTCCGGCAAGATCATCAACATTGCGTCGGACGCGGGTCGCGCGGGCTCCACCGGAGAAGCGGTCTATTCCGGAACAAAGGGGGCGGTGATTGCGTTCTCCAAAACCTTGGCCCGAGAGGTTGCGCGCCACCAGATCACCGTCAACGCGGTCTCTCCTGGACTTACGGAGACGCCACTGCTTCAGTCGATCCGCGGGCAGTCTCCTAAGGCCGGAAAGGTGATTGAGGCGGTGACGCGGGCGATTCCGCTGGGCCGGGTGGGGACTCCCGAAGATATCGCAGGCGCGGTAGCCTTCCTGGCCTCGCCGAACGCAGACTTCATTACCGGACAAACGCTCAGCGTAAGCGGCGGCCTTACGATGTATTAGCCTCTCGACTCCCGGGAGGGGGGAGCCGGAAGAAAGGAAACATCCATGACACAGGACACGAAAGCAGTCGACATCATGTATTACGTGGCGACCCCGGAGTTCATAGCGAGATGGACCGAAGCCAAGAAGGGCGAGTTAATCTGCCGGATGGAACGGGCCATCGGCGGTCTGCCCTCCTTTGACAGCATCGAGTCCATGATTCACAAGATGGATGAGGCCAACGTGGAGAGGGTCTGCATCACCCAAACCAAGATGTGGTCGTACCGGAACCGGTGGATGTATATGGACACCACGCTCGAGGATGTTACTCAGTATACGAGCAAACATCCGGACCGGTTCGTGGGACTCGCCGGCTACAACCCGTTTCGCATACCCGAGAGCCTGAAGGAAATCGAGGTGGCGGTGAAACAGCATGGTTTTAAGGGAGTCTACGTGCACATCTATGGTTTCGATATTCCGTTGCACGACCGCAAGATGTACCCTCTCTACGCGAAATGTGTGGAGCTGGATATCCCGGTCTCCTTACAGGTGGGGCATGTGCTGGAAGCCATGCCGAGCGAGCATGGCAGGCCCATTTATTTGGACCAAGTTGCCAGTGACTTTCCCGAACTCAAAATCATCGGCTCACACACCGGCTGGCCCTGGGTCGAGGAGTTGATCTCGGTTTGCTACAAGTGGGACAACATCTATTTCGGTATCGACGCGTGGATGCCCAAGTACCTGAAACCCGAGATCCTTCAGTTCATCGGAAGCCGCATGGGCCAGGAACGGTGTCTGTGGGGCACCAATGGTTTGCCCTGGGATAAGAGCCTGGCTCAACTCGACCAACTCGGCTTGAAAGAAGAGCCTAAACGGAGACTGCTTCGGGACAATGCCGTCCGGCTCTTTAAGCTGTGAAGAAGAGCCATGCTCCTCAAGAACTCACCGTGATGGACGAGTTCGCTGAAACCCTCTACAATCCTTAAACCTGGATTGTTATATACGAGCCATTCCCGCCTTCCATCTGATTTCTCAAACCAGCGATGGCTGCGTCGGAACAACCTCCAGCCGGGTCATCCCAACTCGTATTTTTTCATCTTGTAGCGGAGGGTATCGCGGGTGATGCTGAGCAGGCGGGCGGCGTGGGTCTGATTGCCTCCCGTTTTGGACAGAGCCCGGGAAATCATCTCTCGTGCGGTTTCCTCGAGAGATAGGCCTCTTTCGGGGATCTCCACGCCGGCCGAGATGGGGGGCACCTCTGTGCGGTTGAGCGTAATGGGGAGGTTGGAAACCTGCAGATTGGAATCGTCCTCCAGGATCATGGCGCGCTCGATAGCGTTGCGAATCTCCCGGACATTGCCAGGCCAGGAGTAGCTCTGCAGGAGCTTTTCCGCTTCCGGCGACACGCCGAGCACCTTGCGCTTGAATTTTTTGTTGTAATGGGCGATGAAGAAAGAGACCAACGGCAGAATGTCTTCGGGGCGCTCCCGTATAGGCGGAATGTAGATCTGAATGACGTTCAGGCGGTAATACAGGTCCTGCCGGAAGGCGCCGGCCCGCACGGCCTCTTGTAGGTTCAGATTAGTGATTGAGATGACCCGGACGTCCACCTGAAAGTCGCGTACGCCTCCGATACGGCGCACCATCTGGTCCTCCAGGACCCGAAGCAACTTGACTTGCAGGATCAGCGGCATCTCGCCGATTTCGTCCAGCAGCAAGGTCCCCTTGTCGGCCAGTTCCACCAATCCGCGCTTTTGGTTCTTGGCATCAGTAAAGGAGCCCTTCTCATAGCCGAACAGCTCGGATTCGAGCAGATTCTCCGGGATCGCGGAACAGTTGATCGCAATGAACGGTTGGGCCTGCCGCATGCTCTGATAGTGGATAGTCTTGGCGATCAAATCCTTGCCGGTGCCGCTCTCTCCCTCGATCAGGATAGAGCTAGCTTCACTGCTGGCTATTTTGCGAACGAAGGCGAGCACCTGCCGCATGCGGGGGGATTCCGTCACAAAAGAACGATTTTGGGGTTCGACTTGTTCGGTGACGTCTTTGAAGGTAACCACCACGCCTTCCATATCTCCCGAGGGGTTGTGAATGGGAGCGGTGTGTATGAGAGCGAGCCGTTCCCGGCCCTCTGCCGTATGAATCCGGACGGTAGAGTTGGCTACGGGTTGCTGGCTGGCCAGCGCCACGGCAAATCCGCATCCGGGCTCGCAGACACCGCAGCGAAAGACATCCTTGCATTGGCCGCCAACGATTTCGTCTGCGGAATACCCGAGGATTTCTTCGGCGGCGCGATTGACACCGGTAATGCGCAAGTCCCGGTCATAGGTGAGTACACCGTCAGAGATGTTGTCCAGGACCGCTTCCAGTGTGCGTTCGTTCCGCCACAATGGGTCAAACTTCGACATTTGGTTTGATTGTAGCATGGATGTCGAAGCGACCCCATTATCCTCCAACGCGACAAGCTAAGATCTTATAGATCAAACAGAGGAGTAGAAGGAGCCCGAATCCGTCAGGGGTTGGGCAAACGACGCACTGCTTAGGTGATCTAACCCATAAGCAGTAAATCTGTCGTTGCACTCTGTAGCTGGTTTTGCGGACGGGCACAACTTGCCAACGGTTTGGCTGAGTCGCTTGGCATGAAAATATGGTTCCTTACGTGCTCATCTCTTTGTGAGCGTAAGAATAGGGATAGCTTTTTATGCTGAAACGCCGGAAAGTCCTCTTTGCGACCGGCGGGGGGAGTGCCCAAATAGAAGCAAGACCGATGTCAAGGCTGGTGCAAATATCTCTCGAAGACCAAAGCTACGCCGAGCAACTGTATGAGTCCCTGCGGGCTGACCCGACCTTTGAGGATTGCGAGATCGTGTGCGGCAGCAACGAAGAGATGCATCCAGAGGTGTCCGATGGGGTTCGCGTGATCGACGCCGCAAATCTGCAACTGCTCCCCCAACCGTTCCTGAACCCCGCCAAGACACTGCTGATCTCCTCGGGCTTTGTCAATCTGACGCAGGCTTGGGAGCTCGGCATCGTTTCAGTGCTCAAGAACAGCGAGCCACTGGAGTACGTTAAATTGGCCATCCTGGCGGCCCTCCTTCGCCCTGCCAAACCTCGCCTTGCCGTATCGAAATACAAATAGCCCATTCTGTCGAGTCTCAGTAAATCCTCCAACGCTTCTGCCACTGGAGGGAATCGATTCGGTCCCCAAGAACCTTAAATAATGATCCCCCTAGCGGCAGCCCCCAATCCGTTCCTGTGAGAAGACTGGGTTATTTCGCGCAGGCATCCTCACACAGACCCGGATCGTTGGTTCTATCCTACTTGGAATGTGGATGTTGAAGGGAGCCCTGGATTGGCCCTCGACCTGCACCGGAAGTCTTCAGGAGGTGATTATGACAACACGACATCGCAAAAGGCCTCCGTTACAAGGGAATGTAGCTGAGAGTGGCGCCGGTGCTTTGTGGAGTAACCTGAATGATTCGATTCGGTTCCGAACGGTCTAGAAGTAAGTCCTCGGGAGAAGCGGTGATGCCCATGATCCTGAGCACGATCCCGATATTATCACTGTTTTTGAGGCACTCAAATCCTACGTGAAAGAATTAGGTAAGTGCCTTAAATGCGGAAATCATCCCTCTCTTGAACAACCACTCACGCGCAGGTGATCTGCTCGCAGATAATGGTTTCGAGATCCTGGGCGTTCAGAAATCCATGCAATTCGTTGTTGATTAACAATGCAGGCGGTCCGGGGATTTCATACGCATCCTTGACGAGCTTCACTGAGGTTTCCTGGGAATCTGCATCAATTGCATACACCAGTACGTTCTCATATCGGATCTTAAGCTGCTGCAGAATCGCATCCTGCTGAGGGCAGGTCTCACAGTCCCCGGAATATAAAAACAGAATAGGCAACAGGTCTCCCGTACAGGTCGAACGGGCATTTCGAGCAAGAATCCACGCTCGCAAGCTGAGGAGGTCAGCCTCGACTTTTGCATCCTCAAATTCTGGACTGCCCGGAGACTGGGCCTGGAGGCTGTTGACCAGGGTATAGAGATCAAATGAGAGCTTCCCCATCGAGGAAAAGAGCAGCTTGCAATCCACTTCAGCGCCTGAAATGAACATTTCCTGGATTTGGGCATTCTCTATTTCCAGTCGTAGTTTATCGATCTCACTCTGGGTATAGACGATTCCTGAGCGCTCCACAAAGTAGCCTATGATCAGGCCTGAAGCAAACAGGAAAATGAAGA
>JADFGZ010000266.1 GCA_022567475.1 Acidobacteriota bacterium | reverse complement strand
TTAATGATGATTTCCGCCCTCCTCTATGGACTGAAATCTATCAGAGGCATGAGCTTGAAGGACATCTCAGATGGTTCTACTCCACTTTCTATCTGACTCCTGGGTTTGTACTGGAGAGATTCAAGGAGCTCAAGAACTGGGGACAGTTTAAGAGGTATGCCTCAGCTGGACTGAGCTTACTCAGGATGGCACTCATACCTGAGGCAAAGCTTCAAGACTCCTGGAGAACTAGAACAGAGACAGGTATAGCTAATTCAGCTAAGCCTGAGTCAGCGATGAGTGTATGAAAAAATAGTAACTAGAGGAGATAAAGACATGAATAATACATTAAGTCTAAACAGTATTAATACAAATTTTCCAACTGATAATTTTACAGGTGATTGGATTCAACCTAATTACTATACTGATATTGTTCATCATTATTATCCTACATACTACCCTTATTGGGATACTTCAGGAAACCTGGAAACTGAGGAGAAGTCCCATGAAGGTATCTTTCCGTTTGTTCCGTTTGCCCCGTTTGCCACAGAAAATCGTCTTGGTCGGAGTTTTGGCTGCGATTGCAGTCCTGGCAGGGCTTTTGCTGTTCATTGGCAGGGGGGATCTCGGGATTCCGCTTTCGGCATCTTCTCTGGATGGGCGGGCCAGACTGATCTCCATGGAGCCACTACCGGCAATGGAGATGGACGGCCAGATGTGCGAGTGGGTGCCGGCCAGCACCAGCCGCACGCTGGTGGCGGCCTTGTGGCAGCAACAGGTGGCGGCGGCTCGCGCGGAAACCGCTGCCGATGTGGCCCGGCGCGCAGAGGTGGCCGCAAGAAAACCGCTGCGGATGATCCGCGATCCGTACGCGCTTTTTAGTGCTGTGGCAGTGGACCCAATCCGCAATGAGGTGGTCTTGCAAGACGAAAACCTCTTTCGCACCCTGGTCTATGACCGTCTGGCCAACACGCCTCCCAACGCTACGATGACGGAGCCCAAGCGGATCATCGCCGGCCTGGAAACGCATCTGGAGTTCAACTGCGCCGTTTATATTGACCCGCCGACAGGAGATATTTATTCCGTTAATAACGATACGCAGGATCATTTGGTCATCTTCTCTCGCCAGGCGAAAGGCAATGTCCCCCCGGACCGGGAGTTGCACACGCCGCATGGAGCCTTTGGCATCGCCGTGGATGAGGAGGAACAGGAAATGCTCCTCACCATCCAACACTCCAACGCCGTGGTGACTTTCCCCAAAATGGCGGCAGGGGAGGATCACCCGATTCGGGTTTTGCAAGGCGATCGAACACTGCTGGCCGACCCCCACGGAATCGCTCTCGATACCAAGACCAACCTGATCTTTGTCAGCAATTACGGTTCGAAAATGACGATGCTCCCAGATGCGGGAGCGGGGAGGAACTATTTCGGGGGAGGTGAGGGAAAACAACACTGGCCGCTCGATCCAGGCCGGGGAATTCCTGGCTCGGGAAGGAACCTTCCCCCCTCGATTACTGTCCATTCCAAGAACGCCAGTGGCGACACTGCGCCGGTGCGAGTGATCCAGGGACCCCAGACGCAGTTGAACTGGCCGGCGGGCATGACGGTGGATTCCGAGCGCGGCGAGCTTTACGTTGCCAATGACATGGGCGACTCGGTGCTGGTTTTCAGCACCTCAGCCAACGGGGACGCAGCCCCGATCCGCGTGCTGAAGGGCCCCAAAACCCTCATCAAGTATCCTAACGGCATAGCCTTGGATTTGGTGAACGACGAGTTGTGGGTTGCCAACTTCGGCAATCACATGGCCACGGTGTACAAGCGGGACGCCTCCGGCGATACTCCGCCTTTGCGGGTGATCCGGAGCGCCCCGCTTGGCGCGACCACGCCCACTCTGGCCAACCCGCACCCGATAGCCTACGACACGAAACGAGAAGAAATCCTGGCGCCGAACTGAGTGGGCCATCCGCAGATTGCGGCATTCGCCAGGCTGGCGGATGGAGCTGCTCAGCCCACTCGCAGGATCGAAGGGCAGAAAACTTTGATGGCCCGGACCATGCACGGGATCACATACGATGCGGTGCATGATGAGATCGTAGTGCCGCAGGCCTTTTCGCAGGCGATTCTCACTTTCCGGGGAGGAGCCAATGGGGAGGAGGCGCCGATTCGGGTCATTCAAGGATCCCTCACCCAGTTGCAGCATCCCGACCGGATGGACGTGGACCCGGTCCACAACGAAATTTTTGTCATCGAACGCGGTTTCATCCTGGTCTTCCCCCGGGAGGCCAACGGAAACGTGGCTCCGATCCGAAGACTGGAGGGTCCGGACACGGGAATCACTGGATTCAGCCGTGTGGCGGTGGACCCCATTCACAACGTGATGATTGTAGCTGGAGGAGGAGCGTTTCGGATCTTCAACCGCACCGCTAACGGCAACGTAAAACCCTTGCGGATTATCACCGGCGGCCCCATCAGCGGCACCAGCGGACCTCGCGGACTCCTCGCCGTTTACCCGCCCACGGGCATGTTTGTTGCCACCACTTCCAAGTATGGCAGCGACATCGGTGAGTATGGCAGCAGATCCCGCCCCAGGGTCTCGTTGGATAGCTTCGTGGGCGCGTGGAGCATCGAAGACAATGGCGATGTGGCGCCGCGCTGGACGATTGTCCATGACATCCTGCGGCAGGTCCGGGGAGTGGCCTTGGACCCGAAACACAAGACCTTGATGGTGAGCGACAAATATCTCAATGCGATCATGACCTACCACTTTCCGGAAATCTTCTGATCGAGTAACGGCGGCGGCGGGCCAATGGGACTACGGGGCAGACAGAATTCGATCAGCCCCGTTCGGCTACGTTGCGGCCGTCGCTTGCTGTTTTTGTCTCGCTTCCGCCGCTTCACCACCAGCCCCGCCCCCTGCAAGGCCAGCTTCACCCAGGTGTAGCTCAACTGGATGGCGTCCTCTCTCCCTGGACAGGTGGTCTTACCCCAGGCCGCCTTCCAAGCGGACACTTCACTTGCTAATTAGACCGGACATATCATGTGCTAATAACACGCGGACTTTTGTTCTTGACAAGCCTTCAGAAATAGTGATAAACAGCGAACATTAGACTAGTGATTAAAGAGCGGACATTAGGCTTTGGTAACGGGATCAGTCCTATAACGGGGGCGGACACAACTTAAATGCTGGAGGGTGCAATGGGCAAAAGGTTGGGGATAGCGGTGTTGGTGTGTGTATTTAGCATTCAGTTGGGATTAGCTCAAACAAGCGGAACCATTTCCGGCGTGGTGCAGGATTCCACGGGTGGAGTGGTGCCCGGAGCCTCGGTCATCGTGCTAAATGAGGAGACGGGACTCACCCGTACTCTGGAAACCGACGCAGAGGGCAGGTATCTGGCTGCGAACATGAGCCCGGGCCGGTACCAGGTGGAAGCCTCCGTAACCGGGTTCCAGACAGAAGTCCACAGCGGGATTGGGCTGAGCGTCGGGCAAGAAGCGGTGGTGAATTTCACGTTGCGGGTCGGGCAGGTGGCAGAAAGAGTGGAGGTCACCGGGGAGGCGCCGATGGTGGAAACGACCAACGCAACCATCTCAGGCCTGGCGACTGAAGCCCAGATTCGGGACCTGCCGCTGAACGGGCGGAGCTATACCGACCTCGTGCTGTTGCAGACCGGGGTCATTCTGGGCCGGATGGACGGCGGTCAGGAAGTCGGCGGGAGCGAAGCCCTGGGAGGCGGAGCGAAGATTTCGATCTCGGGGGCGCGGCCGGGCCAGAACGCTTACTTGCTGGATGGGACCGATATTAACGACTCCCGCAATGCAGCGCCGGCGGGAGCCTCGAGCCTCCAGTTGGGCGTGGACGCGGTGCGAGAGTTCCGCTTGCTGACGAACGCCTATAGCGCCGAGTATGGGCGAAACTCCGGCGGAGTGATGACCGCCATCACCAAGTCGGGGACCAACGACTTCCATGGAACGGTGTTTGAGTTCCTCCGCAACGACAACATGGATGCGGCCCGATGGGAATTAGCAGCCAGAAGCGATCTCCCGAAGCCGCCGTTTGTGCGGAACCAGTTTGGGGGCACCGTGGGCGGGCCGATTCGCCAGAACCAGACATTTTTCTTTGGGGCCTTCGAGGTCCTGCGGGATCGGGTCGGCGCGACCGACTCCGTCGATGTTCCCACGGCGCGGGCCAAGACAGGGTGTATGCCGGAGTTTGGCATAGAGGGAAACGATGAGGTGTGTATCCCTGTGCATCCGCTTTCACAAAAGTGGTTGGCTTTCTACCCGGACCCGAATGGCCCCGTGCCCGAAACCGGCGAGCCTGATCGTGGAGACGGGATAGGCGTGAACACTTTTACGGGATCGCGAAAGACGGACCAAGAATTTTTTCAAGGCCGAATCGACCATAGTTTTTCACAGGACCACTCGATTTTTGGCCGCCTCACGTTTGACGACACCGAGCGGGCTTCACCACAAACTCCGCTTCCCAACGCGCAAACACTTAACGGCCGCAACATTTATTTGACCGTGCAGCAGGACAGTGTCATTTCACCCACAACCCTCAACACGTTCCGATTTGGATATAATCGCACCCGCAATCGAGAGGTGATGAATTATATCGATAGCTTCCCTCTGGACGAGTTATCGTTTTCCACTGTGCCCTTTGATAAGGGAGGCCAGCTCGGTATTGACAATATTTCGACCATCGGCACTATACGTGTTCCCAGGGGCAACTTGTATCGGCTGTTTGAAGTGTCGGATGACGTGACGCTGATCCGCGGGGCTCATACTATGAAGGTAGGGTTTATCTTCAAGAAAATAGTAACTTTCGAAGAGACTTGGAAAGCTGCGGCCGGCAATATGGAATTCGACGGTGAGCAAGATCCGGGTCCAGACGGCATCTTTGATACTAGCGACGACCCCGGTTCGTCTGGCCTGTGGGATTTCCTGCAAGGCGAGCCGAGCGAGATGGAAGTGGCGTGGGCGGGCAGGTCGGAGAACCGGGAGTGGCATATGAATCTGTTTGGCCTCTATCTCCAGGACGACTTCAAGTGGAAGCCCAACTTCACGTTCAACCTGGGCGTGCGGTGGGAGTTTATGACGTCGCCGACGGAAACCGACGGTCAGTGCTCCAACCTCACCAGAGTGGAGCAGGTGTTGCCCTTCAGCCTCGACGATCCTAACAACGTAGGGCCGAACGCGTTGAGAGACGAGGATGGCAACCTTCTCGCACCGCTAGGCAGATTGGGGTGCCCGTTCTTTGAGACGTTCAAGAACAACATTGCGCCGCGGTTTGGCTTCGCCTGGGATACCAGAAGCGATCAGAAGCTGGTCGTGCGCGGAGGCTTCGGGCTGTTCTATGACCAGCCGCTTCCCGCCTTTTGGAGAGCTGCGGGAAGGTGTTGCCCTCCCTTCGCCATCGAGACCGCAATTCAACCCCCGTTTCCGTTCGCCAAGGCAGATACCTTTGTGGACTTCAGCAATCCGCCTACGGACCCAGTCGACATTCGGTCTTACGACTACTCGGGCACAACCTACATGATGCAGTACAACTTCAACATCCAGTCGCAAATCCGTCCGGGCACCGCCGTAACCATCGGCTACTCGGGCTCGCAGGGGCGGAAGCTGCCTATCACGAGGGAGCTCCAAACCATACCTAGGACAACGGAGGAGAGATTTGGCAGCGTTCAGACTAAGTTTATTCCAATTCCTGGCTCTAGTGTCGACCCGCAAATCCTGCGGAATCCTTACGCGAGCAGCATGTTGATGGGGGGCACGCAGGGAAGCTCGAACTACAATGCGCTGTTGATCAGCGCCGATCATAGATTCGGCGGCGGGCTGCGCGCACAAGTCAACTATACCTTCAGCAAGACCTTGAGCCACGGCGATACGATATACGGAGCGGACCTAGGGGGCGGCCTCAACTCCACCGGGATAATGGACGGCTTGGAGTTAGGGCGAGACTGGGGTCCGGCGAATTACCACATCCCGCACGTGTTAAGTGTCAACTACACCTACGACCTTCCGTTTCAGGCGCAGGGCGTAGCGGGCCAACTGATTGGGGGCTGGCAGCTTGCCGGCATTTTCAGCCGCCAAGCAGGCATTTCCTTCGATGCGCGGACCGCCAGGTTTCCCGACCACTCTCGTGCGCCCTCGCGCAGGGACTACCTCAGAGCGGATTTGCTCGGCACGACCAACAACCCAA
>JADFGZ010000027.1 GCA_022567475.1 Acidobacteriota bacterium | reverse complement strand
TTTCGCTCCACCACGATTCTTCTGGATCCTCTGCAGCACCCGCACCACTCAGCAAAAAAATCCAGCAGCCGCCGCCAAAACCAACCCGGCCAATAGCAACCCGAGGAGCTGACGTCCTCAACCCGGCTTACTTCCATTTCTGTAGAGCACGAGAGAGACATTCGAGAACCAGCGAGACTAAATAGACATCCAGGAGAGCGCTCGTAATCTATTGATATTTATATGGGATATATCTAACTGTAAGATTTGGTAGCGCTACCGGGAATCGAACCCGGGTTTTGAGATTGAGAATCTCACGTCCTAACCCCTAGACGATAGCGCCTCTGGAGCCTTCCTGCCTGTGCCGTGGATTTATGCTACTGGATTCTCCGGCGTCGGGTCAAGCCTTTCGCCTGGCTCCGGAGCGGTTCCATAGTCAACGGATGGACTTACTCATAGTGCAGGGCCTCGATCGGCTCCAAGCGGGAGGCTTTGATGGCCGGCCAGAGGCCGAAGAACAGGCCTACAGCGAGCGAAACCACAAGCCCGGACACCATCGCCCAGAGCGGAACCGCCGAGGGGATCGAAGGATAGACCCACCGCAGGAACCATCCCAGGCCCAGGCCAGCCAGCAGGCCGAGCAGTCCTCCTAAGCCGGTCAGGGTAACAGCCTCGAACAGGAATTGCTGGATAATGTCCCGCCGCCGCGCGCCTACGGCCTTGCGGATGCCGATCTCCCGTGTCCGCTCGGTGACGGAAACCAGCATGATATTCATCACGCCCACGCCGCCCACAAGCAAGCCGATGGAACTGATCAGCATCATCACCGTCGTTATGGCGGCGGTGATTTTGTGGAACTGGTCGATGATGGACTCCGCTGTGGATACATAAAAGCTGTCCGGCTGGTTCAAGCCATCGTGTCGCCGCCTCCGCAACAATCCGCGAATCTGATCCACGGCCTGGTCCAACTGTTTCGGGCGGGCCTCCACCAGAAAATAATGTTCGCGGATCGACGGATAAAACTTGCGAAAGGTGTAGTAGGGCAGCAGCACGTATTGATCGTGCGATTCGCTTCCAAAGAAGTTTCCCTTGCGGCGGTCAAACACCCCCACGATCCGAAACGGCCCGCCGCCGACGTCGATGGTTTTTCCCAGCGCGCTCTCGTTCGGGAACAACGCCTGATCAATCTCATAGCCAATCATAGCCAGGCGGATGTGATGCCGGTTCTCGCTTTCTGTGAAGAAGCGGCCCTCCTTCAGGTTCATATTGGTCACGCGGGCATAGTCCGGTCCGGCGCCGAAAAAGTGCGTGGCAGAAACCTCCTCGCCCTGGTAGCGCACGTTGACTATGTCTTCGGTGAAGATCTGCGCGGCCACGCGCACAGCAGCAGAGCTAGACGCCGCAATCGCCTCCGCATCTTCCAGGGTCAGCGGCTTCCGCAAGCGTTGTTCCCGGCTGTGGTGGCCGAGTTCCATGCCGGGAGAAAGCTTGGAGACAAAAATCGTGTTGGTCCCAAAACGCTCCAGCAGCGCCACCACGCTCCGGTCCAGGCCGGTCAGAATCGCCCCGATGGCCATGACGATGGCGATGCCTACCACCACACCCAGAATGGCCAGTGCCGAACGCAGGCGGTGCGCGGCCAGGGTGCCCCATGCGAGTTTCAGATTTTCACGAAATGCGACCATGATTGCTTCGATTACTTCACCAATTCCCCCACCCGGAAACAGGCGTGCAGCCTTCCGGGGAAGGGCATTCGCGGGTTGCTAACATCCCTCAGACCGCAGAGCGGTGATCGGGTCCAGGCGGGCGGCCCGGTCGGCTGGATAGATTCCAAAAAACAGTCCAACCGCGCTCGAGACGGCAAGGGCAGCGACCACAATATCCAGAGAAAACGGAGCCGGGACGGGGCTCAGCAGAGCGACCAGCCTGGTGCCCGCAAAAGCCAGAGCGACACCCAGCACGCCTCCGAGGGTGGATAAGCAGGCCGCTTCCATAAGAAATTGCATTCGCACGTCCGCTCTCGTCGCGCCCACCGCCTTGCGCATGCCCACCTCCCAGGTGCGCTCCGTGAGAGACGCCAGCATGATGTTCATAATCACGATTCCGCCCATCACTACAAAAATGATCGTGACGACCACAGCCGCCCGCGCAATGGTTCCCGTCAGACTCTGCCAGAGCTCCAGAACGGCGGCCGGGCTAATCAGCCCGAAATCATCCTTGTCGAAATAGCCCAGATGATGGCGTGTCCGCAGGATGAGCCGCGCCTGGTCGGTGGCCGCAGGCAGAAGCGCAGCTTCGCGGACCCGAATCTGGAAGCCGATACTTCGCCGCTGCCCGTAGAGCTTCAGCGCGGTCGTCAAAGGGATATAAACGAAATTGTCCTGGGACTGCCCAAAGATGGAGCCCACGGGCTCGGCCACCCCGACGACCTGAAACCTTTGCCCCCGGATGGAAAGTAATTTTCCAACAGCGTTCCCGCTCGGGTATAAGTTTTTTAAGACGTCTGCGCCAATGACGCAAACCTGCTTGCGATGGCGGTAATCGGCCTCGCTGATGTAGCGGCCTGTGGCAAGCTCTTCCGTGCGGATGTCAATCATATTGGCCGTCACACCCCGAACAGCAGCCCGAAGGGATTGCCTGCCGTGTTTCAACTCACCCCGCTCCCGGACAATGGCTCCCACATGGGTGGCTTGCGTTACTCCCCGGCGCAAGGCCTGATAGTCCTGCAGAGTCAACCGGGGGCGCTTCTGCGCCTCCGCCCATTGCTTTGCATTCGTAATCATGCCAAAACGGGAGATCACGAAAACCTCGGTGCCAAGCTGCGAGAGACGCTCGGCGACGAATTGGTCCATGCCCCGGACAATCGAGACGACGGTGACCAGCGTTGTGACGGAGATCAGGATTCCCAGCAGCGTTAGGAAAGACCGGAGCTTGTAAGCCAGCAAGGTATGGATGGCCAGCCGGAAGGAATCGCCGATAGACATTTTTCAACCTTGAGATCCAAACAGTCGAACCCTGTGCCGGGAGGCGCGGGTTCCTCTTCTTCTCCGGCAATTTCAGGCTTCCGGTGCTTTTGCCGCCGGCCGCTAACGGATACGTTCATCCCGTTCCACCATGCCGTCCCGGATATGGATAATGCGGCGCGCACAAGCGGCAACGTCCCGTTCGTGCGTGACCACCAACAGCGTGTTTCCCTCCCGGTTGAGGCGGTTAAAAAGATTCATAATCTCGGCGCCGGTGGCGGAATCGAGGTTCCCGGTGGGCTCGTCGGCCAGCACGATGGAGGGCGAGTTTACCAAAGCTCGCGCGATGGCCACGCGCTGCCGCTCGCCGCCGGAGAGTTCGCTGGGACGATGGTCCATGCGGTCCGCCAGCTCGACCATCCGCAAAGCGTCTTGGGCCTTCTCCCGGCGTTCGGCTGCCGGAAGGCCTCTGTAAACCAGGGGCAGCTCCACGTTGCCGAGCGCCGTCGCCCGCGGCAGAAGATTGAAAGTTTGGAAGACGAAGCCAATCTCCCGGTTTCGCAGATAAGCCAATTGGTCGTCATCCAGCTCGCTTGCCAGTTTCCCGTTGATCCAATAGCTGCCCCGCGTGGGAGTGTCCAGACAGCCGATCAGATTCATCAAGGTGGATTTGCCCGAACCGGACGGCCCCATAATCGCGACATATTCGTTGCGCTCGATTTCCAGGCTGACGCCCCGCAAGGCGTGGATTTCCTCCGAACCCATCAGGTAGGTCTTCCACAGGTCCTCGGTCTGGATGAGCTTCCCGTTCGCCGCACTCTCGCGAGCGGCGTTTTCTGGAAACGGATTGTTGGTTTCCGCCATCCGGAATTTCCTTTAATTGATGTTTGTATCGTGGTTATCGTTATCGATGCGCACGCGCGCGCCGGATTGCAAGGTGCGCAGGGCTTCATAGCTGCCCGTGACAATTTCATCGCCTTCCTGGAGACCGCTCAACACTTCAATATCGGTAATGCCGCTGATGCCGGTTGCCACGGGTTGAAAGAAAGCCTCCCTGTCGCGGATCACAAAGACGCCCTCCAACTCTTCACCGTCTTCCGTGCCCGCTCCAGTCTGCACAGCGCCCGTCCTAATTTCATTGTCCCGGCTTTGCGCGTCCAGGTCGCGCCGCAAGCGGATCGTCAAAGCTTGCAGGGGAATGGCCAATGTCTGCTCCCGCGTGCCGGTCGTAATCTCGGCTGTCGCCGAAAGACCGGGGCGCAAATTAGACCGCAGGTTCAACAATGTAATGATCACCTTGACGTCCTTGGCTTGCTGGCTGGAAAGCGCGCTCTGCGCAGCGGCCAAGCCCGTAGACCGGACCAGGGCAGTGTTGCCGATCTCCGTCACTTCTCCCGCAAAAGACTCGCCGGAAAAAGCGTCAATATCCACCTTCGCTGGCTGCCCCAGCTCAATCCTGGCGATATCGGTTTCATCCACCAGCACCTCCGCCGTGATTACGGACAGATCAGCGATCGTCATCAGCAAACTGCCCGGCGCATTTTGCACGCCCAGCACGACATTTTCTCCCACGCTCACCGGCAGGTCGGTTACGACGCCGTCGAGCGGCGAGACGAAAGTATGTTTGCTCAACTGGTCGATGAGGCGCTCCAGGTTTGCCCGGGCCTGCCGGACGCGGTCCTGCGCTATGGTTCGCTGGGTGGATGCCTGTTTCCATTGGGCCTGGGCGTGCGTGCGGCGTGCTGCGGATGCCTGTTCTGTGGCTACCGCCGCCTTGTGCTCCGCCTGGGCTTGCTCGAAGCTGGCCCGCGAGATCAACTGTTCCTCGTGCAGGGATTGCGCCCGGACAAAGTCTTGCTGGGATCGCTCGAGTTGCGCCTGCGCGCGGACCAGTTCGGCCTCGGTGGCCTCGAAATTAGCCTTCATGGATTGCTCGAACGCTTCCGCGCTTTGAACGTCGGATCCTGCCGCAGAGAGCTGGGCTTGCTGTGCCCTCACCTCCGCTTCCGACTGGATTGCTTCCAGCCTCGCCAGTTCCTGACCTTTCCGCACCCGGTCGCCTTCCTTGACGGAGATGGATACAATTTTTCCGAATGCATTCGCGCTGATGTGAACGTAGTTTTTAGGTTTGATTTCACCCGATGCCATCACCATAGAGGTCACGTCCTGCCGCGCCACGCGGGCCGTCTGAACCGTTTCCACCCCTTGCCGGCTCCACCAGATGCCGAATGCAACAGCCAAAGACACGACACCCAAGACGCCTGCCAGATAGACAATCTGCCGCTTGGATTGCATTGCAGAGGTTCGCTTTCTCTAGTTCAGTAATGCTCACATAGATTCTAAACTATATCATCACCATCCATCCAGCCGGTTCACGGCCGGAAAGGCCGTTCGGTGCTCGATGGAAATTCGTCTCTCTTGCTTCCTTCTTCCTTCCCGGCAGATTCAGATGAATCATTTCGGGAACCTCTGAGGTTTTTCCCAGCGCCACTCCGCCGGCTTGAATTCCTATTTCCTTTGTTATGCTGGAGCGGTGGCAGCGATTGAGCTATACAAAGTTTGTTCGGATCAGAATGCGGAAGCTGCCGGGAGAGCACGGAAACTGTGAAAGGTGGAACTTGAAATTAGGGGAGAGACGCGGATGAAAAACCAGATACAGATTTTGAGAATAGCGATGGCATTGTTTTTTGCCGTGGCGACGAGCCAGGCGGCATCGGTAACCATCCCGGCAGGGGAGACAATTGCCGTGCGCATGGTGAATACGATTGACTCCAAGACGGACTACGTAGGTGAAACATTCCGGGCTACACTGAACTCTCCATTGAGGGTGAACGGAAGAATCGTGATTCCCCAGGGAGCCGAGGCCATCGGCAGGCTGACCGTGGTGGAGCAGGGCGGCCATATCCAGGGACGCCCCAAGCTGGCGCTGGAGTTGACCGCTTTGAATTTTGCAGGGCAATCCATTGCTGTCCGAACCAATTTCTATCAAGAGTCCGGCGCCTCGCGTGGAAAGGAAACTGCGAAGGTGGCAGGAGGAGGCGGATTGCTGGGAGGCGTGATCGGAGCGATCTCCGGCGGAAAAAAGGGATCGATGATTGGCGCGGGAATAGGGGCCGCCGCCGGGACAGTTGTCCAGACGGTGCGCGGCAGGGAGCGAATCCGCATCCCGGCGGAATCTCTGGTGCTGTTCACCTTGCAATCGCCGGTTCGGGTGAATACGGATTTCTAGCGCACTTTCACAGTTCGTGTATCGTCAGAGCCGCGCGCGCCCATTCCGAGCTGCGACCCCTTCGGCAATCCCTCGGTTTCTCCCTCGGCATCGCTCGGGACATGGCTCAGGGCAGGCTGTGAGGGAGCGGACAAATGGCGTTTTTCAACAACCTGCCAGAGGGCCAGTGAAAGCCTTGGCGAAAAAAAACGGATGGAATGCCTTTGCGGGAAGAGTAAAGATGTTTTTCTGAACTTCGTTGCCGTCCTGAGCCCGTTTGCCAGCACGGCGGCGGGATATCGCTAGACCATTAAAATCTCTTTTTCCTTGTTCTTGCCCATCTCATCGAGCTTGGCAATCGACTGGTCGGTTATTTTCTGCGCCTCTGTGTGAGCGTGCCGCTCTTCATCCTCGCCGATTTTTTTATCCTTGAGCAGCTTTTTGACGGCATCGTTGGCATCGCGCCGCAAGTTCCGCACGGCCGTGCGGTGCGCCTCCAGCACCTTGTGCAGATGTTTCACGAGTTCCTTCCGGCGCTCTTCGGTCAGCGGAGGAATAGGGACGCGCAGCACCTTCCCGTCGTTGGCCGGGTTCAGTCCGAGGTCGGAACTGAGGATGGCTTTTTCGATCAGGGGCAATGCCGTCGGGTCCCAGGCCTGCACCAAAATTGTGGTGGGTTCCGGCACGGAAAGAGTGGCCAATTGGTTGATGGGCGTCGGGGTGCCGTAATAATCCACCTTCGTATGATCGAGCAGGGTAATAGAGGCCCGGCCCGTGCGCAGGGTAGCCAGCTCCGAGCGCAGGTCTTCGCTTACCTTTTCCATTCGCCGCCTTGCTTCCTGGAGAACATCTTTTGTCATGAGCCGTTCCCAAGCCGGATTTTCTGGCCCGTTCGGAGCTGGATCAACCGCTTACCAGCGAACCCACCTTTTCCCCCAAAATGACTCGCACGATGTTTTTGGGATCATTGAGATTGAAGACAACGGTGGGCAGATTGTTGTCTCGGCACATCGAAAGAGCCGTGGAATCCATGACAGTCAAATTCTGGGAGATCATTTCCAGATAGGAGATTTCAGAAAACATCTTGGCATCCTTGACCTTAACCGGGTCAGCATCGTATATGCCGTCCACCTTGGTGGCTTTCAGGATTACCTCGGCCTGAATCTCCATGGCCCGCAAGGCAGCCGCCGTATCGGTGGAAAAAAAGGGGTTTCCCGTGCCCGCAGCAAAGATCACCACGCGGCCCTTTTCCAAATGGCGGAGGGCGCGCCGCCGGATGTAAGGCTCCGCCACCTGATGCATCGCCATCGCGGTCATCACTCGCGTCGGAACCGCTTGCTTCTCCAGCGCATCCTGCAAAGCGATGGCGTTGATCAGGGTTGCCAGCATTCCCATGTGATCCGCGGCCACCCGGTCCATTTCCTTGGCCGCGCCGGCGTATCCCCGGAAGATGTTTCCCCCTCCGATGACCAGCGCCGTTTGAACGCCCAGTTGGCTGACCTTGCTGATCTGCTGCGCGATTTCCTGAAAGCGAACCGCATCGATGCCGTAGCCGGAGGCGCCTGCCAGAGCCTCTCCGCTCAACTTTAGCAATACACGCTTAAAAATGGGCTTGGAGGACATGGAGGACGGAACGCTCAACTCGATTTGGAGGTCCTCTCCGCACTATCACCAACCTTGAAACGGACAAAACGCTGCACGCTGATGTTTTCCCCGAGCTTGCCGATGCTGGAGGCGATGACTTGGTTTACCGTCTGCCCCGGGTCCTTGATGAAGTGCTGTTCCAAGAGGCAAACCTCCTCATAAAACTTCTCCATCTTGCCTTGCACAATGCGGTCCAGCACTTTCTCCGGCTTGCCGGATGCCAATGCCTGCGCCCGATAAATCTCTTTTTCTTTTTCCAGAATCTCCGGAGTCACTTCCTCTTTGCGAATGAAACGGGGGTCCGAGGCGGCGATGTGCATGGCGATATCATGGGACAGTTGTTGAAACTCCGCCGTGCGGGCTACAAAGTCGCTCTCACAGTTCAACTCCACCAGCACGCCGATCTTTGCGCCCGCGTGGATGTAGAAGCCGACCAGCCCCTCCAGTGTGGTGCGTCCCGCCCTCTTCTGCGCCGCGGCGAGACCCTTCTTGCGCAGAACTACCTCTGCTCCGTCCAGGTCACCTTTGGACTCGGTGAGCGCCGCCTTGCAGTCCGCCCAGGGTGCGCCGGTCCGCTCGCGAAGCTGCTTTACTGTTTGTGCTGAAATCTTAATCTCAGTTTCCATAATTTCGGACGAACCTGCCTTCGGAATGGCCGCTGCAATCCCAGCGGCGTTTTTTGAGGGACGTTGATTCCAGGAAGAAAAAGCGGAATCGCCTCTTACTTTCCCCTGCAAACTGCCCGCATTTCAAAGCCTCTTTTTTCTGAAAACCTCTTGCCAATACAAGACTGGGTGGGAGCCTGGTCAGCCCGGCGGCGGCGAATCACCTAAAATCCCGGGCGGGTGAAACAACTCTACTGGACGCTTTCCGGGGCCGCTACGTCGGGAGTATCGGTGGGCAAGCCTTCCTCCCCTGCCGATTCAACAGCAGGCTCTTTTTGCGGAGGGGAATACGTCTGTGAATTCTCTGCGCCCGGTTCCTGGCTTTCGGAGGCCTCCTCCGCTGCCCGGCTCTCCTCTTCTAAAGCGATTTCCGCAGCCATCTGCCTCCCTTCCAGAACCGCGTCCGCAATCTTGGAAGCGAATAGCCGGATGGCCCGCAACGCGTCGTCATTGCCGGGAATGATGTATGTCACCTTGTCCGGGTCGCAGTTGGTGTCCACAACCCCCACCACCGGAATTTCCAGCTTGCGCGCCTCGTGAACGGCAATTTCTTCTTTGAAAGAATCAATCACAAAAAGGGCGTCCGGAAGGCCGGGCATTTCCTTGATGCCGGATAGGTTTTGCTCCAGATGCTTCCGCTCCCTCTCCAGCTTGATGACTTCCTTTTTGGGCAGCAACTCGTAGCGGCCATCCTGCGACATCTCATCCAGCTCTTTCAATCGCCGGATCGACTTTTGGATGGTGCCATAATTGGTCAGCAGCCCGCCCAGCCATCGTTGGTTCACAAAAAACATGGAGCATCGCTTGGCCTCTTCGACGATTGCTTCCTGCGCCTGCCGCTTGGTTCCCACAAACAGGAGAGTTTTTCCCTCCTTGGCCAACTCTGTCACGAACCGGGTGGCTTCCTTAAACATTTTGAGGGTCTTCTGCAAGTCAATGATGTGGATGCCATTGCGTTCGCCGAAAATATACTCCTTCATCTTCGGATTCCAGCGCCTGGTCTGGTGCCCAAAGTGAACGCCAGCTTCCAACAACTCTTTCATCGTAATTGCCGCCAAAAACCCTCCTCGTGGTGAAGTTGCTGTTTCCTTTGTTGCCTTAGCGTTTGGAGAACTGGAAGCGTTTCCGTGCGCCCTTCTGGCCGTACTTTTTGCGCTCTTTGATCCGCGAATCGCGAGTTAAAAACCCCACCTTTTTGAGTTTGCCCCGCAACTCGGCATCATAAACCGTCAACGCTCGCGTTATGCCTAGCCGGGCTGCGCCAGCCTGTGCTACGATGCCTCCTCCGCGCACATTGATGAGCACATCGAACTTCCCGACCAATTCCGTTACTTGCAGTGGATGCTGCACACGCACCCGCTGCGGCTCCCCCAGAAAATATGCGTCCATCGGACGGCCATTCACCCGAAATTCGCCTTTGCCGGGACGCAAATAGACGCGCGCCACGCTGCACTTGCGTCTTCCCGTACCGTAATATTGCTCGATTTGGCCCTTTGCCGGATCTCCCATTTTTTCCTTTCGAACTGGTTCTAGCCGGTCTGTCTCTAGTTTCGTTACTTGGCAGCCAGCAACCGGTAAGGCTCCGGTTTCTGTCCCTCATGGGGGTGCTTGTCGTCCCGGTAAACCATCAATTTCCTTCCCATCGCCTTCCCCAGCTTGTTCTTGGGCAACATGCCGAGCACCGCCTCGCGCACCACGGTTTCCGGCTTGCGCTCCATCATCCGCTGGGCGCTGATTTCCACCAACCCACCCGGATAGCCCGTATGATGGCGGTATACCTTCTGAGCCAGCTTGTTGCCTGTCAGGCGCACCCCGGCTGCATTGATTACAATGACATGATCTCCAAGGTTTAGGAAAGGAGTAAATTCCGGCTTATGCTTGCCTCGCAGCAAAGTGGCCACTTGCGTTGCCAGCCGGCCTAATACCTGTCCTTCCGCGTCCACGCAATACCATTTCGGTTGGACTTCCCCCTTGGAGGGGAAATAAGTTGACACTTCTATCACCACCTCAACAATGTTAAAGAATAAACAGATTAGTGAAGCAGACGGAAAATGTCAAGTGGGAGAAGGGTTTGGACACTCTCCGGCTAAGCAGGCAAGAGGCAAGGTGAAGCTGCTTTGCGTGGTAGAAAACCCGCAGTGCCGTCGCTGTTTGGAGACAAGCAGCAAGCAGCTCATGGCAGGATTACTATGCGTTGCATGGGGCTGGCTTGACGCTTGCAGGGGTAGATGGGGCAGTAGATCATTCTTTTCTCCTTTCATCCTCCCCTCCGTTCACCTTTTCCTCCTTCAGCATATCCTGTTGATATTCATTTGCTTGCCAGCATTTTTGGGGTCTCCAAAAGGGAGAAAAAGCCAGCCGGTTGATTTTCGTTGTTTCACATAACCGAGCTCTGTGAGCCTTGCTCGACAATCATGCGTTCTTATATTCCCCATCTTTTTAGCTGACGCCTAATCCTTTACGCACACCGCAAAATGGACTAGGATGGCTCCCCGAATAAAAAGCTGGATAAGAACTACTGGATAAAAACTGGATGATTACCCCCGGCGCGGATTCGCTGCTAAGACGTTCGAGCGTCCCTGCCAGAGGGAATGAAGGAATTTCTGCTTGCCAAGCGGTCACTCTTCTCTGTTCTATCTGCATGGATTTGCTTCCGGGCCGGATTCGAGCAAGGGGCAGTTTTTCCGCCAGCGGTTCGCGGAGCTGGGCTACGAACTCAAGCTGCCGGATTTGACCGAGGGCGACTTTGAAAACACCACACTCTCGCGGCAACTGGCGTTGCTGGACCGGGTGGTGGGAGCATCGCCTGCTGTTTTGATCGGCTCCAGCATGGGAGCTTACCTGGCGGCGTTGTTCGCGGCGAGGCATCCCCGGCGCGTTCCGGGCGTGGTCTTGCTGGCTCCGGCCTTCGACTTGGCGCGGTACTGGGCAGCCTCGCTCGGCGAGGATGTTGTGCGCGAGTGGCGCGAACGGGGTCAGCGCCAGGTATACCACTTTGGCGAAAAGCAGGTCCGCAATCTTTCCTACCGTCTCCTGGAAGACGCCCTGCAGTATGAGGGCTTCCCCGACGTCAGACAGCCCGCGCTGGTTGTCCACGGACGCGCCGATGAGACGGTAGACCACCGCCTCTCGCTCCGGTTCGCCGAAGACCGCCCAAACGCCGAGGTGGTTCTCTATGACTCGGACCACCAACTGCTGAATGTGCTGGAAGAAATCTGGGAGCGCATCCGCAAATTCACCGCGGAGATTCCGGAAGCTTCTTCGTGAGGTCTGCGCTTCCGCCCTGGGCTAGCATCTGCCGTCCTTGCAGGGCTGTGAAACACTCTACACCAACTCTGAAATTGGTCTAGCAGGAAGTCAAAAAACCTTTTTTGTCCGCTCCAGCACGGTCGCGGCTCGGATTCGCTCTAACGATCCTATGAAAATCGTGGAATTAAAATCGCCTGGACTCGCGGCTTTCGGGTAGAAAGTGGCCGAAGCCGCCAGCGCTGGGGACGGCCATCGTGGCGGGGGCTTCTGCTTCCAGGGTCTTTGGTCCTGAATAGGAAGATGCCATCTGCCGGAGCCGGAACTGCGCTCTCTCGGAGTTCATTTTCGTGCTTGCTTCCTCCAGGGCATGGTCGATGGACTGGGTTCCGTCAAATTCATGGATTCCAATGCTGAGACTCAGCTGAAACCCCGGCAAAGGAGAATTCTCCTCGGCGGATATTATCTCGTTCCAATCTGTTATCCATTGATGTATGCGCCCCTTCACCAATTCTCCACCGGGTTGGTTGGTATTCAGCAGAGCAACCAGGAACTCATCTCCACCCAATCGGATCACGCAGTCCGAGGAGCGGATCCATTGCTTAATCATGCCCCCGACTTCCGATAAAACCAAATCACCATAGCGATGGCCGAAATACGTATTGATCTGCTTGAAGTTGTTTATGTCAATATATAAAAAGACCAGGGTGGCTTGCTTGCGTTGCACTCGCTCCACTACATGGCTGAGTATCCCGTCCAAGGCGGAGCGGTTGAAGACCCGAGTGAGCGGGTCGGTGAATAACTGGATGTCGGCAACCTCGGATTGCCAAGCCGCCATGATGGAGTTGAAGCGGAGAGCTCGAATCTGAATACATTTATGGACAAGGTAAACGCCGAACAGCAAAACGAGCGTCAGCAAGCCGAGCAGAAGCTGTGGCGCCGCCGGGTTGTAGCTCGTGCGGAGGTCCAGGAATGCGGCTGGAAAAGTGACGGCGAAAAAACCGGCGAACAAGATTCCAGCCATCGTCAAGATCAGAATCCACAGTTCCCGCTCCCGCCTCTCGACCGGTGACAACTGCCGTCTGACTTGAAATGAAAATCGTTGCGCGTTTGCCCGCATGGGAACCTTCCTTAAAAGGCGGCCGAATAATTTAACGAACAGCATGTTTTTTATTGCCGCTCCCACACTACTCACACTGAGAAGCCCATAAGATGTTCTATCGACAAAATGAAGCCACTCTTTAAATCACTAAATTAGTTTTGAATCTCTATTGGAAAGATTAACCCTCTGGCAGGGAATCGCTGCCGGGAACGATATCCTGCTCTGCTTGCCAAGCAGCCCGGCAATTTGAGCTGGAGGGGGGAAGGCTGGCGTGGTGGGCTGAGGCGCCATGTTGCTGATAACTCACAGGCTGTCAATAGATTACAAATGCACTTCAGGGTGGCAAGGCGCGGGGTAAAACGAGCTGCCCGAAAAGCGGCCAAGCAGGAAAGAAACAGGCCGTGCTGCAAACTGCGCTTTGTTGTGAGCAGACCTGTAATGCGGTTCGGCAGGGCAATTTCGCCGGCTGGAGAATTCTCAATCTCAAATCCAGCGGCCGGTCCCGTCGAACGAGGCCTGCTGTAAACTCTATTCTGGCCCCATCCACTTCGCCTGAACTCTCAATAGGATTCTGTTGGAGAGTCCGCCTTCCGGAGGGGCAGTGTAAACGGTAATCGGGACCGTGCGGTCGCCGAAGACGCCGACATTTTGCGCAGGCCCCGGCGCATCGAATGGATTCGGACGGGCTCGCTCCACCGTGTCGGCGGGAACCCTGGCCTTCAGTCGGCGCGGGCCGACAAAGGTTGTGGGCACGGAAACGCCGTTCACCCGGACGACGGAGTTGCCGACAAATCCCACCCCCTCCACAAGAATCTCAAACTCGGGAGTTCCTTCCGCAACCGTGTGCGGCGTGATGGCGCTGATTCCCGGAACCGGGGTCGCCATGGCAATGCTTCGGGCAGGCTGGGTGAAGGTGTAGTAAGCGGGATCATAACCTAGCTCGATAAACGCTCCGCCTTTCATCACACGCTCAATATTTTTCGTGTTGCCGATATCCTCCAGCGGGTTCGCTGCCAGAACCACCAGATCGGCAAAAGCGCCTTCCGCGATCACGCCGACCTGGGGACCGCCGAGGACCCCGTCCTTCCCGGAGAGCATTTCAGCGGACCAAAGCGTAGCGGACTGCAGCGCCTGCATCGGCGTCAGCCCGGCTTCCACAAACAACTCCATCTCCTGGTGAAGGCTCAGTCCGGGAGTGCCCCCGGAGAGAGTGTCTGTTCCGGCCTGAAGCTTGCCGCCGGCCTGTACGAACCGTTTCAGGAATTCCCCGGCGAGCCGGTACCCTTGCTTGAATTCTTCCAACTCTTCCGGAGTCAGTCTGGATATCAAAACCAAGTTCTCGTATTTTCCAGAAAAACTGCGGATCTGGCGGTGCTTTTGGAGAAGCGACTCGGCGACATGCTTCGGGTAGTAGGCCATCAGGCGGGGATTGCTATACAGAAGGTAGTCCTCCTGTTCGTGCCGTGCCGCCAAGGCGCTCAGCGAGCCCATCTCATACAGGAACGTGGGATTGATGTACGCTCCCCGGTCCACCGCTTCGCGGATCATCTGATCCAGCCGCGTCCAATCCCTGAAGAAAGGGGCCCAGTGCAGATGCTGGCCTCGCTGGAATTCATCCAGCTCCTGGGGAGACATCTGGGCCTGTGCGAATCCCCAGATGTGCTCTACCGAGTCCTGTCCGGCCCGGATGGATTCGGGAGCGTTTTCGGTGTGTCCAAAAACCATCAGTCCGGCAAGGTGTATCTCCTCGGCCGCCCATTGGTACACTTGCCTGCCGCGGTCATCAAAAAAAGAACGCAGCCTGGCAAAATCCGGCTTTCCCTGTAGCCATTGTTGAACCGCGTCCCGGACCTGCGCCTGCGTCAGGGAAGGGGAGAGGCGCGGATCGCCGGCCGTATCAAAAATCCTCGGCGTCCGGGCGGCGCTCTGCTGGGAAGCTTCTTTTTTCTCGCCGAACCTTCCGCCTACAGCCATGATCGACGTCACGCCATGATTCAGGAACACTTCCCCCATCCACTCCCCATAGTGGGCGTGGGACTCGATCAAGCCGGGGATAATAAACTTTCCGGAGAGGTCCACCACGGTCGCCTCAGCGGGGACATTCGTTCCCCTTGCTCCTACGGATTGAATCCTGTCGCCTGCAATCAGGATGACCCCGCCCGAGACCGGAGGCCCTCCCCGTCCGTCGATGACGGTGGCGCCTTGCAGAACCAGCGGCCTGCTTTCCGGGCTTTGCTGCGACAAACCGAGTGGACAATGGACGGCGAACGCCAAAAAGGAAAGGAAAAGGAATTTTTTACTGAGCGCGGTTATCGGAGAAGTCATCGTTATAATTCTCATAATCCTCCGCAGTGGAGTTGCATCCCTGTCGATGCGCGGGGCTATTTTACCGGGCGCTTCAGGCAGGCGGGATATCCGCCGGTTGCGTTCTGACCGGCACGCCACGCAGGATGCACCAGGGCGTTGCCGGAGACCGGACCAGGAAACCTGTAAATCAGGAATTACATTCCACCCTGCCGGGGAGCCTCTGTCCTGCGCTTAGGCATCATTCCCCCAGGGCGAATACCATCAGAAGGTTGCTTTCGGCAGGAGCTTTCAACTCGGGGTACAACCGGGCCATATGGCGCGTTCCCGATGTGCTCCCGCCGACCGCAATGGCCACGTATTGCTTCCCATCGACGGCATAGCTGATGGGATAGCCGGTAATGGGCCCGCTGAGCGGGATTTCCAACAGCACCTCGCCGGTCTCCGCGTCAAACGCCCTGAAGTACCGATGGAGGTCGCCGGCAAACACCAATCCGCCAGCCGTTGTCAGCACAGAGCCCATGGCCGCCCGCTGATCGTAGGTCCACAGGATCTCGCCGGTGGAAGCCGAAACCGCAGACAACCGCCCCACGTTGCCGCCGGAACCTTCCATATGCCTGAGCTGATCGTATACGACTCCCGAGGCTTCCTGCTCCAGCGGCACGATCTCAAAGATGGTGCACGCGTTGCTCACCGGGCTGTAGATGGCATTGGTTCTGGGATTGTAGGCGTTGGTCTGATACAGCTTCCCGCCGCGCATCCCCGGACATACGAGCTGCTCTGTCCCCACCTCGGTGGGAATGATCTCTTCGTTCATGGTGATCGCGCCCGTCTGCGGATCGATATTTTTGTAGAGGTTCTGATAGGCTACCAGTTGCCGGTGCCACAGATACGTTCCGTTTTCCCGGTCGAAGGCCCACAGGATGCCGGGCTTGCCCAGGACGTAGACGACCTTTCGTCTTGCGCCGTTGATCTCCACATCGGCCAGGATGGGATTGTCCTGGTGGTCCATGTCGAAATTGTCGCGAGGCTGCATCTGGAAGAACCACTTGATCTCCCCTGTATCGGGGTCGAGGGCGAGGATCGAGTTGGTATAGAGCAGCGAGCCGCTGCCGGACCCCTTGTGAACCTCCGGATACGGATAGGCGCTGGCGGTGCTCCAGTAGACCAGCTTCAAGGCTGGATCGTAGCTCCCGGTCAGCCAGAAGGAGGCCTTCCGGCGCTTCTCATAAGGCGTGGCGCCCCAACTCGCGTTATGCTCTGCGGAGTCTCCGGGGCCGGCTACCGACTCCCGTTTCCAAAGCAGCTTGCCGGTCTCCGCGTCGTGCGCGCCGACGAAACAGGGCAACGGCGTGCCCACGCCGCAGGTTTGGCCGGCAAAAATTTTGCCGTCCCCCGCGATGGGTCCGGAGGAGTAATCCACCCGCTTGTCGGGATCGCCCGTTTTGGTCTCCCACACCATGTTTCCGGTTTTCGCGTCCAGGGCAACCAGGTAAGCATCCGTCGTGGTCAAATAAATCTTGTCCCGGTAGATTGCGAGATTGCGGGTGGGGCTGCGGCTATGCTCCCAAAGCAGCGCGCCCGTGCGCGCGTCGAGAGCTTGCACCACGCCGGTGGAGTGGGGAAGATACATCACTCCCCGGTAGACGATCGGCTCCTGTTCCTGCACCCCCCGCGACATGCCCCACGCCCACGCCAGACGCAACTTCTGAACGTTCTGGCGATTCACCTGGTCCAAAGGACTGTATCCGCTGGCGTTCTGGTCGCGGCGCCACGTCAGCCAGTCGCCTGGGTCCGGATTTTGAAGGACGGCGTCGGTGACCGGAACAAAGTCTGTCACCTGCGCGCTCGCAGGATGAAGAGCCGCAGCCGCCACAAGGGCGGCGATGAACAACGATATGCTAAACCGCATTAGAAACATTAGATATGATCCCTCCTGAATGTCCGCCCGGCACGCGCGCCCAGGCGGATTTTGCCGCGAAGCCTCCACTGAGCGGGGCGGGCAGTTTTAGACCGGAAGTTCCGATATTGGAGCTGCGCATTCGACCCAAAGCATACGCCCGGCTACTCAGCTATTCAAGCAAAGATCAGCCCAAATAAGGCTCGGTTCAAACCAAGCTCGGTTCACGCCAAGCTCGGCAAGGCGTGGCTGCATCATCTGCCAGGAAATAATTTTATCGGGCAGGGTGGCGCGGGATCGGGTAAAGTAGATTGTCCGGCTGCGAACGGCTGCCCGAAAAGCTGCTTGCAGGCTCCGGAAAAGGTGGGTGGCGCATTGCTGACTCCATTGCGGAGGGGCAACAGACGGTGTGGGTGCAGAGGCAGAGGAAGCTCGGACGATGAAGGTAGAGCGTTGGATGTTGGTGCTTCTTCTGTCGGCAATGGCTGTCCAGAGCATCTATTACTACCCGCAGCTTCCGCCGACGCTTGCATCCCAATTTGACGGACGCGGCCAGCCAAACGGCTGGGTGTCCAAGGACTCGTTTTTCAGCCTTCACGCGGGACTGCTTGTCCTGATGACGCTGGTGTTTTTCATCGCCCCGCCCATGCTGTTCCGCTTGCGGCTGCCGTGGATCAACCTGCCCAACAAGGGATATTGGATGGCGGTGGGCAGGCGGGCGGAGACGATTGCTTTCCTGGAAAAGCAATTGTGCTGGTTCGGGTGCGCCACTTTGCTGTTTGGTTTCTGCATCGTTCAGTTTGTGATCCATACGAACCTGGCGGAAGGGCGGGCCTTTTCTAATAACACCTTCCGGTTCATTTTGGGGCCTTATCTGGCCTTCACAGCGGTGTGGACGGTTCGATTGGTCTTGCGGTTTTTCAGGACCGGCTGACAAAAGCGGCTGCGTGTTGTGAGCGAGAGGGAATCAGGCGGCTTTCGCCCGTCTCACCAGCCACGCCACGGTTCCCAGCATGCCGACCCATCCCGCCGTCCGGACCACGCCGGCGATCAAAGTATCCTGCTGCAGCAGCCCCAGGCGGGCGAAGATGTTGAACCAGTCATGCGCGCCTGCTCCGGGATCGCCGACCGTGATCAGGGGCAGAAGTTGTGCGCGGGCATCCGCCATATAGGTGGCGATGTAGAGGAGGTTTTCAAACAGAAAGAAGGAGGCAAAGGCCGCGCCGGTCGTATGGCGGTGGAAGACGAAATACACAGCCAGCGCCAGCGGCGCCAGCAGTTCGAGCAGGGTGCCGCCCCACAGGCCGAGCGTCGGGCCGAACCAGCCGAACAGGAGGTGTCCCGCTTCGTGGACAATCAGGTTGACGTGGTCGATCAGCAGGAAGCCGCTGTCGTTGGTCAGCGCGTGCAGCAGGAACAGCCCGTAGAACACCAGCCAGGCGATGAGCGCCGCTTGCGACACCGGCTGCCAGTTTGCTTTCAAGACGGCACTCAATTCGGCTTTCCAGGATTCGAGGACTTCAAATTGCATCAGACCCAATCCGCCTTTCCATCCATTCGCCGCCGGGATTTTTTCTGAAAAGGACTCTACCACGAAAACTACGCTTGCCCAGTTACTAGAATTTTCACCAGAATTTTCTTGACACCCTGCCCCGAATCCGACAAAAGTTGTGCGTTTCGGCATGGCCAGCGTGTCAGAACCCGCCGCGACGGAGGATCGCCATGAAAAAAGATGTTCGGGAGATTGAAAAGAAATTCTTGATGCAAACCTACGCCCGCTTTCCGCTCATCCTGGAGCGTGGGAAAGGCTGCTGGGTGTGGGACACCAAAGGCAAAAAATATCTGGATTTTGTTTCCGGCTTGGGAGTGAACGCGCTCGGCCATTCCCATCCACGAATCCTCAAGGCGCTGCGGGAACAGGCGGGCAAGGTGATCCACGTCTCCAATCTCTACTACCATCCCTACCAGGGTCCGCTGGCGGCGGCGCTGGCCAAGATTACCGGCATGGACCGCGTCTTTTTTTGCAACAGCGGCACGGAGGCCGTCGAGGGCGCCATCAAGCTGGCGCGGCTGTATGCCAGCCGCCGGGGCAAGAAAAAGTTCGAAGTGGTGGCGCTCAAAAATTCCTTTCATGGCAGAACCTTCGGGGCGCTGTCGGCCACGGGGCAGGAGAAATACCGCAAAGAATTCGAGCCGCTGGTGCCGGGCTTTCGCTTTGCCCGCTACAACGATGTGGAACATCTGGAGTCCTGCATTACAGAGAATACCTGCGCGGTGCTGGTGGAGCCGATCCAGGGCGAGGGCGGCATCTTCGAGATGAGCCAGGAATTCATGGAGGCCGCCGCCAGCCTGGCGCGCCGCAACCACGCCGTTCTGATCTGCGACGAAATCCAGTGCGGCTTGGGACGGACCGGAGATTACCTGGCCTCGAAGCACTACCGCGTGCGTCCCGACATTGTTCTGCTGGCCAAGCCGCTGGGGGGCGGCCTGCCGCTGGGCGCCTTTCTGGCGAGGGAGGAGATTGGCGCTTTGTTCCAACCGGGGATGCATGGCAGCACCTTCGGCGGCGGCCCGCTGGCCTGCCGGGTGGCGCTGGAGTTCCTGGCGGTGCTCGAAAAAGAGAAGGTCCTGAAGAATGTCCGCAAGACGGGCGAGTATTTCCGCCGCCGCCTGCTGGAGATGGCCGCCAAATACCCCTTCATCCGCGAGGTGCGCGGGCGGGGTTTGATGCTGGCTATCGACCTGGCGATTCCCAGCCGGCCTTTCGTGCAGATGGCGATGGACCGCGGGTTCATTATCAACAGCACGCACGACACCGTGCTGCGTTTCCTGCCTCCTCTGATCGTGGAGAAAAAGCACGTGGATGCACTCTGTAAAATGCTCGATGAAATTTTTGCGAATACACCGTGGGAACCTGCCGGCAAGAGTGTGTAGAGGGAGCGGAGAAAGAACAAATCCTGACGGTGAGGCTGGCTCCGGTGAGTTTCTCCACAATCGGTTACTGGCTGCTGATGGCTGGGGTCGCCGGAGCCACCGCATACTCCTGCATCGCTCTCTACGGGGTCTTTCGGTTTCTCAGGCTGCGGCGCAAGGCTGCTGGGCTTTCGCGCTCGGAGCATTTTGCGCCTCCGGCCTCGAAGCGCTTCACTCCCCCGGTGTCCATCCTGAAACCGCTCTACGGGGCCGAACGGGGCCTGGAGGAGAACCTCCAAAGCTTCTGCCGGCAGAATTATCCTTCCTACGAAATTCTGTTTTCCGTCCGGGAAGAAATAGACGAAGCCGTGCCCATTGTCCGCCGCCTGGAGAAGACGTTTCCCGCTGTTCCGATGCGCCTGCTCGTGATCGGCCAGCCGCGCTACCTGAACGCCAAGGTTCACGGCCTCGAAGAGATGATGGCAGCGGCCCGGCACGAGGTCATGGTCATCAGTGACAGTGACGTGAGAGTCAGCCCGGATTACCTGCGTTCAGTAGTCGCGCCGATGGCGGACCCGGCAGCAGGACCGGGAGTAGAGCCGAAAGTAGGACCGGCAGCGGGACCGAAAGTAGGACGGGAAGTAGGAATGGTCACATGCATCTCGCGCGGGGTGCCGGGCACAAGTTTCTGGTCGTTGCTGGAGGCGCTGGAAATGAGCATCCAGTTCGTTCCCGGCGTCCTGGCGGCTTGGGTGCTGGACGGGATGAAGTTCTCGCTTGGCCCCACGATGGTGATCCGCAAGCGGCAGGTGCAGGAGCTGGGCGGCTTTGCCCGGCTGGGGGATTACCTCGCCGACGATTTTCTGCTGGGGCAGCTCGTTGCCGAGGCTGGATACCGCGTGGCGCTGGCAGAGAACATTCCAGACCACATGGTTTGTAACGAAGCGATGGGCGCTTCGCTGCGCCACCGCCTGCGGTGGGAAAGAAGTTCCCGATGCTCCCGGCCCGCGGGCTACCTCGGCCAGATATTTACGCACAGTTTGCCGCTGACTCTTCTGGCCTTGGCCTGTGCGCCGGCGGGAAACGCGCTTGCCTGGACTTTGGTGGGCGCATGCCTCTCTGTCAGGGCTGTTCTGGCGTGGGCGGTAGGGTGGCGACTATTGCGCGATCCCGTCTTCCGGAAATATTGGTGGCTGCTGCCGGCACAGGACCTGCTGAGTTTCGCCGTTTGGTGCTGGGCTTTCTTTGGCCGCGAGATCGTGTGGAGGGGAGGCCGCTTCCGCGTCTTAAAGGGCGGGAAGCTCGAACCGGCGGCCTAGCAGGTTGTTGAAAAACTGGTGTACGGGTCCGCTTGCTAACGGTCGCGGCTCGGCAACTACAGCCCCATCAGTACGCCCATTCCGAGCCGCGACCGTGAGGGAGCGGACAAATGGCGTTTTTCAACAATCTGTTCGACCCGCAACGTCCCGGCCTGCCATGTCCCAGCCCTTAATATCGGCGATTCTGCTCGCCGTATTGTGCATGTGTCTATCCGTCGCCGGATGCTCGAATCATGTTGTTCTTCGCGCCTCGCACCAGTGGCCGGGCGGGACGGGCGATCTGCGCGATGAGATGGTGGAGATTATCGCCAGTGAATTCAATGCGGCGAATCTCGGCCTCACCATTCGTGTCTATCCAGGCGCTTCTCTGTTCAAAGCGGAGGAGCAGTGGAGAGCCAT
>JADFGZ010000265.1 GCA_022567475.1 Acidobacteriota bacterium | reverse complement strand
TGACGGTCGTGAATCCCGGCTCCGGGGGAAGCCCTTCCAACGCGGCATACTTCATTGTCAATTTTCCCCCGGAGTAGGGGATTTTGCGTCCTCATGGAGCCGTACAGGCTGGGGCTTGCAGAGTGTGTCCGTCAGTTCAAGCCGTGGTTAGCGCTCAACTAAATAATCAATCAAATCATCGATCTCTTGGTCCGAGAGCGTGTATCGGAACGCCGGCATTCCTGGAGTCGGCCCCATTTTGATGATTTCCTTTACATTCTCTTTCGTTACAGGTTTTCCAGTAACCAGCTTATCGCGCTGGAACAACCCGTCCAAAGAAGGACCCAGCGGTTTTACGCGGTCGCTATCCACATCGTGGCAGACGTGACATCGGTCCTGAAACATCACCCTGACTTTACGGGCTTTCTCGGATAAAGGCGCAGCTCCCTTTTGTGACTGTGCCTCTGCGATGAAACCAAAGGAGAACACGGCGAGAACTATTAGAGCAACCCTGCCCAACCATTCTTTCCCGGTCATTGTTTTATTGGGACCTCCTCTAAAAAAGTGAGCTGTATCGAATGAACTCCCGCAATTGATCTCCGGAGATAGTTCTTTTGCTTTCCTCGTCTTTTTCCTGAAACGGATGGATATCCGCAGCCATCAAGCTCTCAGGTTGTGGAATACACCCCTTACCCTAGAACTGAAAGCTTTCCACGCCTACAGTGCTACCAAGCCTCTATCTTGATCAACTTGCCGTTGCCGTATTTCGGCAGTGTCCCCAGCCAAAGGATGGAATGATCTGCCGTACTGTTTGGCGCGGCTCGCGGTGACCGCGCCATCACGTGTCTCTCGGGCAACATATACTGCAAAAGTTCGCCTGATTTGGGATCCAGGACGACAAGCCGGTCATTCCGGTACAACACCACCCAAACGAGATCGGTATTCCGATCCACCCCAATGCCGTACGGCATTGCCATCGGCACGGGGATCTCATATTCGGTAATCTTGCCCGTATCGGGATCCAGCATGGCGATCTGGTCCGCATTGTATTCTGCAAACCAGAGCCGATCCTGCGAGTCGTAGTCCCCGCGGCGGGGAAAAGCGTTGGGAGTCGGCGTCGGGTAACGGGTCAGTTCCTCTGTCTCGACGTCAATTCGATCGATGTCGCTATCTCTATGCTTCATCAGGTAGCGGTTTCCCTGGCTATCGGTCACATCGCCGTAGACGCCCGTGTTTCTTTTCCCCGGCTTGAAAGGAAGCTCATAAAGCGTCCATTTCCCCAACGCCTTGTCTGGCTCGAAGAATCCGGAATAATACGTGCCGTAATAATCGTCCGTGTGGAACCAGATCCGGTTGCGCCCTGGGTCTGTGCCGAGCGAAAGGAAACGCCGCGGGTTTCGGTCTGGAAACATGAAGCTCGAAAATTCCTCTGTTTTCCGGTCGAACTTGAGGAGTCCGCCGCTCCATGCATGGGGCGTCCACGGATTTTCATCCTTGTCAAAGCTGATCTCCTGTCCGCCCGGATGAACTTCGGGTTTTCCTTCTGGCGCAGGACTCTCCCAGTATTTCATCTCCCCCGTTTCCGGATTTAACATTCCCAGGTAAGGCCATCGCCAATCTGACCACCAGACCATTCCATACCGGTCCACCTCAATATCATGCAGCTCGGCATTCGGGTATGGGATTTCGTATTCCGTAAACATTACCCGGGTGGACCGCCCTGTGGGCCGGGGAAGAATCTTCGCATCGGACAGATCCAGGGGTTCCGGACCACGAACCTTCGCAAGGAAATCTGCAATCAACAAATTTTCTTCCTCCCAGGTGGGAGAATCTCGGTTGGGTCGAGCGCCGGGATACACACCGTGAGTAATGGCTCCCCATTCCGCGCCATGAATCCGCACGCCCCGCATCATGCGGACGATTTTTACCCAGTTTTCCTTGTCAAAGCGAAAATTCTGCGGAGTCCCCGTGTGGCAGTGCATGCAGTTGTTGCTGATCAAATCGATCTGTTCTGGTGTGCCAGGCAGGCTTCGGAGCCAATCCACTGAGGTGATCTGCTGGTCCATTTCTTTGGCTGGACCCAGCGTAAAGTCCACACGATTCGCCCTGCCATCCTGGATGTCTGTCATCTCGCGGCTCGGTTCCAGACCATCGGCGCGCGCAATCTCGACCGCATACCGGCCCGGCGCAAGCTTCGGAAAGCGGTATTGGCCTTGCGCATCACTCGCCACTATCAAAGCCATATTCGTTCCTTCCCGTTTGGCCCTGACCAGAACCCCTTCCAAAGGCTCCTCATTCTCTGAACTCACCTGTCCGCTCAGCGAACTCTCAGCAAAAGGGTAGGTCAGCTCCTGCGAGAACAACAGGTGGCCGCTGAACATCCCCGCAGTCAGTAGAATTAGCGAAATCAGCATATTGGACCTCATGCTATTTTTCCTTTGAACCGGAATTTACGATTTGAGCTTTCCTCTAGCCCAGAAGCATACGCCAGTTACCCTGTCAACTCAAGCTCACCCGATTGCCATGGCTTTCCCTGGGTAGTTATAGCTGTTCTCTAGTTGTTATAGAGCGTCTGAGCCGCGACCGCCCTGTGGTCCAGAGCCCTTCGGGCGGCGGGCCGTAAGGGAGCAACCCCGAAAATTTTCCTTCCAAGACCAGCGTTTGGCGCCGCTTGCTTATCCCTTGGCTTTTCCCTCGGCTTCTCCCTCGACTTCGCTCGGGACATGGCTCGGGACAGGCGCGCGCGGCTCGGAATCGAGTTGCCAATAGCAAGACTCACTCGATACCATCCCGGAAACGGCACTAGCCAGCGAAGTGGAAACGACAATGGTCCCAGGGTGGGCATTTCGTGCTCGAATGGCTGCCCGATTCAAGCCTCATCCGTTGTGCCCCAGAAGAATCCAGCAAGGGGAATGGGGGCGCTGTGTGTAACGCAGGACGAGTATGGAATCAGTATTCGTTGAAGATTCGCTGAATTTCCTTCCGATCAGAGGTTTGCGTCAGAGCAAGCTGAAGGAGTATTCGTGCCTTGTGCGCAACCAAGTTGTCCCCTTCGATAAACTCGTTCTGCGTGTTGACCGGGATCCGGTTGTTCATGCCTCCCCGCGCCGTGAGGACTATCGCTATTCCTTTGGCCGCCAATGCCTGGAGTGCCGGCTCTTGAGAGCTGTGAGACCTTCCCGAGGTGGTGAAGCCGTTGAGGACGATTCCTTTAGCCCCCGCGTCGGCCGCCGCCTGGATGAGTGCGGGTTCTGCGTCGTAGTAAACCGCGATGACCTCTACTTTGGGTAAGGATGTAATGGAATTAATGTCGAACTCGGAGTGGCTGGTGTGGCGTCGAGCCGGTGCGCGATAAAAGTCCACCCGATCTGATTCAATCACGCCAAGAATCCCGTGTTCTCCGGACACAAATGCGTCAGGGCGCGCGCTGGTTTTCAGGACATCCCGGCCCGACTTGATGGTTTGATTTGAGACAACCATTGCTCCCTTCCCGACGGCCTCCGGGGAGAGGACCACGGAGACAGCATCGATAAAGTTCCTGTCGCCATCGTTGCCCACCGTGCCATGGCGACGCTGAGAATTGGTGACGACGACAGGTTTGTCGCTCCTCACCAGCAGGTGGAGGAAGTATGCGGTATCTTCTGAAGTGGTTGTTCCTTGCGTTACAATCACCCCTTTCACGTTGGATTCTCGAACCACCCGATTCACGGTGCGAGCAATCTTTAAAAAGTCATCGGAGGTGAACTCATGGCTGCCCACGCGCAGGAGATCGATGATCTCGAATTGCACGCTGTCCAGAAGCTCGTGTGTTTCAGGGAAATTTTTCCGAATATCCGCAATGACCTGCTGAATCGGGACACGGCCATCCAACGTATTTGCGATCGTTCCCCCGGTGGCCACAATCTTGATGAGAGGTTTCTCTTGGCGCTGGGCGAAAGCAGCCCATGAAGTGATCCCCACTACGAGGAGTACAGCCATTGCGACGCGGAAACGCTGCGGGCTCCAGAACACCCTGTCCCATCTGAATTTTTTTGCTGCCATGCCCTTACCCTCCCATTCTCCTCAGTATCTGTTCGATGGTTTCATCCCGATCCGGCGAACTTCGCTTCCTCAAGGAACTCTTCGGCATAGTGCCGGCGCATGCGAATCGATTGGGGCGGCCTTTGCTTGGCCTGATTATTTTTCGCTCAACTTGCTCAAGAAATCGAGCACGATTCGGTTGAACTCCGCCGGCTTTTCCATGGGAACATAGTGAGCCGCACCAGGAATCACTACTTTCTTAGCGCCAGGAATCAGCGCCGCCTCCTTGTTGTAATTGGCGAGCGCTTCCGGGTGATCCTGCCCGCCCGCGATGATCAGCGTCGGAACGCGGATCGCTGAGATTCGCTGTGTAGCCGGGCGTTCCGGACGCTGCAAATGGATGTTCCGATAAATGAAAAGGCTGACCATGACGTTGTCTGCAAGCATTTCCCTCATTCTTTGGCGAGCCGCTCTGTATTCTTTATGTGGAATCAGATAGGGATTCTCCATGAACACGTCGACGGCTAGTGAAATATCTTCCCGGGCGGCTGCCCTAGCCCCTGGACTCGCGTATGCAGCCGGCGGTCCATCCAGATTGGAAGATGCCAGGATCAGAGCGTCAACCATTTCCGGGTATGCAAGAGTAAAATCAGCGGAAATCCATCCTCCCCTCGATAAGCCGAGAACGTACACTTTGTCAACATGGAGGAATCTCAGCAAGCTGTGCAAGTCTTCCACATGTGACCATCGCTTTTGGGGGATTCCAGATTTCCCCGAACCTCGAAGATCATAGCGAATGACCTGATGGTGTTGAGCAAACAATTTGAATTGGTCATCCCACATCCTGTTGTCTACGCCTCCGCCGTGAAGCAGGACTAAGGGATGCCCTTCACCCATCACTTCGTAGTACAGTTTCGTTTCGTTCACTTCTGCTATGCCGGCAGTCACGGCGTTCTGCGGCGACCCGTTGCTGCTGGTTTCAAACAAAAGGGGAATCAATAGCAGAAGCCATATTTTTAACCACGGTCTATTGCCCGATTGCGCCATTTTTTTCCTCCTCGCTGGAACAAACCAAAAGCCAGTTGCGAGCCAAACAGAACTCCTTCTTCAGCACAATAACACGCGGGTGCTTCCGCAATCGACTGTTGGTGGAATCAGCATAACCCTATAATCTTCAATATGTTGCTGGAAGAAATGGCCTTTGCAGTTCTGAAGTGTGGCAAATATAGAATAAGCCACTTTGTTTGTTGGAGATAGGCAAGCTTTAACAACACTAGATTGCGGAAGCACCAAAAAAGCCGCTTGGACAATGAATCCATATATGTGTGTATACATCTAATTAAGCATGGAGAAATCGAGACAATCGACGGATGTAGCAAGCCTGGCGACCCTGCCCTGCGCCTGCTCCAACTTACGACGCGCTTCACGTGCAGTGACCCAGCTCTATAGCCAGGAACTTCGCAAGGTCGGTTTGGAGCCAACACAGTTCACCTTGCTCTTGGCCTTGTCCCGAGTGGGCGAAATTACTCAAGGGGGTCTCGGTGCGCGCCACGCCATCGACAGCACCACGCTGCGGGGGTGGAGCAACGGCGGGCGCAGGGGTAAGCGGGGCAAGCGGCACGCTGTCAAGCGTCAGCGCTCCCGTCCCGGCAGAGTCTCTGACGGTGACGCGGGGTGGTCTGTAAAGTCCGACACGCACGGACGGAAGAAGTACACGTGGGGGTACAAATGCCACATCATTTCCGATGCTGACTCTGAGCTTCCAATCGCCATCAGCGTGACGGCGGGCAATGTCGCCGACGTGAGGGAGGCCAGCGGTCTTCTCCGCCAGATCAGGTACTCGCTCCCGCGCAAGCCGGACTCCCACGGATAACGCCCCTCGGAGGACCGCGAGCGCGAGGGTGACCGCCACGACCGTGGCCGCAAACTGAACAGAAACCAGCCAGAGGTCCTGGGTCCAAAGCGGCTGCCAAAGAGCCAGAGCCGTAGCGAGGGTCACGGCCATCAGCCAGCGCCATGGCGACCGCCATGCACCACCGCGCCGGTAGGCTCCCACTACCAGCAAAGATACGAAGAGGGCTACGGCAAACTGAAGACCGCCAAGGTATGATCTCGGAAAGATGTCCCTTACCGCGGTCAACGGACCCTGGACGCGCAAGAAGTGAAGGACTGAGCGGGTAATGAGAAAGGCCAGGGCATCCACAGAGATTAACGCAGTGAATCGCAGGGCGTCG
>JADFGZ010000264.1 GCA_022567475.1 Acidobacteriota bacterium | reverse complement strand
GTTGTGAGCAGCGCCCAGAAGCTAAGCAGGAGAACAGGCAAAAAAGCGGAACGCAAGGTTCGTTTTCGCATACGGCTCCTTTTACGCAAAGGGGGCTGGCTGAATGCCCCCAGACCCTGGGATGTGCACGCCACGAAGAGAGTGAAAATCTCAACGACAAACGAGGAATACTACGACAGAATCCGTGGGTGCCCCTGGCTCATATTACTATAGATGCGGATTGTTGTCATTCGGTGCCTGTATAATTCAGGCAGCTGAAAACCACCACGCTGGAAGAAGCAAAAAGCAGTGCAAGAAGCTAATGCGAAAAGCTGATAATGATTAAGCCGTAGCCATAAGGCGAGGAACCAATTTCGAGGGACTGGCGGCATATGCGCAGAACAAAGATCGTTTGCACGCTGGGTCCGGCCACCCACAACCGCGACGCCATCAAGGAGTTAATCCGGGCCGGGATGGACGTGGCCCGCCTGAACTTCTCTCACGGCACCTACCGGGAGCACGCGATGAGCGCACGCTGGGTGCGGGAGGCATCGAAAGAGCTGGGCCGGCCCGTCGCCTTGCTGCAGGACCTGTGCGGCCCCAAGATTCGCACGGGACGGACCCCAGGCCGCCGGCCCATTACCCTGAAGAAAGGGCAGAAGCTCCTGCTGACCTCCCTCAACGTGCAAGGATCGAGCCGCCGCATTTCCATCAGCTATGCCGGATTGGCCCGGGACGTCCGCAGGGGAAATACCATTCTCCTGAATGACGGGCTGATTCAGTTGCGCGTGCTCGGCATCTCCGGAAAGAACGTAGAGACGGAGGTGATCCACGGGGGCCGCCTGGGAGAGCGCAAAGGCGTCAACCTTCCCGGCGTGCATCTGAGCGTGGATTCGCTCACCCCAAAAGATGAAGCCGACTTGCGCTTTGGACTCCGGCTGGGGGTGGACTACGTGGCCCTTTCCTTTGTCAGGAAGGCGGCCGACATCCGCCGCGTGAAGGCATTGCTGGCGCGAGAAAAGGCGCAAACGCCGGTGCTGGCAAAGCTCGAAAAGCCGGAAGCGGTGGAGAACCTGGACTCCATCCTGGCGGCGAGCGACGGCGTCATGGTGGCCCGCGGCGATCTGGGCGTGGAGATGCCCCCCGAGCAGGTTCCCCTGATCCAGAAAAAAATCATCCGGAAGGCCGCAGCGGCTCAAATCCCCGTGATCACCGCCACGCAGATGCTGGAGTCGATGACGGACAATCCCCGGCCCACCCGCGCCGAGGCCAGCGACGTGGCCAACGCCATCTTTGACGGGACCGATGCCGTCATGCTCTCCGGGGAGACGGCTATAGGCCGCTACCCCACCCAGGCCGTGGAAATGATGGCCCGCATCGCCCGGGAGGCCGACAACAGCAAGCAGGAAACTTTCCTCCGCCGCAAACACCGCCCCGCCAACATCGCCGAAGCCATCAGCGAAAGCGTCGTCTATGTCACTCACATGCTGAACGTCAAGGCGGTCGTGGTCTTCACGCAGAGCGGATCGACGGCCCGGCTGATCTCCACAGGCTACCGCCCGCCCTGTCCCATCTATGCCTTCTGCCACCGGGAGCAGATCAGCAACCGCGCTGCGCTCTACTGGGGAGTGGTTCCTTTCGCAATGCCTTTGGAGATGGACGCAGAAGCCACCCTGGCCCAGGCCGAATCGGAACTGCTAGGCAGGAGGCTGGTCTCGCGGGGAGATATCCTGGCCGTCGTCTCCGGCGTCCCAGGAAAGCCGGGCCAAACCAACCTGATGAAGTTGATCCAGGTGGGAGCCGGTTAAAAACTCTTTACAGTTTGCCGCACTACATCCGAACCGGCATCGGAATCGGCAGCAGTCCCGGCTACCGCTGCGGCATGCCCATATCGACCTTTTGCAAGCCGGAAGGCGGGGCGAACAGGCTTGTCTCCAGAGAGCGCCGCTCGATTTCCGTCACCTCCCACTCCGAGGTCACATTCTGTCCATCATAGTCCACCCAGCGCACGGGGAACCCGTCCATCTGCGCGAGCCCGGCCATACCCATCTTCGCCTCGGGAGCGTTGCTGCTCAGCGGCTCGTAAAACTCGGCCATAGCTCGGAATGTATCAAACTCGGCTTGCTGGAGCTGCACCTGATCCAGCGGAGCAACACAGACCTCGCCGGTGCGCTGGCCGTCGGTCAGCACTTCGTAGAGGGTGCAAGTATAGGGGCCTACCCTCTCTCCCCGGCTCTTGACCTCGGTCGTCACCTTCGGGGCCGGCGCGCTCTGCATCGCGGGCATCCGTCCCTTCATCATCTGCTCCATCATGGCGCGCTGCTCGGGCGGCAAGTTGGCGAGCTCCGCCTGCATCTGCTTCATGGCCTCTGCCATTTGGCCCATGGCCTGATCCATGGTCTGCTTCATTTTCTGGAGATCGGCAGCGGTCATCTCGATGTAGGTGCCCTCGCCGGGCTGAATCATCCAAACCGTCTGCCGGGACTGGTCGAAGATCATCACGAAGTCTTCGTCCCCGGAACTGTTGCCCTCGATGCGCAGCTTGCCTGTGTCTATGTACATAGTAATTTGCTGGGCCGGATTCTGGCTGCCCGGCTCCCGTTCAACCTGCCGGACGACCACCCCGGCCTGCGCCGGGACGAGGAACCAAGCCAGCGTAATAAGACAGCAAAAGTTTTGAAGCATTGTTCTCATGGAAGTCTCTCCTTTCGGTATGCCAGCCAACGGAGAAATCTTACGCCCCCCCTGAGCGGAGGTCAATTGGGCGCATTTTTATTTCACCACCTCTTCCCTGCCTTGTTGCGCCCGCCCGGATGCAGTCAATGATAATGATGCAGTCCCAGATGCAGTCTAATGATGCCGTCTCGAATGCAGTCCCATATGTAGTCCCAGATACAGTCATTGATGCGGGCATTTTGCTTGTTTTTGTCGCGAGACCTCGGATATACTAGCATCCTCCGCATAACCCATTATTTGACGAGCTTCCCCCAAATCTGTATCTACAAGGGCCACCTGATGGGCAGTTGGATGCCGGGGCGTCCCCGGCGCATTGCCAGAGTTATTACTGCGTGCCTGCTTGCTGTATTGGCGCTTGCGCCCTCCCTGGTTTTTTCACAAACCGCACCGCCGCAGCACCCGGCCAGCCCGTCTGCTGGATGGGAAGAGTGGTTCTACGGCCAAAGGCGCTATGGCTTGGGATACATCCCGGAGGACGCCCTGGCCACTGCGGTGGCGCAACGGGACGGTTCGAGCTACGGCCTGGAAGCCCTGCGGCCAAGGGAACTCCACGACAACCGCTGGATCAGCATCGGCCCCGTTGGGATCAACTCCCTCAAGAACGATTTGGTGAGCGGCCGGATTCCCAGCCTGGCCATTGATCCCCTCCATTCCTCCACCGTGTACGTGGCGGCGGCAGCGGGAGGAGTTTGGAAGTCCACCAATCGCGGTGCAAACTGGACTCCCCTGACGGACCAGCTTCCCTCGCTGGCCTCCGGCGCGGTCGCCGTGGACCCCTTTTCCGGGGAGGTCTGGTACGGGACCGGGGAGCTGAACTTTTGCCGCGACTGCTTCTACGGGGCGGGCGTGTACCGCTCGCCGGACGGCGGGGTCACCTGGAGCCGCGTCAACCCGGAGAGCTTTCTTTCCTCGCCCACCTCCGTCGTTCGATTTGACCCCCGCAACCAGGGAACCTTGTTCATCGGGCGCTCCTCGGCTCTGTGGAAGTCCAGCGACGGCGGCCAGAACTGGCGCTCAACCCTGCTCGGGGTTGTGACGGATTTCCTTTTCCATCCCATCGACAGTTCCATCGGCTACGCCGCGATCGGAAATTTTTCCGGAAGTCCCGAAAACGGAGTCTACCGCTCCACCGACGGCGGCGAGACCTGGACCCGCCTGGGGGGCGGGCTGCCGGAACAGGCCACCATGGGACGCATCGCGCTGGCCACCGATCCGACGGCTCCCTCCACCGTCTACGCGCTGATCGTGCGATCCAGCGACTTCAATCTCAACGGGCTGTACCGCTCGCTCGACGGCGGAGACACCTGGAGCCTGCTCGGCAGCCTTCCGGAAGACCTCTTTCTGGAAGCTGGACGGGGGCAGGGCCTCTTCAATCTCTTCGTGGAAGTCGATCCAACCGACGGCGCGGTGATCTATGTGGGCGGGATCGACCTATGGAAATCCACCGACCACGGCGCGAGCTGGCAGAACCTCAGCACGGCGGCCGGGCTGCACGAGGACCAGCGGGACATCGTCTTTGATCCTTCCGACCCGCAGACTTTTTACCTGATCAACGACAGCGGCGTGTGGAGGTCGTCCGACGGTGGCCAGAGCTTCTCCAACCTGAACGGCTCGCTGGCCGTGACACAGTTTCAAACCGTAAGCCTGCATCCCGGCAACCCCAGCCTGGCGGTAGGCGGAACCCAGGATAACGGCACCGTGCTGTACCGGGGCGGCTTCGCATGGGACCAGGGCCGGGCAGGCGACTCCGGGGCCGCCTTCTATGAAAGTTCCAATCCACAGACAATCTATACGGTCGCCAACCGGCTCTCTTTGCGGCGTTCCGACGATGGAGGCCAGACCTTCCATTCCATCTCGGAAGGCCTCGATCCAGCCGACCGTGTCCAGTTTTATCCTCCCTTTTTGGCCGATCCCAGCCAGCCCGGCTTGCTCTACTTTGCCACTCACCGAATGTGGCAAAGCCTGGATCAAGGCGACCACTGGACACCTCTTTCCGGAGACCTGACCAGCGGCGGCTCAGCCAGCATCAGCGCTTTGACCCTGGCTCCCAGCGATTCCCAAGTGCTCTATGCGGGCACCAGCGACGGGCGGGTGCAGATCTCCGGCGACGGAGGAAGAAGCTGGTCTCCCTCCTCCCCCCTCCCGGACCGTTTTGTGACCTCCATTGCGGTGGACCCGCAGTCGCCGCAGCGCGCTTTCGTGGGGCTTTCCGGCTTCGGCACCGGCCACGTCTTCCGCACCAACAACCGCGGAGGAAACTGGACCGACATCAGCCGCAACCTGCCCGACATCCCCGTGAATGCGGTGCTGATCGATCCGGTTGCGCTGCAGACGGTGTACGTGGGAACCGACATCGGCGTTTTTGTTCTTGCCGGGGACGGCACATGGTCCCCGTTCAACCAAGGAATGCCAAACACCATCGTGCTGGGACTCACCCTCAACCCCGCCACGGGCCTGATGGTCGCCGCCACACACGGGCGCAGCGCCTTTGGGCTGGCGTGGGGAGAGCCTGCCCGGAGCGCGCCTCATCTGGGGGCGATACTCAATGCTGCGGGCTTTGAACGCGGACCCCTGGCGCCGGGCATGGCTGTGGCGCTGTTCGGCTCGCACCTGGCACTCACCACCGCCACCCCGGTGAATCCTTTTCCGTTTCCTGTTCCCTTTCCTCTTCCCTTGGCGCTGGGCGGCGTGACTGTCTCGGTGAACGGCGTTCTCGCGCCGCTGTTTTTTGTCTCTCCCGGCCAAGTGAACCTTTTGGTGCCGTACGAAATCCAGGGCCTGATGGCGGAGGTGACGCTTCGCAACGAAGGCGGGGAAGCTTCCGTCAGGATTCCTGTGGCCGTTGCCAGCCCCGGAATCTTCCAGAGCGGAGCGGAGGGGAGCATTTTCCACGGCGACGGCAGGCGCATCTCGGAAACCGCTCCCGCTCAGCCTGGAGAGATATTGATTCTTTTTGCCGGCGGGCTGGGCGCGGTGGAGCCTCCCGTTACCAACGGGTTCCCTGCTCCGTTATCTCCGCTGGCTATAACCACGAACCTGCCGGTTGTCACGGTGGGAGGCATCCAGGCCGAGGTGTTCTTCTCCGGCTTGGCGCCTGGATGGATCGGCCTCTATCAGATAAACTTCGCCGTCCCGGCAGGACCTTCCGGCAGCGTCCCGGTCGTTGTCGAGGTCGCGGGAGCCGCCAGCAATTCGGTCACGATCAATATGCTGCCGTGATCGGTGCCTGCCGAAGGGATGGCGGCGCTACACTCGTCACGTATCCCTGTTCACTGGTTTTCTGACCGCTCCATTACTGTCGCGGCTCGGATTGAGAACCATTCTGACTTCTATCTTTCGTCTTCTGTCACTTGCGGCACAACGCAACCGCTCCAAGCGCCATCTAATTCCTTGCAGTCTGCCTCGCACATGGCGAAGGGCAGAGGGCAAAGAAAGCATCGACCTGTTTGTTCAATCTTTGGTAAGGTAAGGGAACAGAAGACGGAACGCTGAGAAGCAGGAGGACACCACCGTGCCGGG
>JADFGZ010000263.1 GCA_022567475.1 Acidobacteriota bacterium | reverse complement strand
AAGATCATACGCCTGTCGTTCCATCCAATCAATCTCACCCCATCCCAACCACTGGCGGTAGTATTGTTTCTAGCCAAAACCAAACTTCCCGGGTGCTTTGAACCTAATTGCTTTTCCCTATCAGCTTGTGTAATCTTTCACCGAAGTTTCTATGCAATGGGGCAAGGATGCAACTATTTCGCCCGGCACTTATCTTTCTTATTATGAAATAGATACTACAACCAGCACAATGAATGGAGGTATGGAGCGATGAAAAATCGGTTTCTGACGCCGACATCTCTGCCGATCGTGATGCTGATCCTAACATTATCCGGTTCGCACTGGCTGGCAGCACAAACAGTCTATCCGGTACAGGGGCAGCCACAAGGGGGAGATCGTCGCGGGACCTACCTTCATGACGATGAGCAGATGCAGGAAATCTATGATGAAACACGAGCGAGCCCGCGTCTGTATCAGGATCCCAAGACTTACCTCCATAACATGAAGCTGCTGGCTCACCTTCCCGGCAGTTTCGGCATGGGCGATATGGTGACCATTGGCGGGAACCGTTACTTGTTTCTCGGCCCCGGAGTCGTAGACGTAACCGACCCCGAACATCCGGTCCTCATTAACGAGGAGTCGCCTCGCGGAGAGATCGCCTACAATCAGGCATTGGGAAAGTGGATTCTGATGCGGGCGGATTCCTGCTGTAGCGTCAGTCAGGACGTGGCGCGGGGGGAGGCGCCCCATCCCGAAGCCGACCCTACCAGAGGCGGAAGGCATCTGGGCGTAACCTTCTTCGATGTTACCGACCCTCGTAACATCGTTGAGATCTCCCGGTTCACAACCCCTCCGGGAAGTTCCGGCAGCCATGGTGACGGCAATTATTATGACGGGGGAAGGTACGCGTACCTGACTTCCGCGCTGCCCAGAACGCGGGGACAAGCGCCCTTTCACCTGGTCAGCCGGATTCTGCAGATCATCGACGTTTCCGATATCAACAACCCCACGGAGGTTTCCACATGGTGGGTGCCGGGCCAGATGCGGACCGAAGAAACAGCGTACTTGCAGTGGCCCGAAGCGGAGCCGGAGCCAAAAGAATGGAGCCCCGAAATGCACTACCATTTTGCCACCTTCCACGGCCCTTGCTATGTGCCCCGGCGCGTGGAGGATGGCGGAAACCGCGGCTATTGCGCGTGGGGATCGCTGGGGATGAGGGTGCTGGACTTCTCCGACATCCGGCAGCCGAGACTGGTCTCCACGGTGGATCTGTCGCCTCCATTCGACGGCGGCATCCCGGTCCACAATGCGTATCCGATGATGCAACGGAAATTGGTCTTTATGAATGGGGAGGCGGACCGTTGGGACTGCCGTGAGAATGTCGTCATGCCCTGGGTGGTGGACATGCGAGCGGAGCAGCATCCGGTGACGATTGCGACCTTTCCGATTCCCAAGCCGCCGGAGGAAGCGCCCTACAACGACTTTTGTTTCCGGGGCGGGCGGTTTGGAATCCATCACCCGCAGAATCTGAAAGCGCCCGGAGAACAGCGAATCGACCTGATGGGGTATTCCTGGTTTACGGGGGGATTCCGGCTGTATGACGTTTCCAATCCCTTCCGGCCCGAGGAAGTGGCCTGGATTTTGCCGGCCATGGGTCAGCGTCGCGGGACCGAAGCCGCCTTCATCGAATGGGACCGCAAGATCATTCACGTATTTGCAGACAGCGGCCTTTACATACTGTCCTCGCCGGTGCTGGGCGAGCCGGTCTTGGGTCCGCTGAAACCGGAGCGATGGAACATGGAGGGCTTCAATGAAGGTGCGCCTTAGAGACTCGAACGTTCTGAGGCGGCGTCAGGCAGGTCTGCTCGCAATGGAGCCGACAGGAATTCCGGCGTATAGTTTGGCAAGAGTGTAGCTTGTAACATAGCTTGTAACGACACACATCGGCGGAATCAGGAAAGGCGGGAATCTAATGAATAAATTTCTGTGGGGATTATTTGGCTTGATTGTCTTGAGCGCCGCATATGCATTTCTCGGAGGCGAACCAGCGCTGCTCGGGCAGCAGCCCGGAACGGTCCATGAGACCTTCCGTCTGAAACAATACCCGGTAGCATTCAACGCTGATTTGGGAGCGGCCACCGCGAACCTTGGCGAAGGACGCCTTCGGCAACTCGACACAACCCTGGTGGAGATTCCGCCCGGAGGCGAACTGGCCGCGCATCGGCATTTAGCGGAAGAGATGATTTACATCGTTTCCGGCAGCGGCTATACGATGATGTGGAACCGCACGGAAGGAAAGAAGGTGCGATACGAATGGACCGAGGGCGACTTTCTCTCGCCCTCCCTCAATTCCTGGCATCAGCACTTCAATGCTTCCGCGGACACGCCCGCTCGCTATCTGTCCATCACTACCGCGCCGCTCACGGAAAACGTCTTTCAGAACCGGGAATTCCTTTCCTCATCGGATTTCAGCTTTGCGGAGCGCTGGGAAAAATCGGTTGGACAGAAACCGGAGTATGTGGGGAATGCAACGACAGGTTCGCAGACGGTGCAAATGAATGTGGGGCATCTGCTGCCGAACATCATCAGCCGGAAAATGAACGCGCGGCGCGAAGATGTGCTGGGAATTACCATCAATCCGGCTGGCGATATGGCTGGGAATCAGCTATTGGAAATGGAGGTGCGGGAATATGTTGGGCGGGATACATCCTCTCCCCACCACCGGCACCTTTGGGAAACCGTCTACTATGCGCTGAAAGGCGAAGGCTACGCCCTGCTGCAACGCGAAGGGGAACCCGAACGGAGGCTGAATTGGAGCGCGGGAGATCTGTTTATCGTCGAAGCCAACGAATATCACATCCACCGTCCTCGCGAGGGCTCTGACGCGCGCATTCTTCAAATGAAATCCTCCGGGTACTTCCGGCGCGTGGGAATTGACGACTATTTAATGGAAGTCAAAACGCCCGACAACTCTTCAGAGTAGGATAGGAAAAGGGTAAGCTGTGAAATTTCTTTCTTGGCCTTTCCTCTGCGCGAAGGGGTCTTCTTGAAGAGATATTTTCATTCTTTTGCTCTTTTTTCCGCAGTAGCGTTGCTGTGCTTAATTCCCGCGCGTGTTGTGGCGCAAGAAGGGCAGCCCACTTCTCTAGTGATTGAAGGGGGAACCCTCATTGACGGCAAGGGGGGACCACCCGTTCGGGACGCCCTGATCGTCATCCGTGGAAACCGCATCGAGACAGTATCCCGCAAGGGACAGGCAAACTATCCGGCGGGAGCCCGGGTGGTGCGCGCCGATGGAAAGTTCATTATTCCCGGCCTCATTGACTCGCACGTCCACTATCGCGAATACATGGGCGAAATGTTTCTCGCCTACGGTGTCACAGCCGTCTACGATCTGGGCAATCCCTTCCACTGGCAAACAGCCGTTAGAAAAGGGTTGAACGAAGGAAAGATCCGGGGCCCCCGCTTCTACTTTTGCGGCAGGGTGACCCTCCTGCGTGATGGAGAAGAGGCCAGCAGTGGCGGCCCAACGATTCGCTCGCGGGACGTTGCTTTCATGCGGGGTCCGGAGGATGCCCGGCAGGCCGTCGCCATTCTCCAGGAGAAAGCAGACTGCGTGAAGCTGAACGAGTTCATGCAGGGGGACCTTTTCGTCCCCATTGCGCGGGAGGCGCGCGCAGCCGGCATGGGAGTGATCTCTCACTCGCTGGATACGATGGACTCGGTCCATTGGGGAATCTCCGGCATTGAACACATGACCGGGATTGCGATCTCCACCATTCATACCCAGGAAGGCCGCGCCGCCCTGCAAGCGATGGACATCTCGGCGGGACACAAGAACAGCTTCCTGTACCAATGGATGGAGCCCGCGTACTTTGACGAACTCATCCAATCCCTGGTCCAACGGAACGTATTCATCAATCCGACACTGCACTTTGAGTGGAAAGCCCTGACAGAGCGCGCGAGAGAGCACGAATTGGAAGACGCGCGGCTGCTGAACCATCCCGACCTCCAGTACGTTCCTCTCAGCGAGCGGCTGGTCTTCTTAGGCCAGTACCACTGGGCAGACAAGCGAACCCCGGCGGAAAAGGAGCAGTTCCGCCAGGGCTATCGCAAGGTGCAGGAGTTCCTCCGCCGCTTTGTCCAGGCCGGCGGCAAAATCTATTCCGGCACCGACACTGCGGCCGCGCTCACGCCGGGGCTCAGCCTGCACCATGAAATGGAGCTTCTGGTGGACGCGGGCCTGACCCCCATGCAATCGATCCAAAGCTCCACGCTTTGGGCCGCAGAGATCATGGGATTGCAAGACAAACTGGGCGCCATCGAGCCGGACAAATTCGCGGACCTGGTGATTCTCCGCGACAATCCGCTGGAAGATATCCGCAACACAAAGTCCGTTGACCAGGTGATTCGCGGCGGCGAGATCATGGACACAAGCTTCCACAGCGACTACCGGTTTCCCTTCCACCTCTACGGACCAGAGTCCAAACACCTGTATAATCCCCTTCCCGTGCTAGCGGACATCCATCCTCCCCTGTCGCCGCAGGGCAGCGAGGTAAAGCTGCGCGTGCTCGGCAGCGGTTTTGTTCCCAGCTCCGTGGTAAAGCTCGGCGAATTGACGGTCCCCACGCGCTGGGTCAGCGCCACGGAACTGGAGGCTGTGCTGGCCATGTCGCACACCACTCGCGTGGGAACCTTCCTGATTACCGTCGAGTCGCCACTGCCAGGCGGCGGGGTCACAGAGCCACTGGAGTTCTACATCACCTACCCGTGACGGGCCCAACCATGATTACGATGAGACGGAATTAAATTAGACAGATGGAGGGAGACCAGCATGCTCAGGATTTTATTCTTCATTGCGTCCCTTGTTTCCGCAGTAATCACACCGGCAGCGGTAGCACAGGTTAATGATTATGTGCCCGTCACGCGCGAGATGCTTTTGGACCCTCCTCCCGGTGACTGGCTGATGTTCAGCCGAACCTATGACAACCAGCGCTTCAGTCCGCTCGATCAGATCAACCGGCAAAACGTGGGACAGCTCCGCATGGTTTGGGCGCGAGGAATGGGCGCCGGGATTCACGAAAATATACCTCTGGTTCACCAGGGTGTGATGTACGTCGCCACTCCCGGAGCCGTCATCCAGGCACTCGACGCCACCAACGGCGACCTGATTTGGGAGTACCGGCGCAAGTTGCCCGCCGACTTGAGCAATTTTATTGGCAATGCCGGAAGAGCCCGTTCCATCGCCATCTACGAGGACCTCGTTTTCTATGCTGCGCCCGACGGTTATCTGCTGGGCCTGGACGCCCGCACCGGCGAACTGCGGTGGGAAACCCGCGTTCATGACTATACGACCGGCACGCAGCACACCACGGGTCCCACCGTAGTGGAGGGTAAGCTCATCACCGGGCGGGGCTGCTCTGGGTCGCGAGCCGGTTGCTTCATTGCGGCGCACGATGCGCTGACGGGAAAGGAACTGTGGAAGTTCTACACCACGCCTGCGCCGGGCGAGCCGGGGGGCGACAGTTGGGGAAGCGTGCCCGTGGAAAAAAGGATGGCCTCGCCCTGGGGACTGCCGGGAGCCTACGATCCCGTGCGCAAGCTGGTTTACTGGGGAATCGCCAACCCCAAACCGCACACCCGGCTGAAACGGCATGGCGGCAATATCGATGACATCCCGCGATCCGCGCCCGCCGATCTGTACAGCAATTCCACCGTGGCTCTCGATCCCAGCACTGGAAAACTTGCCTGGTATTACCAGCATCTGCCGGGAGACGACTGGGACGCCGACCACACCCAGGAACGAATCCTCCTCCGCACGGCTTTCAATCCCGACCCCGCGGCGGTCAAATGGATCAATCCCCTGATTCCGCGCGGCGAGGAACGAGACATCGTCGTCTCGGTCGGAGAGCCCGGAGGGATATGGGTGCTGGACCGCTCCACGGGACAGTTTCTCTGGACCATGCCTTTTCCCTACGATGTCCCGGAGTTTCATATTTCTCACATTGATGTGGAGACCGGCAAGACTTACATCAATTGGGACAAGGTCTTAAAAAAGGAGGGTGATAGACAGATCGTTTGCTTTCAAAACACCAAGAGTTACTGGCCTATGGCCTACCATCCGGGTAAAAACTCTCTTTACATCCCCTATCACGACTCCTGCCTCGATGTAACCGCCAACATGGCGACCGCGAATGGGAACGGACCCCGGTTCGCCATTCCCCGCCCCGGCTCCGATCCCAACGCCTTCACCGGAATTGCTAAGGTGAACATGGCTACCGG
>JADFGZ010000262.1 GCA_022567475.1 Acidobacteriota bacterium | reverse complement strand
CCGTGACCCCTTCGGCAAGCTCAGGGCAAGCCGTGAGGGAGGGAACTTCAACAACCTGTTAAGTCTCAAACCCTTCGATGGCGGCCTGCATCTCCTCGCGCGCCGTGTCGGCAGTCGACCGGATGCCCTGCAAGCGGAGCTTGAAGTCGTCCGGATTGCTGGCGTTCTGCAGCGCCTCCTCGTAGGACACCAAACCTTTGGTATGCAGATCATAGATCGACTGGTCGAAGGTCTGCATCCCGTACTGCGAGGTGCCCGCGCTGATCGCGTCGCGAATCATGCGGGTCTTTTCCGGGTTGATGATGCAGTCCCGGACAAAAGCGGTTGCGATCAGCACCTCCACGGCGGGAACGCGGCCGACTCCGTCGCTTTTGCGCACCAGCCGCTGTGAGATGATCGCCTTCAGAGTGCTGGCCATCTGCAAACGGATCTGCTTTTGCTCCGGCGGCGGAAACACCGCAATGATGCGCTGGATGGTCTCGGTGGCGTCCAGGGTATGCAACGTGGAGAAGACCATGTGGCCGGTCTCGGCGGCCAGCAGAGCGGTGCCGATGGTTTCCAAGTCTCTCATTTCGCCGACCAGGATGACGTCCGGGTCCTGGCGCAAAGCCGCCCGCAGGGCAATGGAAAAGTTGTGCGTGTCCACCTCCACCTCGCGCTGGTTCACAAACCCTTTTTTGTCGCGGTGGAGGAACTCGATGGGGTCTTCGATCGTGATGATGTGGTCGGTCCGCTGGGAGTTGATCCGGTCGATCATCGCCGCCAGCGTGGTGGATTTGCCGCTTCCGGTCGTTCCGGTGACCAGCACCATGCCCCGCCGCTCTCCGCAAATCCTGGAGATCACCTTGGGAAGGTACAACTCCTCCAAAGTGCGAATCTTGGTGGGCACGACGCGGAGAACCAAGCCGACGTTGCCGCGCTGCTGGAAGATGTTCACACGAAATCTTCCCAGGCCCGCCACGCCATAGGCCAAGTCCAGTTCGGCGCTCTCCTTGAACTTCTGTTTTTGCCGGTTCGACATCATGCTGAAGGCCATGTTCAGCATCTGTTCCGGCGTAACGCGGCTGAACTCATTTAAGGGAACCAACTCTCCGTCGATCCGCAGGTAGGGAAAGTTGCCTACTTTGATATGGAGGTCGGAGGCCTTGCGCTCCACGGCGATCCGCAGAAGGTCATCTATTTGCATGTTATTCTCTCTAATGAGTTTTCCACCGGAAAATTGGAGCACAAATGCAGGGCAGTGTCAATCGAAGCTCTGCCCGGAGAAACTGGAAAGGGAACCTTCCCTTTCTCTTACCCTGAGCCACACCCAGCCGGCCCTGTTTTTGGATTGCTGTTTTTGAATGGGGGGCCGCGCAGGTTTTGACTTCGGGCGGCTCCTGCCCTAATATCGTCTCTCTTCGATAATCATTTCTGAACTCCGCTGGAAGGCGGAATGGGAAACAGCCAGTTCGGACTGCCCCGACCGAAACGAGCGGCCCCAGGAAAGAAGGCACCCCACCCGATGGAAAAAGTGATGAAAATTGTGATTGCAGAAAAACTCTCCCGGCGGGGCATTGACCTGCTGAAGGCCGAGCGGAAATGGAAGGTGGTGGAACTAGACTCCGCCCGGGAAAAACTGCCCCGGGAGCTGCGGGACGCCAACGCCCTCATCATCCGAAGCGGGGTGCAGGTGAACCGGCAACTGCTGGACCGCGCCCCGAAGTTGCAGGTGATCGGACGGGCCGGCATCGGGGTGGACAACGTGGACATCGAGGCGGCCACAAGAAAAGGCGTCATGGTGATGAACACCCCCGGCGGCAACGCCGTCAGCGTGGCCGAGCACACCCTGGCCATGATGCTGGCGATGGCCCGCTCCATCCCCCGCGCCAACGAGTCCATGCACGCGGGCCGCTGGGAAAAGAAGCTCTTTGAAGGGCGCGAGCTGCGCGGCAAGGTTTTGGGCATCCTGGGGCTGGGCCGCATCGGCGTGGAGATTGTCAAGCGAGCACGGGCCTTTGAGGTGGAGATCCTCGCCTACGATCCTTACGTTCCTTCCCTGGTCGCGCGCGACCTGAACATCCCGCTGGTTCCCTTCAACGAGCTGCTGGGCCGCTCCGACTACCTCACGCTGCATGTCCCCCTTACGGCGGAGACCGAGAATATTCTGGGCCGGGAAGCGCTGCGCCACGTGAAGCGGGGCGTGCGCATCCTCAATTGCGCCCGGGGGGAGCTGGTGGACGAAGGGGCGCTGGCCGAGGCCATTCGCAGCGGGCACGTCGCCGGAGCCGCTTTGGATGTCTACCGGCAGGAGCCGCCGCGCGATTCCCCGTTGCTGGCGCTGCCGCAGGTGGTCCTCACCCCTCATATCGCCGGCTCCACGGCCGAGGCGCAGGAGATTGTGGGTTGCCGCATTGCCGAGCAGGTGCGAGACTATCTGAAACACTCCATCATTCAAAACGCCGTCAACGTGCCCTCCGTTTCCGTGGAGGAGTACCGGCACTTGCAGCCGTACCTGGAACTGGCGGAACGACTGGGGCTGTTCCTGGCGCAGATCGCCACCGGGAGCACGGCCAGCGTGCTGATCCACTACTCCGGCAAACTGGCTGAGATGAATACCAACATGGTGCGCAATGCCGTCCTGAAAGGCCTGCTGAACCGCGTGCTGGATGAGAAGGCGAACATCGTCAACTCGGTGGCTATCGCCGAGGGCCGGGGAATCCACATTACCGAGACTCGCAGCCAGCGGACGCAGTTCATGGACTCCATCCGGGTTACGGTGAAAACCAACGGGCACGAATCCAAACAGAACGAATCCAGCGAGCGCGAATCCATGGTCGAGGGCACTGTGGTGCACGGCACCCGGCCCCGCGTGCTGGTCCTGGATCACATCAACGTGGAGTGCCCGCTGGAAGGCAACCTGGTGGTTCTGAAGAACCGGGATGTTCCCGGAGTGGTGGGGAACATCGGCAGGATTTTGGGACGGCGGAAGATCAACATCGCCAATTTCTCCCTTGGCCGGAGGTATCCAGGCGGAGCCAAGCGAGCCAAAGCTTCCCGAAGGCCTGCCGAGGCGCTGGCCGTGGTCCACGTGGACCAGAAAGTTCCCCAGGCGGTTTTGAAGGAGTTGGGACGGATCCCGGCCATGACTTTTGTGAGGGCGGTGGAGTTCGACGCCCCTTCCGGGGGTTGAGGGGCCCGGCTGGCCCCCAGACAACAAATAATCTAAATTTGCAAAAAAATCAGAGTAATTGAATCGGCCCTGCGGTGTATACTAAGCCGATTTTTCCGTACATTTTTTCAAACTGTAAGGAGGCGTATGGCTGCGGCAAGGATGACTCAAGCGCAATTGATTCGGCACTTGGCTGAGCGCTGCGAAGTAAATAACAAGGTATCTCGCGGATTCCTGGAGGAGCTGGCAAAAACCGCCCTGCAAGAGACCAAGAAAAACGGCGTCTTCGTACTCCCCGGCATCGGACGGCTGGTGAAGTCCAACCGCAAAGCGCGCCTGGGAAGAAATCCCGCCACCGGGGAAACGATCAAGATTCCGGCCAAGACAGTGGTCAAATTCCGGGTCGCCAAGGCTGCCAAGGACTCCATCGCGCCGGGCAAAGGGAAGAAGTAGTTTTTCCCCAGGAAGGGGAAGCGCCGGAGCAGCGCAGGAGAACCGCCTGCGCCCTTCCCTGGGAAATTGCCTTTCCGCTCTTTTCCCTCAAAAAGCGATTGACAAGGATGCGGGGATGTGTAATTATTCATCACAGTGAATAATTATACATATCCGGAATCGCCTGCCTCCTCCTGGACCGCCGGGTCGCAGGCGATGCCTGCCCGGCTGCCCTTTGCCGCCTCGGATCTGGTCTTCGACAACGACCTGAGCATCGCCGATGTGCAAGCGGTGCTGGCCGTGGCCGGCCAGATGCAGCAGCAACCGGAGCGCTACCGCCAGGTATTGGCCGGGAAAATGCTGGCGCTGCTGTTCGAGAAGCCCAGCCTGCGGACCCGTGTCACTTTTGAAGTGGCCATGAAGAGCATGGGAGGCGATGCGGTCTTTATCGACTGCCGCAGCGAGCCCCTGGGACAACGCGAATCGGTTCCCGACGTAGCCCGGAATCTGGACCGCTGGGTGGATGCCATCGCCGCCCGCACCTTTCGGCAAGCGACCGTGAATGAGCTGGCCGAATGGGCCTCCGTTCCGGTCATCAATGCTCTGTCGGACCAGGTGCATCCCTGCCAGGCGCTGGCCGACATGCTGACGCTGAAAAATATCTTTGGACAGCTGGAGGGATTGAAGCTCGCATACATAGGCGACGGCAACAACGTGGCCCACTCCCTGCTCCTGACAGGAACCAAGCTGGGCCTGGATGTGGCGGTCGCCACGCCTGCTTCCTGCGAGCCGGACCCAAGCATTGTCGCCATGGCGCGGGAAACCGCCGCTGAGACGGGATCGGCGGTTCATATTTTGAACGATCCGGCGGAGGCCGCCGCTGAGGCCCACGCGATTTACACGGATGTGTGGACCAGCATGGGATCGGAGCACGAAGCCGAAAGCCGCCGGGAGCGTTTTCGCCCTTATCAAGTGACGGAACAATTGTTCCAGACGGCCCGTTCCCAGGCAGTCTTCATGCACTGTCTCCCGGCCCATCGCGGAGAGGAAGTGGAGGCAGCGGTCTTTGAATCGCCCCGCTCGGTGGTTTTCGACCAAGCGGAAAACCGCCTGCACGCTCAGAAGGCGCTCCTGTGGCTTCTGCTGGCCAATTCCTCTGGCCGCAAATCCGGGCCGCGCGTGTGAGCAAGCGGGCAAATCCGAGCCGCGACAGTAATGGAAGCGGTCACCTTGCTGTTGCTGGATCAAGGCAAGGGCGAGAACGTGAAAGATTAGAGGACTTGACCACCGCGAGTACGTGCATTGTGGCGACACTGAAAGATCGAATTGTTGACTTATTGCGGCGGGAGATCCCGGGTCTCACCGACCGGGAGATCACTGACCGCCTGATGGGTCCAAACTTAGGGCAGCAGGCTGTCAACCAAGCCACACGGGCGCTAGCGGTTTCTGGGACACTTATTCGCCGCAAGCGGCACGACGGTAAGTTCGGTAACTATCTGGGTGAGCCTTCCGGGGAAAAGAGCGATCCAGCAACTATCGGCATGGCACAAGGCGAACCAGTCATGCTATCCGAGGATGATATAAAGCGAAAGCTAAAGAAATCGCTCGAAAGCAAGGGCTGGGTGGTGCACGTCCAATGGGGTAGAGTTGCCGGGATCGATGTTGAAGCCACGCGGGAAGGATCTCGATGGGTCATCGAGGCGAAAGGTTGCGGCTCATCGAATCCGATGCGCCACAATTACTTCCTTGCTGTTCTTGGAGAGTTACTGCAGCGAATGGATGATCCCAATGCGCGCTACAGTATCGCGTTGCCGGACAGGAAACAATTCCGCAACCTCTGGCAGCGCTTGCCAGAATTGGCCAAATCACGCACCAGGGTCTCAGCGCTGTTCGTTGATCCATTGGGCCAAGTCGAAGAAGTAGGAAGTGGTAATGGGCCAGCGGTCTAGAGCTTTGCACCCGACGGCCTCCGACGCAATCACGAGTGGACGCCGGTGAACGCCGCCATTAAGCGCGGATGCCCTATGTCTTTCTGTGCGGAGGGGAATGAAGTTTGAGCTGGTTGGCTCCATAGCAGACGTCGAAGTCATCGCCGCCGTCGAATCGCCATATCGGAAAGCAGCACAACGCCATCGCGGTGGAGCTATAATCATTGTTATGAACCGTGATTTCAAGGAACTGTTTCGGGAAGCGGGCAAGTTGCCGGAGCGGGATCGAGCGGCGCTGGCTGGCTTGCTCATCGAGTCCCTCGAACCGGCCCCGGAGCCGGACGTGGAAGCGGCTTGGTCCCAGGAGATTGCGCGGCGCGTGGCGGAACTCGATGCCGGAGGGGTCGAACTGATCTCCTGGGAGGAAGTGCGCGCGGAACTTCTCGGCCGGCGAAATGACCGTTAAGTTCCATCCGGCCGCTCGCACCGAGCTTCTGGAAGCGCGTCTTTGGTACGAGAAGCGCAGCCCGTTAGCCGCGGTCGCCTTCGCCCAAGAGGTCAATGCCGTTATCTCTCGCATTGCCAAGGCGCCGATGCAGTGTCCTCTAGCCGAACACGGAACCCGACGGGCCGCCCTTCAGCGGTTTCCCTATAACGTGTTCTATCGGGTTGGCGTTGAGGAAATAGTCGTGGTAGCCGTGGCCCATCAGAAGCGCCGGCCGGGCTACTGGCAAGGTCGGTGATTTGGACGAATCATGAAAGCACAGACAAAACCGTTCGCT
>JADFGZ010000261.1 GCA_022567475.1 Acidobacteriota bacterium | reverse complement strand
GCATATCAGTCTGATTCTCCGAAATCCGATTTACACCGGCTGGAAAGTCTACGACAAGCGGCGCGACACTTCCCCTAGCGCAAAGCGATCCAAGGATGATGGGCGACAGGCCGACAGACCGAAGATTGCCCGCGCCCCGGAAGATGTTATCCGCGTCAAGGTCATAGAGACTCCCCTGGTAAGCGAGGAAGATTTCCGCAGGGTGCAGTCAATGGTAGACCTCAAGAAGAAAAAGCATTGGCGTGCCAAGCCTGAATATGAGCACCGCTGGACGTATAACGGATTCATGCTCTGTGGGGTTTGTGGCGCTCCGGTGTACAGCTGTTGCCAGCGTCGCGATTATTACGTCTGCCGTGATCGTCGCCTCAAGCCGTCGGACGGTGTGCGTTGCACCAGCAAGTTCATGCGTCGAGAACGACTCGACCCGGCGCTGGACTGTTTATTTGGGGACCGCCTTACCGATCCTGGTTTCCTGGAGAAAATTGCCGAAGGTGTCTCGGTTGGCAGCCGCACTCAGTCGCGGCATGCCCAGCTCACCGTTGACCTGCAGGCATTAGAGAAAAAAAGACAGCGAATCTTGGATTCCTATTTCGAGGGGGTCATTGACCAGGACGAACGGGACCGCAGGTTGGGTGCAATCGAGCACGACCGCGCCCTCTACGGCGACCTCTTGATGCGCGAAGGTATGGAGCGACCTGGGCTTTCGGTACATTCGATGGCTCAAGCCTTCGCACCCTTCCAGGAATGGAAATTCCTTTCACGGAAGCACAAACGCAGGTTATTGACGGCACTTGTCCCGGAGATTTACGTCAATGATTACAAGGTGTTAGGGGTTTCGCTACTCTCTGACGGAGATCGTTGTAATGAGAATACCCGCAGCCCTGCGGATATTTCAACGACCCTGCGCATGAATGTATTTGCACGCCTCCCATGATCCAGCGGTACATCGCGAAGATTTCCGGGCCACTGCTGGACCGCATTGACATCCACATCGACGTGCCGGCCGTGAAATACCGGGAGCTGCGCTCCAGCAATTCGTCGGAAAGTTCTGCGGAGATTCGCACACGGGTCGAGCCAGCCCGGCGATTTCAGCAGGAGCGCTTTGGAGGGACGAAGATTTATGCGAACTCCCAGATGACGCCGCGCCTGATCCGTGAGCACTGCCGGCTGGATGAAGCCTCCGAATAGTTGCTGGAGAAGGCCATGCAGAAGATGGGCTTGACCGCCCGCGCGCACGACCGCATCCTCAAGGTAGCCCGCACCATCGCCGACCTGGAGGGCGTCCCGGACATTGCCTCGAAACACATTGCCGAAGCCGTCCAATACAGGTCTTTGGACCGGACCTATTGGACCTGAAAAATCAAGAGAGAGTTTCCCGGAAAAGAAGCCGGGGGCAAGGAGGAGTAGGATCGCGCGGCCGGTTTTATCTTTATGTTGGTATGAACCGGGGTGGTATGAACCGGGTCGCAGAGCTTAAGGGGCCGATCGCGCCAGCTTTACGAGGCGATCCTCCTCTCCTATTTTGATTGGATGGTGGGAAGCAGTGTCAATCGGTATTGTGGCCACGGCCGGGGCTTCTCCCTTCCAGGTCCAATAGTCCTTTCCCCAGCGGTAATTGAGAGCGCCGTTCACGGCCAAATTGGTGATCCAGAGGATGAGGTCTCCCCGGGTTTTCGGCATGCCCAGCCGCTTGAAGATCGAGCGGAAGGAGTAAAAGCGCCGCCATGCATGGTTCTTTTCAAAGTGCAGCCGCTTGGCGCTGAGCAGGGGATGGTTGAAAACGATCGTGCCGAGATCGTATTTCGACCAATCCCGCAGCAGGATTCGTTGCTCGTCCTCAAACTGCCGGTACAGGGCGGTGCCGGGCAGCGGCGTCAGCAGCGAGAACTGCGCGTACTCCATCTTGGACTTCTCGATGAAATCGAGCGTTTCCCGAAAAATATCCAAGCCATCGTTGTCAAAGCCAAAGATAAACGAGCCCCAGATCTTGATGCCGGCCTCGTGGATGCGGCCGATGTCGCGCAGGTACTCGTCGGGCCGGTTGACGCCCTTGCCGGCGTCGCGGATGCTTTTGTTGGAGAAGGTTTCAAAGCCGATGAACACCCCGTGACAGCCGCTCGCCTTGGCCAACTGCATCAACTCCCGGTCGCGGGCGAAATTGATGGTGACCTGGGATGCCCAATTCAGCTTCAGCGGCAGAAATGCTTTGAACAACTCCTTGGCTCGTTTGGGAATCCCGATGATATTGTCGTCCACAAAATAGATAAATCGGGTGCCCATCGAGCGAACCTCTTCCACCACCTTGTCCACGGGCCGAAAACGGTATTGGACGCCTGACATGGTGGTGACCGAGCAGAAGTTGCAATTGAACGGGCATCCTCGGGTGGTTTGCGCGGAGTTCACCACCACGTAGCCCTTCGGGTTAAACAAATCCCTGCGGGGAGGAACGATTTTGGCCAGATCGACGGGCTCCGGATCGTGATAGCGCGACTTCATCTTCCCGTTTGCGAAATCCTGGACTATGTCGGGCCACAGGCGGTCGGCTTCACCCAGCACTACTGCGTCGGCGTGTTCGGCGGCTTCATCCGGCAACATCGAAGGATGAATACCCCCAAGCACTACGGGAATACCCTGGGCGCGGTACTTGTCGGCAAGCTCATAGGCGGCAGGAGCCTGGGCCGTCATCGCAGTAATGGCCACCAAGTCGGCCGGCCTGCTTCCATCCAGCGGCTCCAGGCAGCCATCGTCAATCACCACGTCATGCTCGGGCGGCGTGAGCGCAGCCAGGGTCGCCAGGTTCAGCGGCGGGAAGAGCGCTCCATTCGCGCTGAAATTCAAGCTTTCCGATATCTTCGAGGCATACCGGAAAAACTTAGGAGCCGCATACATGTTCGATCCATTGTGGGGATTCACAAACCGGATTTTCATAAGCCCGCCAAGCCTCCAACGGCAAAAGTCGTTACTGAAAAGTCCCGCCAATCTAGCACAGAAGATTACTCCCGTATATCGAAATAAATCCAAATGTTTCACCGCTTGGTTCAGAGGGAAGAATCGAGCCGGACCGGCGTTCCAGGTGTCTTGGCTTGCAAGCCTATATCCTAAACCGGACCCTAATTTGACAAGTCTCGCAATGAAGAACATCGCGCAGTTGGTGGTCTCGCTCAGCAGGTGGCAGACAGCTAACGGAGGCCCAATTGACGGCTGCGGGCTTCGGAAGGTATAGTCAAATCGCGATATGGAAGAGATACCTAAAGTTTACAACCCATCCGAGATTGAACCCAAATGGGCTCAAGAATGGGTCGAGAAACGCTTGTTTGAGGCTGCCGCTGACTCCGACCGTCCCATGTTTTCGCTCGTGATCCCGCCGCCGAACGTCACCGGGTCGCTCCACATGGGACATATGCTGGAGCACACCGAGATTGACATCCTCATTCGTTGGAAGCGGATGCAGGGATTCAATACTCTATGGCTGCCCGGCACCGACCATGCCGGCATTGCCACCCAAATGGTGGTCGAGCGGCAACTGGCCGAACAGGGGCTCGACCGCCGCAAGCTCGGCAGGGAGGCCTTTGAGAAAAAAGTATGGGAATGGAAGGCGCAGAGCGGCGACACCATCAAAAAACAAATGGTCCGCCTGGGGACCTCCTGCGACTGGTCTCGGGAGCGCTTTACGCTCGATCCGGGGCTCTCGCGCGCCGTGCGCGAGGTTTTTGTCCGTCTCTACGAGAAGGGCCTCATTTATCGCGGCAACTATATCGTCAATTGGTGTCCTCGCTGCCAGACAGCCATCTCCGACCTGGAGGTGGTGCATGAAGAGCACCAGGGCAACCTGTTTCACATCCGCTACCCGGTAGCGGGCACCGAGGAGTCGGTCATCGTGGCGACTACGCGCCCGGAGACAATGCTGGGAGACACGGCGGTGGCGGTGAACCCCAGCGACGAACGCTACCGGAAATTTCATGGGCGCATGGCCCGGTTGCCGCTGATGAACCGCGAGATCCCCTTCATCACCGATGAGTTGGCCGACCCTGCCTTCGGCACCGGCGTTGTGAAGGTGACTCCGGCGCATGACGCCAACGACTTTCAGGCCGGGCTGCGCAACAATCTGCCGCAGATGGTTGTGATGGACGAGAGCGGCAAGATGAACGCGAATGCCGGCGTGTATGCCGGCCTCGACCGTTTTGAAGCGCGGAGACGCGTCCTGGCTGACTTGAAAGAACAAGGACTGCTCGAAAAGATCGAACCCCATACCCATGCCCTGGGCCGCTGCCAGCGCTGTAAGACGGTCGTCGAGCCGCGACTCTCCACGCAGTGGTTCGTAAAAGTGAAGCCCCTGGCCGAGAATGCCATTCGCGCCGTGGAGGAAGGCCGCACCCGGTTTGTTCCCGACAACTGGACCAAAATTTATTTCGATTGGATGCATAACATGCACGACTGGTGCATCTCGCGGCAGCTTTGGTGGGGACACCGCATTCCTGCATGGCATTGCCAGGCTTGCAGCCAAGTGGTTGTGGCGCGGGAAGAGCCCGGCGCTTGTCCCCACTGCAAAAGCGGCAAGCTGGAGCAGGACCCGGACGTGCTCGACACATGGTTCAGCTCCGCGCTGTGGCCTTTTTCCACGCTCGGATGGCCGGAGCGCACCAAGGACTTGGAGGCTTTCTACCCCACCTCGTTGATGATTACCGGCTTTGATATTTTGTTTTTCTGGGTGGCCCGGATGATGATGATGGGCGTGGAGTTCCTGGGCGAGGCGCCCTTCCGCACGGTGTACATCCACTCCCTGGTGCGCGACGCGGAAAGACAAAAGATGAGCAAGACGCGCGGCAACGTGGTCAATCCGCTGGAGGTCACAGAAAAATACGGCACCGACGCGGTGCGCTTCACCCTCGCCGTCATGGCGGCTCCGGGCACCGATATTGTGCTGTCGGAAGACCGCATGGCCAGTTCCCGTGCCTTTGCCAACAAGATTTGGAATGCAGCCCGGTTTCTATTTATGAGCCTGGAAAAATCGGGTGCGGAGCCGTGGACGCCCCCGGCGGACGGCAACTGCCGTCTGTTACCCGATGCCAACGGCCAGATGTCACTGGAAGACCGCTGGATTTTTTCTCGCCTGACACGTGTCGCCGGTGAAATCGGGACGGCCTGGGAGGCTTTCCGCTTCCACGAGGCCGCGCATCTCATCTACCACTTCTTTTGGCATGAATTCTGCGACTGGTACCTGGAGCTCAAGAAACTGAGCTTTGCACCGGTTCAAGGACCGCTTCCGCCTGCTTGGGAAAATCTGTGCCGCGCTTTTGACCTGTCGTTGCGGCTGCTCCATCCCACGATGCCGTTCCTTACCGAGGAGCTATGGCAGCGCCTGGGTCCGCGACAAACTTCCATTGCGCTCGCGCCATTTCCAACTCATGACCCGGCGCTGGTGGATGAGTCCGCCGAAAAGGAAATGAATCTTTTGCAAGAGATCATTGGAAATATCCGTAACATGCGTGCGGAGATGCGCGTGGATGCGAAACGAAAAATCCCTGTAGAGCTTTTTGCCGCCAACGGAAATGTCAGCCGGTTGAGCGGGCAATACAGCCAGGCGATTCAGCGGCTGGCAAACTTGTCGGCACTGAAACTTGTGGCTGAACCGCTGACGACGGAGGGCGGGGCAGTGCGGTCGCTGCCGGAGTTCTCGGTAAAGATCGCTTTGAAGGATGCCGTGGACGTAGAGGCCGAGCGTAACCGTCTCAAGAAGGAAGAGGAAAAATTGCAACGCGACAGAAACGCTGTGCGGGCAAGATTGCAGAACCAGCAGTTCCTTTCCAAGGCCCCGAAGGATGTGGTCGAATCGCTTCGTCAGCGGAAGGAAGAGTTGGACGTCAAATACGCGAAGGTTGCAGAGACACTGCAGAACCTGAATTGAAAACCTGGATTGATATCCATGTCCGAGCCGACATTAGATCGGCGACTGGACCGGCTCATTGACCTGCTTGCCGAAAACGCCACCGTGGTAGTGAGCGGGACACGGCTAGCCGCTGAGTTGAGAGTTCCACAGTCCACCCTATGGGGCTGGATTGACCGGTTGCGCAGCATGGGAGTGGAGGTGAGAGGATTGCCGGGGAGCGGTTATCAGCTTGCGAAGATGCCGGACGTTCTCACCCCGCAAGCGATCCGGCACAGACTGCACCGCGGGCAATTTGGATGCCGCATCCATCATCATTACAAGCTCGATTCCACCATGAACGAGGCGGCGCGGCTGGCGGCTGCAGGCGCTCCTCACGGCACCTTGGTGGTCGCCGAGGAACAAACCGCC
>JADFGZ010000260.1 GCA_022567475.1 Acidobacteriota bacterium | reverse complement strand
CCGCTCGATCCCCGGATGCCTGCGGAGAACCGAGCCTCAGGCGACCATACGAATAACCGGGCCATCTTTTATGCCGTGCGCCCCTATGCGTGGCGGGACAAATTTCCCCAGGTGAGCCGGACCGGGCGGGACCTGCGCCAACAAGTCGTTGAGAAATACCGGTCCTTGTTGCCCTTCCCGCCCCTGTGAAAGGGCTTGCTACCATTCATGAGAAAGGACCCGCGTAGTGAAGGAGTCGGCGCTGCCGTTTCTCCACCGTCGCGGTAGAGCGTCACACGCCCTTTTTTTGAGCGGGATTCAGCTTTTGGCGCCTAAGGATGGGCCGCCCATTTGCCGGTCTGGACCTTTCATCTTCATAAGGAAACAGAAAGGACTCAAAGCCAACAATCGAGACTGGGTCCTTCCCTTGTTGACCTGTTTAGGCTGGCAAGCTAGCGGTCGCCTTGATTCCATAGAAGCAAGACCGGTCCAGTCTCATTTGTAGAGGAGATTCAATGTGGTAATTGACATTCACGGTCACATCGTCGCCCCGCCGGAACTGTACGCCTACAAGTCAGGGCTCTTGGCGGGTCGGGGCGCGCATGGCAAGGGCCGGCTGAAGATCGACGACGAAAAGTTGAAAAACGCCGTCTGGTCAGGCGGAGGCGGTGCCTTGAAGCATATGGACGTGCTGAGAGAGGTGGGCACGGACATGCAACTCGTCTCCCCTCGTCCTTATCAGATGATGCACAGTGAAAAACCCGAACGCATCGTGCGGTGGTACACCGAGGCGGTCAACAATACAATCGCTCAACTGTGCAAAATTTACCCAGACATGTTTCGCGGAGTCGCCGGGCTGCCCCAGAACGCGGGAGTGAGCCCGAAGAATTCGCTGGAAGAGTTGGAGCGGTGCGTGAAAGAGCTTGGATTTGTGGGGTGCTTGCTGAATCCTGATCCGAATGAAGGCCAAGAGCCGCCGCCCGGCCTGGGGGACGAGCATTGGTATCCGCTGTATGAAAAGATGGTGGAGCTGGATGTTCCGGCGATGGTGCATTCTGCCGGCAGCCGCTCACCCCGGGAGCCTTACAGCCTGCACTTCATCAATGAGGAAACCATCGCCGTCATTTCCCTGCTGAACTCCCGCGTGTTTGAGGACTTCCCGGCGCTGAAGCTTGTGATCTGCCACGGAGGCGGGGCGATTCCTTATCAGATCGGCCGTTTCCGGGCCGCCCGGTACCGGCGGGGGGCTAAGGACCGTTTTGAAGAGAGCATTCGCCAGCTTTACTTTGATACGTGCATTTATACCAAGGAGTCGTTGGAGCTTCTGTTCAAGGTAGTGGGGCCGGATCGCTGCCTGTTCGGGACAGAAAGGCCGGGGTCAGGAACAGTAATCGATCCCCAGACGGGCAATTATATGGATGATCTGAAGCCGGTCATCGAGAGCATTGGGTGGCTGAAGGAACAAGACCGAAAAATGATTTTTGAAGAAACTGCCAGAAAGGTGTTCAAACTTTAAATTATTGAGGATTACTTAATATGGCGCCGATCCTGTGCGTCAGGGCACGCCTTCAGGCGTGCCGCTACCGTAGAGGGTTTCCCCGCGCTTTAGCGCCGGAGGGATGTCAACGCACGTTCGAGCCTCGCAGGAGTCCGTCAATGACCTCGGCGGCTGAAGCCGCTGTTGCGCACCGTTTTTCGGCACGGTTGAAACCGTGCCCTGACGAGCCTCCCTAGTCACTGTATTTTGTATTTCTCAATAGGGGAGAATTCTTTCTGCGCGGTTTAGAAGAGGGGTAAATCGTGGTTTGCCCCTCTGGAATACCCATCAGGAGAACGGCCTATGTCAAAGTGTATTTTCCGAATGGCTTTAAGTGTCACCTGCCTTCTTGTGACGACGGCTGGACTAGCTCAGCAGCCAACCGATTTTGTCCAGCAGGCAATCGACGATCATGCAGCACGATATAACGACATGGCTCTGCAGCTCTGGGACTTCGCTGAACTCGGATACCAGGAGGAAAGGAGTACGGCGTTGTTGCAGATGCAACTCAAGGAAGCTGGTTTTGAGGTTGCAGCGGGCGTTGCCGGCATGCCCACCGCGTTTGTTGCATCGTACGGGAACGGGCAACCGGTCATCGCCATTTTGGCCGAGTTTGACGCGCTTCCAGGTCTGTCGCAGGCAACCACACCCTTCCGGCAAGTCCGGGAGGAAGGCGGCAGCGGGCACGCCTGCGGTCATCATCTGTTCGGCACGGCCTCCACCGCCGCAGCCATCGCTGTGAAGGATTGGCTGGCTTCCTCGGGCGGAACGGGCACCGTCCGGTTGTATGGGACGCCCGCTGAGGAGGGTGGATCCGGCAAGGTGTACATGGTTCGAGCAGGCCTGTTCGACGATGTCGATGTGGTGTTGAGCTGGCATCCGGGAGATCAAAACTACGCCGATTCCCAAACCACTCTTTCCAACAAGTCAGCGAAGTTTCGATTCCAGGGCGTTTCAGCACATGCTGCCAGGGCGCCCGAGCGCGGGCGCTCGGCGCTGGACGGTGTGGAGGCCATGAACCATATGGTGAATCTGTTGCGGGAGCATGTGCCACAGGAGACCCGGATTCATTACGTGATTACTTAAGGAGGGCTCGCTCCGAATGTCGTGCCGGAAACTGCGGAGGTGTACTATTACGTCCGCCACCCCAGCGCCGAGCGGCTGAGTGAGATATGGGAACGGGTGGCACAGGCCGCCCGTGGCGCGGCAATGGGCACGGGAACAACGGTCGATTGGGAGATCATCCATGGAAATCACAGCAAGCTCCCCAATCTGACCCTGGCCCGTGTAGTGCACGCCAATTTGGAACGGCTCGGCGGTCTGCGGTACTCACCCGAGGAGCAAGCTTTTGCTGAAAAGATTCGAGAGACTTTGGGCCGCGTTGATATTCCGCTGGGGTCCGAAAAAGAGATACAGCCCATCAAGGAAGGGATCCATATGGGCTCCACCGACGAGGGAGATGTGAGCTGGGTTGTTCCCACGGTCCGCTTCCGCACGGCCACATGGGTGCCAGGAACATCATCGCATACCTGGCAGGCGGTTGCTGCCGGAGGGATGAGTATTGGTCTGAAGGGTATGCTTTTGGCGGCGAAGGTCCTGGCAATGACTGCCACCGACCTTTTCTCCGATCCCGCCCGCATCCAGGAAGCGCAGGCCGAGTGGCAGGAGCGTCGCGGGCCCGACTTCCAGTATGTGCCCCTTTTAGGCGATCGGGACCCGCCGCTGGATTATCGTCAGTAGTGACATTCGTCAGTAACGACTATCGTCAGTGAAACGAAGGCTGCCCAAGGGCTGCCGGACATAGAATCCGCAGCCGAGCGAGGGTTCAAATCCGAATTGCAGCTTAAGGACGAGACTCCAGCACAAACGGAATATTGCGCTCTTGGTTCAACTGTTGTGTGAGAGGGAGATCCAAACGGTCTATGGGGATTGAGCCCTGCAGGCCGTAGCTGGTCTGATAATAGAGGATGTCGCCCTCCAGCCAATAGTCCGTGACAGCCAGAATGGTGTGGTCCATGAAGGCCAGCAAGGTAAGCGCGCCAACGGCTGGGTCGCCGGGCACCCCGGGAGCGTAAGGTTCCAGCGGTTGGGGCGGCGGCGGGGCGCTATAGTATCCTCCCCCGCTATATACGCTATAAGTCGAATATCCATAAGGCTCGTAGTAGGGTACAGTGTAGGGTATCCCGTAGTAGAAAACGACACTGGAACCATAGGAACGATGGCGCGAGTAGCCGCCAAAGCGGTGACGCTGAGAGCTGCGGTAGGAATTGCTGTAGGAATTTTGGTTGTGAAGGTCAGACGCTGTAAATCCCCTATGCGACCGTATTCTGCCCGGTCGGTTGATATTAGGAATATGGGCATGGGAGCCGTTTGGTGCAACTCCGGGCCGGTTAATGTTCCCGACACCTGGATGCCCAACACTTGGATGCATTGTCACGGGAGGAATCGCACGCAGCCTTACGTTGTTTCCCAACCTGCCTGCAAAGCTTAAGTGGTGACCACGGCCTGCTTGATTCGGAGTACGTCCTCGATTCCGGTTACCGCCTTGATTCCGGGTAACAGCTTGGCGATTGTGCTGGCGATTATGGACGGCCCCGGCTGAAATGGATGCTCCTCGGGCGGTTGTGCGAGCACGAGCGCCTGTTCGGACTCTGGATTGGCCCTGCGACACCCTTCCTGCCGGCCCCCCTCTTGCCGACCCGCGCAAGCTGCGAACGCCGTTGTAGGAGCCGCCTCGATAGCCACCTTGTTGATTCGCCGCTCCTCGTGAGCCACCGCCAAAGCCACGTTGACCCTGAGCCCAAGCTCCAGCAGGCGCTGCCAAAAGCGCCAGCAAACACAAGCCAATTCCTGAGAATCGTCGCATGACAGCCTCCTTTGAAAAGGGTACCGCCAGGGCGGGGCGCTGTCAATAGAACTGTGCGCTCACCGGTTATGGGTCCTAAATTAGGGTGTTTGGCATACCAGAGGGGAGCAGGGGGCTCTGGCTGCCTATAATTTATTTTTATTAAACATATAATAATTATTAGTTTTACAAATATGGCTGGGTGGTGTGTAATAGCAGTATATAATAGAAAAGATATGATTTTTACTGGGAAATGGTCAATCAGGACAATGACTTAGGCGCAGGAGGGATTAGAAAAGAGCATGGAAGCGAAGTTACAACCTGCCTCGGGTGGAAAAAGTAAAGGCGGAGCCAACCCGGGAACGGAGTTGAATCGCACTTTGCAGCCGGAAGGGATCGAGATTCGGGGGGCGGTCTCCGCGCAGTTGGCGGAAATCCTGACCCCGGACGCCGTGCGTTTTGTGGCGAAGCTGGCAAGGAGTTTCTCCGGGACTCGCGAATCTCTGCTGCAAAAAAGAACGGAGAGGCAGGTTGAGATTGATTCCGGCGTGATGCCGGATTTTCTGCCGGAGACCGAGGAGCTTCGCAAGGATTCCTGGACGGTTGCCGCTGTTCCGCGGGACCTGCAAGACAGGCGCGTGGAGATCACCGGCCCGGTGGACCGGAAAATGGTCATCAACGCGCTGAATTCCGGGGCAAAGGTTTACATGGCCGATTTCGAGGATGCCCACTCGCCGGGATGGGAGTCCACGATTCAGGGGCAGGTGAACGTTCGCGACGCTGTCAATCGTACGATCGGGTTCGTCAATCCGCAAGGCGTGACCTATTCCTTAAAGGAAAATTTGGCGACGATGCTGATTCGTCCGCGAGGCTGGCACCTGGTGGAAAAGCATCTGCTGATCGATGGGAAGCCCGCGCCCGCCGGAATCTTCGATTTTGGATTGTACTTTTATCACAATGCCAGAGCGCTGCTCGAAAAGGGCGCCGGACCGTATTTTTATCTGCCCAAATTGGAAAACCATTTGGAAGCGCGGCTCTGGAACGATGTCTTTGTGATGGCGCAGAAGGAACTCGGGATTCCGCAGGGCACCATCAAGGCCACCGTGCTGATCGAAACCATCCTGGCAGCCTTTGAAATGCACGAAATCCTCTATGAATTGAGGGAGCATTCCGCCGGGTTGAATTGCGGACGCTGGGATTACATCTTCAGCTTCATCAAGAAGTTTCACAACTATCCCCACTTCATGCTTCCGGACCGCGCTCAGATCACAATGGCAAGGCATTTTCTGCGGAGCTATTCGCTGCTTTGCATCCAGACATGCCACCGGCGCGGGATTCATGCCATCGGCGGCATGGCCGCGCAGATACCGATCAAGAATAATCCGGAAGCCAATGCGCAAGCCATCGGCAAGGTGATCGACGACAAGGACCGCGAAGCGGGTGACGGGCACGATGGAACCTGGGTAGCGCATCCCGGGCTGGTGCCGGTTGCCGCGCAGATATTTGACGCTGCCATGCCGGGGCCGAACCAAATCCACGTAATGCGCGAAGACGTGCAGGTGACCGCCGCCGACCTGTTGCGTGTTCCTGCAGGGACGATCACAGAAGGGGGTCTTCGAACCAATCTCAGCGTGGGCGTGCAGTACCTGGAAGCGTGGTTGCGCGGCAATGGCTGTGTCCCCCTCTACCATCTGATGGAAGATGCGGCGACCTCTGAGATATCCAGGGCTCAGGTCTGGCAGTGGATTCGGCATGGGGCTGTCTTGCCCGACGGGCGGAAGATCACGGTTGAGTTGGCCCGTACCTTGCTCCAGGAAGAGATGGACAAAGTACGCTCTGTCTTGGGGGAGAAGCAGTACGCGGCGGGCCGGTTTGCCTTGGCCAATGAGATATTCTGCCAGCTCATAACGAATAAAGAGTTAGTTCAATTTTTGACTCTTCCT
>JADFGZ010000259.1 GCA_022567475.1 Acidobacteriota bacterium | reverse complement strand
ATGGGGGAGCGATTTAGGTTTCAGAAAAGGGATGTAACGGCGATGACGGGCGCGGCGACCGAGCAGGGGTGTGCAAATGCACACGGCTGAAATTCTGACGATGGAAGAAACGGCGCAATGGTTGCGCTTCTCGAAGGCGCACCTGAGCCACCTGTTGAACGGGAAGTTGCGGGGTCTGCCGCGACTGCCTTGCATTCAAATCGGTCGGCGCAAGCTGATCCGGCGAGACTCGCTGATCAAGTGGATTGAACAGGCGGAGGCCAAAGCGTTATTATCGGAAAGCCAAGATTCATCGCCTCACGCGCAAAAGGAAAGGAGCAACTGAAATGCGTAAGAGGCGACAGCAGTATCAGCATGGATATTTGCAAAAAAAGGCTCGCGCCGAAGGAGCAGTTTGGATAGGTCGCTGGCGCGAGGATGGAAAGAGAAAATCGGTGATTCTCGGGCTGTGTAGCACCATGACCAAGAGCAAAGCCAGATCGAAGCTCGATGATATCCTGGCACCGCTCAATGCACACGCGGGGCGGGGAAGCCACGAGATGACAGTTCAGGAATATATTGAAGGTGTTTATCTGCCGTTTGGACGTCGCAGGTGGAAAGACAGCACCAAGGGCACAACTGAGCAGCGGATAAGCACTCATATTGCCGCTGATCTCGGTGGGCGTTTGCTGCGATCGGTCACACGCGATGACCTACAGTCCTTCCTGGACGCGAAGGCAGCAGCGGGGCTCTCCTTCAGCGTAGTGGATCACCTGCGGTGGGACCTGAACTCAATCTTCGCGCTTGCCGCGAATGATGGTCTTGTCGCTGGTAATCCGGCTGAGGCCCTTTTTACCCCGCGTGAATGCAAGAGGGCCGAGAAGCGGGTCATGTCCCCGGAAGATGTTGTACGCGGGCTGGCAGTTTTGCCATTACGGGAGCGGCTGATAGTAAAGCTGGCCGTTTTGGCCGGGATGCGGCCTGGTGAGATCTTCGGGCTGCGCTGGCCATCCGTTGCGAAAGACCACGCTGTCATCCGCCAGCGGATCTACAGGGGGAAGACCGACACTCCGAAGACAACTAGGTCATCCCGCATCGTTGCGTTTCCGCGTTTGGTAATCAGGGACGTGGCAGCGTGGCGGGAACTGGCGCTTGACTCCTCGGGCTGGGTGTTTCCTTCGGAGCGATTGAGCACGCCGCTCTGGAGGGATAACGTATGGAACCGGAGCATCGCGCCAGTGTGGAAGAAGATTGGTTTGGAATGGGCGACGTTCCAGGTGATGCGCAGAACCTACGCCACGCTCAGCAAGGTATCCGGCGCTGACCCGAAGGTTACGGCTGATCAGATGGGCCACGGGCTTGGGGTAAATCTGGACGTGTATGCACGCTCTGGCCTGCCGCAGTTGGTGGAGGCGGTTGGCCGCGTGGAGGCAATGCTCGAATCGGTCAACGGGCCCGTGATGTAGTTAATTGGACCCTAATTGGACCCTGATTTATGAGTTGGCGACCTAAGTTATTGAAAATATGGAGCGGGAGATGGGACTCGAACCCACGACGTCCAGCTTGGGAAGCTGGCATTCTACCACTGAATTACTCCCGCCCTCTGCGGTATCTTCTATTTACAACAATATAAACAATTTAACAGGCAATTAAATTGTCTATTCTGTCCATACTGTCTCCGTATTTCCCTATGGTCGGACCGAAATATAGACAGTAAATTAGACGGTATACCAGCCCGAGAATGTGCCTCGCTGGCCTGAGAATGTGGATTCTCAACGCTGGCTTTTTGGCTCCAGTGTGCCATGGCGCCACTATAGCATAATCGGGAAGGCGTGGTGCCAGGAAAAAGAGGGGTCTGAGAATGACCGAGAGTGGTGGGATCGTTCTGAGGAAAGCTGCGACCTGGGGTCGCGGATTTTGGCGTTTTAGGTCCTGAATTTTCAAGGTGGGGTGGGGCGCAGATTTTGGCTGCTGGCCTTTTGTTTTTGGCGGAGAGGTGCGGGTTTTGGGCGGGTGTTTGTGCCTGCCATCTTGGATAAAAAAGGACCGCGGGGAGCGATCAATTCTTCCGGTATAGTTCCGAGATCGGGGAAAGATCTGCTTTTGGCTGGATTTTTTCTGATAGGAACTCTCCTCGCTTTTTGTAGACACTGTAGGTGCCGGCGCGCGGCTTTGATGTAATCACCCTGTAGTACCCCTGCCGTCGATGAACTCAATGGGTGCTTCCCCAATCTAAGGTTGTTAGCGCATCCCTATCTCCAATAAACAAAGGAGCTTATTCTATATTGGGTGATTATATACTTGCCATACCATCGCCGTGTATAATGTCTGACGCTTGCTGAAAAAGGGGCAAGGGTCAACATGCCCGATATTATCGCAATCAGCCCGGCGGACCTTTTAATCAATCCAGACAATCCACGTATTGCAAATCAGAATTTGGATCAGCGAGAGGCGCAGCGCGCTCTTGCTGTCAAGGGCGGAGAAACATTAGACCAGCGGGGCGGCGAGAACTGAGCCCGGCGCTGCTGCGAATACAGCGAGGCTCCAGACGAGCAAGGAACGAAAAGCCAACGCTGACTTTGACATCTCTGTTATCTCCTGTTGTTCAGGTTCCTGAGTGGTTCTGTTTGCATGAAGGTACTTGTCGAGAGGCCGATTGTCAAGACATTGCGCTGATGAATCACACCCGCAATGGCTGCCGGGGTTGCAGATCACGTTTGGGGCTTGGAAGAAATCGCAGGAATAGCGAGGTAATAAATGTTGAGCAAACAAAACATTGATAAGTTGGCGCGAGCTGAATTCGGCGCTGCCGGACTAGATTCGACACTCTCAGAACTCGAACAGGTAGCTAACATGGACAACATATGGAGATTTAGCGTACGCATTCATGGCCGCCCTGATCCAATAGTGTTCGATATCGAAGATGATGGCGATGAACAAAAAATCAAGACTCGACTACAGGGGCACATAGCTCTCATAAAAGAGAAAATGGATTCAAACTGAGACACTACCCGCTGATGGCTGGGGGTATAATATCGCGCAGGCGGCAAACAGGGATCCTAAACGGGAGGGATTTGCTCGGTTGAGAGTGCGACTGGGCGCTTCCCTTTCGGACACTCCATTTTCTGTTTGCCATTAGGAGGAATTTATGGAATTCAAAAGGGGGAAGAGGGTCGGTCTTTGCTTGGTCGCGGCCCTGGCCTTGGGAATAGGACAGTGGGCTCTTCACAAGGTCCAAGCTCAGGATGCTTCTTCTCGGGAAGCTACTGCACCTAGATCAGACTCTGGCGCGCTTCGGCTGCAACGCTCTGTTGCACTCTTCAATTTCAAGACAACTGCGGAAAGCGGCCTCGGACGGGGCGAGGAGATTTACTTCGTTAAATGTTGGATGTGTCACAACGATTACACTATCAAGGCAGGGACGGGTGCTGTCCCTCTGGAAGGCCTGTACGAGCGTGACAGACTCGTAACGACAGGGCAGCCCGTTAACGATCAGACGGTGGCCGATAAGATCCGCGCTGGCAGTCCTGCGATGCCTTCCTATCGCTACACGTTGAACGATACGGACATGGCGGACCTGCTGGTCTATCTGCGCTCTGAGCAATGTTGCTTTGATGCTCAGGAACCCCCGCGGAATCCGTTATACCGATATTGACCCCGCGATGTTGTAAAGACTTTTAAGGAGGCGGCTATGGTAAGGAAACGAGCATGGCATTGGGTTCTGATTGGCTTCGCGCTGGTGAGCTTGGTGGTTGTTGCGGGAAGGGACGTTGGGGCTCAACGCTCGCATCCTCTTCTGGGGGGTTCCTGGGGGATGGTGCGCTCTTCGACGGGCGCCTCGCTCGAAGGAATCGGAGTGCAGTTGATCTCCGCAAATACCTCCATTCGGACCACGGTGTATACCAACGACGATGGCCGATATGAGTTCCCAACCCTGGAGGCGGGAACCTATACGTTGCGGATTACCCGGCCCCTGGAGTTCCGGCCTTACCAAAGGGACACCGTCCAAATCAACGGGCCGGAGCAGTTTGAAAATATTGTTCTCGAACGGGTGAGCGACGATGAATATCTGCCTCCGACGCCGGAGATTCTAGCCCAGCTGACAGGGGTGGAATGGATGATGAACCTTCCCGGCACAGGGAAGGAGAAGCGAGTCTTTACCCTCTCTTGTGGTTTTGGCTGCCATTCCTACAATCAGATTTTCCGGAATCGCTATGATGAGCAGGGCTGGCGGCTTATTGTGCGGAGGATGCTACGGGGCGCCGGCTCCCCACTGATCAACCTCCGACAACCCCAGCCCGGACAAACGGCTCGTGCCGGGATTCCCCGTTTGGAAGAAGAAGAGGTGGTGATCGGATGGCTTTCCAAGGTCCGGGGGCCTGATTCGGAGATTCCGCCGCTGCACGTTCTTCCCAGGCCCCGGGGAGCTGCGACTCGAGTGATCGTGACCGAGTACGAGCTGCCCCGGACACTGCTTTCAACTCACGATGTGCACGGCGATTCCCAGGGTAATATCTGGTATAGCCCCCATCGCAGCCCTTATGTGGGTGCGTTGGATCCCAAGACGGGAAGAGTGACCGAATACCGGCTCCCGGATGTTCCAGGGGTTTTACCGGGCACTCATCGGATCTGGGTAGACGAGAGAGATATTGTTTATGCGTCCGAAAACTGGAGGCAGAACCTGGCGCGACTCGATCCCAAGACGGGCGAATTCCAGCAGTTCCACTACGAAGGCGGTACCCCCAACTCACCAGGCTTCAGCAACTTCGCCATGGGCCCGGAAGGTTATGTATATGAAACACTGCGGAATGAAGAGGGACAACAAGGGGTCGTGAAAATTGATCGCGACACCGGCGAGATTGTCCGCCATTACCCACTTGATAGATGGAGTGGCGCCTACGACAATATTGTCAGCTTGGATGGAAAGTATTGGGCTGGTGGGGGCACGGGAGGGAATCTCATCGGGCTTGTGGACCTCCAAACTGGTGAAAACTGGACACTGGAAACCCCCACGCTGGTCTCCAGTCCTGCGCGGGGAGGGTTTGACCGGCAGGGCAACGCCTGGCTGGGTGGCCGGGGTGGCATGTTCATCCGACTCGATCCCAGGACCCGCAAGATCACTGAGTTTTATCCTCCCATCCCTTATGTTGCTTTCTACGAAATCTTACCCGACAAGAACGGCGAGGTATGGGGAGCGCCAATGCACAGCGGCCGGTTCCTGCGATTCAATCCCCGTACGGAACGGTGGATTGACTACATGCTCCCGGAGCCGTTCTCCCATAATCGAAGGGCCTGGATCGACAATTCCACCGACCCCGTCAATCTCTGGTATGTCGATAACAACGGGTATATGGTCCACATCCAACCCTTAGACTAAGGGGGGGCACTGCGGGAAGGTGTGTGCGGGCTTTCGTCATGGGCAGAGGGGCTTTTCACGACCAGCCCCATCCAGAAAGTTTTCATCATACGATACGGCGAAGGGGACAGGAATCCGGCAGCCATCTGAGTACGAAATGCCCTCCGACGGATCACTATCGTGTCCACTTCGCTAGCTAACTATCCAAAAGAGGGCGTAGGTGATCCCGACTTGAGTGGACAGGGCTGGGGGCGTATGCTTTTGGGCAAATGGAAGGCTCGATATCGGAAGTTCCGGATTAGAGGAAGTACTCTATGGGATCTCGAAGAGAGACAAAGGTTTCCTCTCGTATTTGCCGACACGGGTCTTTTCGTACTGTCCTCGCCGGCGCTGGGCGAACCGGTTCTTGGTCCGTTGAAGCCGGAACGCTGGAGCGTGGAAGAACTGAATGTTGGCGCACCTTAGAGCATTTTAACAATTAGTGTAGACTAGAGTGTCTGGCGATTCCGAAAATGAATCCATGGCACAAGCCTACTCGAACGATTTACGGCGGAAGCTTCTGGAGGCGCAGGAACAGGGCCGGGGGACGCTGGAAGAGCTGGCCGAAGAATTCGGGGTCAGTCTGGGGTATGCGAAGAAAATCTCGGCGGCGCTGCGGCGAACGGGCCGGATGGAGCGGACCGAGCAGCGGCACGGACGAATCAACCAAGTGACGCCGTTGGTACAGGAGCGGTTGCGGGAATGGCTGCGGCAGCAACCGGATCGGACCCTAGCAGAGTTGCAGCGCCAGTTGCGGGAGCAGAGGCACGTGTCGTTGAGCATCCCGCGGCTGTGGGTGGTGCTGCGGCAGATGAAGCTGCGACTCAAAAAAAGTCGCTCTACGCCCAGGAGCAGGACTCGCCGGAAAACCGGCAGCGCCGCAAGGCTTGGTGGGAGACGGTGAACAGGATCGAACCGGACCGGCTGGTCTTTGTAGACG
>JADFGZ010000258.1 GCA_022567475.1 Acidobacteriota bacterium | reverse complement strand
CCCGCGGTTTTAGTTGGGGTTCCAATGACACCATTGTCTTCACACCAACAAATCTATCGGGCCTAATGCAAGTCTCCGCCGCCGGGGGTACACCGCAGGAGCTGACCACCTTGGAGGAAGGCGAATTCAGCCATCGCTGGCCGGAAGTCCTGCCGGACGGCAAGGCAGTGCTCTTCCCAGCCGGGACCGGCCCTGCTTGGGAACAACAGCAGACTGTGGTGCAATCGTTGGAGACAGGTGAACGGCGGGCGCTGATCCCAGGGGCTACCTATGCCCGTTACGTGCCCACAGGACACCTGGTCTATGTCCAGTCGGCGACCCCGGGAACATTGCTTTCTGTGCCGTTCGATCTGGCGCGGCTGGAGGTCACCGGCGCTCCGTTTCCGGTGGTCGAGGGCGTCATGATGTCACCTATTACCTACACTCCGCAGTTCAGCTTTTCCCACCTCGGCGTGCTCGTCTATGTTTCGGGCAATCCCCAGGCCCTTGGAAACACACTGGTCTGGGTGGACCGCAAAGGAGCGGTCGAACCCCTTCCGGCGCCTCCCCAACCATATGATGATCTCCGCCTCTCGCCCGACGGCGAGCAGGTGACTGCGCAGGTCAACACGGACATCCGCATTTACGACATACCCCGCCAAACGTTGACCCGGCTGACGTTTGAGGGGTTCAACAATATGCCCCTCTGGACGCCCGATGGAAAGCAGGTGACGTTCGGTTCGACCCGAGCCGGCGGAGCCGAGAATCTATTCTGGAAGCCGGCGGACGGCAGCGGCGCGGCCGAACGACTAACGACGAGTGAATACCTTCAGTGGGCAACTTCCTGGTCGCCCGACGGCCAAGTGCTAGCCTTCACAGAAAGTCATCCCACCAGCGGCGCAGATATCTGGGTGCTGCCGCTGGAGGGGGAGCGGAAGCCACGCCCTTTCCTGCGAACGCCCTTTAATGAAGGCGGCGCGATGTTCTCGCCCGACGGCCGCTGGCTGGCCTATGCGTCCGATGAGTCGGGCCGATACGAGGTCTACGTGCAATCCTTTCCCGTCCCCGGCCAGAAGTGGCAGATTTCGACCGAGGGCGGTGTGTACGCGGTTTGGGCGCGGAGCGGACGGGAGCTGTTCTACCGCAACGGCAACAAGATGATGGGGGTTGACGTTACCATGCAGGCAGGCTTTGATGCGGACACCCCAACCCTGCTCTTTGAGGGCCCGTACCAATCCGGGACCCCCTACGCTCCTCCAGATTATGACATCACCTCTGACGGCCAGCGCTTCCTGATGGTCCAGCTAGGCGACATGTTGGAAGCGTCGCAAATCAACGTCGTCCTGAACTGGTTTGAAGAGCTGAAGCAGCGGGTGCCTACCAACTGAACCGCCGGAGGGCCAAAACGTTAATTCCAGTTTCATGGAAAGGAGCGTTGCGATGTCTATTTCAGGTTTCGCCTCGAGATTCTGCTTTGTTGTGTCAATCCTCCTATGGACTGCACTACAGGGAGGCCGGCTCGGCGCGCAGGAAATGCAGCCCGTAAATAGCGGCGCGAATCCCTATCGCACGATTCGGGATTGGGCACAGCTGAATTTAGAGGGAAGGCCGTGGGGCGGCTCCAACGGCGTGGCCATTGACCGGGATGGCAAGTCCGTGTGGGCGACCGACCGATGCTCACCAGGGATAGCCCCGGGCTGCCTCGGCACCAAAGCGAACCCCATCCACCATTTCGATGAGTCAGGAAAGGAGATCAGGAGTTTTGGCGGCGGGATGTTCGTGTGGCCGCATGGCATCCATGTCGATCGAGATGGAAATGTGTGGGTGGCCGACGCGCGGGTTCCGAGACCGGAAGAGCTCCAGCAGTTCCCGGACGAGAAAGACAAAGGCAGCGTAGTGGTCAAGTTCAGCCCGCAGGGCGAGGTGCTCCTGGTGTTGGGAACATTCGGAGTGGAAGGCAATCCCCCGGATGCGTTGACCGACCCGACCGACGTTGTGACCGATTCGAACGGCGACATTTACGTGGCCGAGAGTCATATGAACGTCGAGGACCCGAATCTGGTCGGACGCATTTCGGTCTTCGACAAGACCGGGAAGTTCCTCCGGACCATTGGGAAAACAGGGACCGGGCCGGGCGAGTTCCGGACCCCGCACGCGATCGAGTTCGATTCGCAGGGCCGACTGATCGTCGCCGACCGCCACAACCACCGCATCCAGATCCTGGACAAGAACGGAAACTTTATCAAGGAATACAAAGAGTTCGGCCGCGTGAGCGGGCTGGCCATCGACCAGAACGACACGATCTATACCGCCGACTCCGAATCAGACGCACGACGGCACCCGGGCTGGCTCCGGGGCATCCGCATTGGCAGTCTCAGCGACGGCAAAGTCACGATCTTCATTCCGCCGCACCAGACCGATCGCCCCGAGGGAGCCATGGGGGAGGGCATCGCCATCGACGCCGCCGGCAATCTGTACACCGCGGAAGCTGCCCTGCACGGTGTGTCGAAGTACGTCAATGAGTAGATGGCCGTTCCTGGATCTCCGTAGCGAAACGGCGAACCATGCCGTCGCGGTAGAACGCGAGGGATCTTTCGAGGTCCACGATGGCCAGCGGTTCGTGATGATCCAGGAAGGTGGGTCAGATTCGGCACCGACGCAAATCAACGTCGTCCTTAACTGGTTTGAAGAGCTGAAGCAGCGGGTGCCCACAGGAAACTGATGAGTCTGGCGATACGGTGCGTGTCCATTTCGCAATTGGCGGAACGGCTTCCTTGTCGGATCACGGGATATTGATTTAGGGAGGCATTTTGAAATGAAGAATCGCTTAATGAGTTCGATGTTTGGGTTTGTCGTGTTTGCCTTCTCGACTGTTGTGCTCGCTCAGACTGCACAGGCTCAGGCTATACCGCGGACCACGGATGGAAAGCCGGACCTGTCTGGAACTTGGTTTGGCGGGGGTCGGACAACAGGCGGGCAGGCGGCGGGTCAATTCGGTCCGACCGGGACTATAGAGCTGACGAAGTGGGGCCGTGACAAATTCAATTGGAACAGGGCGCCAGTGGCCGCCAACGCTCCAGGAGTGTATGGGGGGCAAGTTGTGCGAGTCGATCAAGATCCCCTGTATCACTGTTATCCGGCCGGTCTGGTGCGGCTCGGTCCTCCTCGCTACATCATCACCGGCGGCAGCGGTGCTCGCCCAGCTTTGATCGAAATCCTTCAGACCCCTAGTAAGGTGATCCTGCTCTTCAATTATCAGCACGAGGTACGCTACATCTATACGGATGGGCGAGAACATCCCAAGAATCTTGAACTCACGTGGAACGGACACTCGATTGGCCGGTGGGACGGAGATGCATTGGTGGTGGACACGATCGGAATACGCGACGAAAGCTGGCTTGATACCGGAGGTCATGAGCACAGCACTCAGCTGCGCGTTGTGGAGCGATTCCGGCGCGTTGACGCTGAGACCTTGGAGATAGAGAGAACGCTCACCGACCCGGTTGCGCTGGCAAAGCCCTTTACAACAACCGTATCCTTAAAGTTGAGTCCGGACAGGGATATAGACGAAAATATAAATGGTGTATATGACTGTACTCAATTTATGATGCGAAAGCCTGCCTTCGGCGAAGGTGTAAACACCCTTCTGGGCATCAGCGAGCCGCCTGCCGGAGGATACTGAGAGACACCGGTGTGTCTTTCCAGCGAAGCGAGAGAGAATCGACTAATCACCCATAATCAGACTTGGAAAGGGCACACAGTTGCCCTCCGCCTCTTAAAGAACGAAGGACACCGATCATTCCTACCCCCAAAGGCTCCGCCCACCTAGCGGGGCACCCCCGTCTGGCAACGGGTTGTCAGTCACCCTTGCCACGCCATCTGTGACGATCGGCGGTGTGACCGTCCCGCCGAGCTTTTCGGGGTTGACCAGCTTTGTGGGACTTTACCAAGTCAATGTGCAGGTTCCGTCGAACACACCCACGGGTGACGCGGTAGAAGTCGTGCTCACCATTGGCGGTGTCACTTCCAACACCGTCACCATCGCCGTGCAATAGTTACTTCGAGAAGTTAAACGGCCAACCGGACAAGTGCCCTTGGTCGGCGCAAGATCGCAGTCCAAGAACGTTTCCTCGACGATTACCCTTGAGTGACGCCGTAGTGTAGTTGGACATAAACGGCGTTATGGGAAGTTTCATGCTGATTTCCCATAAGCTGACAATTAATCCGGGATTTGTCCGCCTCGCCGCACTCAGGGCTCGGCTAGTAGGTTGAGGAAGTCCCCTGTTCCCAATTGCTTTACGCTCTCCCCTCGTGTAACCTTTCCCCATTATTTTCAATCATTGGCGAGGTTAAAACGTGCCCATTTCCCCAGGTGCCCGGCTCGGCTCATATGAGGTCCTCAGCCCGCTTGGTGTGGGTGGTATATTTGAGGTGTAATGGCCTAATCGCAACGCCGCTCGGTTTCGGAGAATTGCTTCAGATCGGACGAGATTGGCCGAACAAGCTGTAATTCTTGACCTTTGTTGCTGATTGTGACATTACCGATCTAATAGCCGAGAGACCAATGCACAGGAGGAATTGAGATGATGCACCGAAAGATCACATTTATGTCTGCTGCGTTATTGTTTGCTCTTTTCATCATTTGCAGCAATGGGATTCTTTTTGCCGAAGATTTGACCCGCCCTGTAGAGCTAGTAAGCGGGGCAGAATGGATTCGAGTTGCCCGTCCCGAAATCGTCGAGACCTCGAAAGAGATTTTGGCAATGCCGGACATCCCTCTGCAAGCTGAAGAATCGATCATCCGGGTTCGAGCTCTCGAGATGGATTGGGACATCGCGAGTATGGTCTACGAGCCGGAGGACGCCTCCAGAATCCCCACAGGGGCGGACGGAAAGAAAGTGGGAATTTTGCTGTTGCACGGTGGTTCGGGAGATCACAGATCACTGGATCGGATGGCGCGTTTCCTGACGGGCAAGTTTGGCTACAAGGTGGTCAACATGTCCTATCCGGGGAGGCTGTACCTGCTGGACCCGAGCCGAGACTGGCCCGGGGATACCATCCATCCGGATGGCACAGTGCGAACACCGATCTGGAATCGCGACGTAGTGATTACCCCGGACCAGTATGAGGTAGTGGAGGACCGAGACGAATTTCGACGCAGAAGATGGGGCACTCTGATCTTGGCCTGCGCCAAGGAAGGGACGGAATTCTACAACCGGATGGCGGGTTGGCCGGTCGCTTTCGAGGAAGGGGGCAAGGAATTACTGCGTCGGCACCTGCCAGAGGAGGAGTACTCGATCTACACCCATGGCCATTCGACGGGAGGACCCTTTACGATGATCATGAGCCAGCGGGTTCCCAATATTGTGGGCATTATCGGCATGGAAACCACCCCCTTCGGGTTCCAGCAGGGAGCAATGCTCCGACGCATTCAGGGCATCAGAGAACCTTGGGGAATTGATTTCAACTGCCTGAGAATTCGGTCTTGGCGTGACACCGCCCGGTACCGCGGGTATGAAGCAATACAGGAAGAAGGGGTGCAAGCTTTGGAGCGCCTGGCAATGCTGATGGAGGAAGTCCACGAGAGTTGGGAGAGAGGCACCACACGCCCCCATTTCAAGGCCGAAAACATTATTCATTTTGATAGCCGCGATGCTCTTGCCGCGGCAGCAAAGGCTACTGCCAAACGGTTGAAATTGAGTACTGAGGAGACGAACGCATTGGTGGACCGATACGTCGGATACCTTCGGGAATTGTCCGTGAAAGGCGTCAAGCCGGTTCCTCCCTCGATCTTCGCTATCAATAAGAACAGTCGGGACCACACATCCGAGGTCTATCGCGAGATCTATCTACCTATGTTTGCAGCGATGAATCCTGCCCCGAAAGTCCGGGTGTATCAATTCGATGCTGGGATACACGGCTACACCAACCCAGAACCAGAACTGCCTATGGGAGTTGCCCCGATGGGAGTCAAGCTTTGGCACGATGCCATCATGGGTGGCTTCTATACAGGTGTCAGTCATTAAGGCTGGGTCCAAGCAGACGCGTTACCTGAATATTAACCCGGCCGGTAACCAAGCCACCCAAGAGTTACGTGCTGACCCAGGGAGTGGCAAGACTAATGCACGCTGAACTGAGAGCACCTCTATTGGAAGTCAGCGGAACTGTCGGATTGAGCTGCAATGCCATCCAAAAGAGGCCATAGTAACTTCGCTCTCTAGTGGAGGCCCACTAATGAGGATCAATCCCTTTTTTGCTTTCGTATTTGTCGCCCTTCAGCTCGGAGTTCTGTTTGCGCAAGAGAATCAAGAATTGCCTACAGTGAAAGTGGTCGGGACAGGAGGGACT
>JADFGZ010000257.1 GCA_022567475.1 Acidobacteriota bacterium | reverse complement strand
CAACAGGATATTTGCATGTGGGAGGAGCCCGCACGGCTCTGTTCAACTGGCTCTTTGCCAGGCGCACCGGGGCCACTTTCGTCCTGCGGATTGAGGACACCGATGCCGCGCGCTCCAGCGCGGAGATGGTGGAAGGCATCCTGGCCAGCATGCGGTGGATGGGCCTGGAATGGGATGAAGGTCCCTTTTATCAATCGCAACGATTGGATTTGTACCGCGCTATCGTGCAAAAGCTGATGGATGCGGACCACGCTTACCGCTGTTATTGCACGCCGGAGGAATTGAATGCGCGCCGCGCGCAGGACGCAACCGCACGGCAGGCGTGGGAGTACGATGGCCTCTGCCGGTCGCTCTCCACGGACCAGAAACAGCAGATGGAGGCAGAGAAACGCTCTTTTGTCGTCCGCTTCCACGTTCCCGAGACGGGGCGCACCGAGTTTCACGATGCGGTCTTTGGAAACGTCGCGTTCTCCAATGAGGAGATTGAAGACTTTGTGCTGCTGCGTTCCGACGGGCTCCCCACCTACCACCTGTGCGTGGTCGCCGACGATTGCGACATGCGCATCACGCACGTCATCCGCGGGGCCGATCATCTTTCCAACACTCCCAAACACGTCCTGCTGTACCGTGCCCTGGAGCAGCCGCTTCCTGTCTTTGCTCACCTGCCGCTCATCTTAGGAGAGGACCGTTCGCGCCTCAGCAAGCGTCACGGGGCCACGGCCGTCAGCGCTTATCGCGAGCGCGGCCTGTTGCCGGAGGCCTTTCGCAATTTTCTGGCGCTGCTCGGATGGTCTCCGGGTGACGACCGGGAACTGATGCGAACCGGGGAGTTGATCCAGGCATTTTCACTCGAAGCCATCAGCAAGAGTAACGCCGTCTTCAACCTTTCGAAGCTGGAGTGGTTCAATGCGGAATATATGCAGATGCTCACGGCGGAAGAACTAGCGCCCATGGCGGAGGAAGCCTTGCAGGCTGCCGGATGCTGGGATGCGTCGTGGGAAGGGGAAGGCCGAGAATGGTTCCTGCGCGCGCTGGAATTGCTCCAGCCGCGTCTGCGGACCTTGCAAGACCTCTCCGGCCCGGCAAGAGCCTATTTCCGGGACGACTACCCTTTGGACCCGGCTGCGGTGGGAAAATTTTGGAAGGACCCGCTTTTGGCGAATCTGTTGCCTGTCCTGGCGGAAGATTTAGCTCAGTTGCCTCAGTTCAACGAAGCCGAAGCGGAAAAGGTGCTGCGGGCGCTTGCAGCGAACAAGGGTGTTCAGGCGGGTTTGTTGATCAACGCTTCCCGTGTCGCCTTGACCGGGCAGGCCGTGGCTCCGAGCCTGTTTGCGGTGATGGAGCTCTTGGGGCAAGAAAAGACGGTGGCTCGTCTTCGCGCTGCTCGCAGTCAACTTCCATCGCAAGCGGGATGAGGCGCCTTACTCGGCGGGCGCTCCATTGAGAAGGGTCAGCAAATCATCCTCGATGATATCCCGGCTCACCAGCCCCCGGTGCATGGAGTAATACTTCCCGTCGCGATCCACCATAAAGGTGGTCGGAAGACCCAGGACTCCGCCGAACAGTTCGGTGGTCTCTTCATCCCCCAACAGAACCGTATAGGTCATGCCGTGTTTTTCCATGAAAGGCTTTACTACTTCCGCCCCCTCGTCGTCCAAGGAGATGCCGATCACCTCAAACCCTTGCGGCCCGTACTGCTCCTGAAACTCCAGGAACCAGGGAATCTCAATGAGGCAGGGTTGACACCATGTAGCCCAGAAGTTAACCAATAATACCTTGTCCTTGAAGTCAGCCATGCGGACCGTCGCGCCGTCCACGTCGGGCAATTCAAAAGCCGCCGCCTCTTTTCCCCGAATCTCCGGGATCGAGAGCGGCCTGACGCTGACGATGCCGGCTACCTCTGGCGTGGAGCGCTCTTGCAACCAAAAAAGCCCCATGGCTACCGCCGCTAAAAGCAACCCCAGTGTTAATAACTTTTGACTCAATTTATTTTCCTCCTGGCTTTCTCGATATCACAGGCTCGGTATCGCAGGCAAAGCCGGGCAACTCGTCCTTGTACTCCCGCGCTATACTATCTGCGACAGCTCCGGCAGCCGCTTCCCTGGTTACAGAGCAAATCGGTTGAGAAAAGAGAGATAGCCCGCCAGCCGCGTGAATTGATTGGTAAAGATCATAGCGCCCAGCACGATCAGCACGATCCCGGAAAACACCTCCACTTGGTGCAGGTGTGTGCGGAAACGATTATAAAACTTCAGGAAATGATTGATGCCCAGGCTGGTAAGCAAAAACGGGACCGCCAGGCCCAGCGAGTACAGCGACAGCAGGAAGATGCCCCCCCAAACCGTTTCCCGGCTGGCCGCTACTCCCAGAATGGTTGCGAGAATCGGACCGATGCAGGGAGTCCATCCAAAGGCGAATGCCAAACCGATGACCAGCGATCCCCCGGCAGAGGCCGGTTTCCCCGCCGAGTGGAAACGCTTGTCCCGGTTGAACAGGCTGATCTTCAAGATGCCCGTAAGGTGGAGTCCGAAAATGATGATCAGCACGCCGGCGATCTTATAGAGGATCGACATGCGTGATAGCAACGTTTGTCCCAGCCAGGTCGCTGAGGCTCCCAAGCTGATGAAGACGATGGAAAATCCCAGGATGAATAGCAGAGAATGGAGCAAGACCTTGTCGAAGACTTTGGCGTCGTTCCCCGTTTTTAGCTCATCTACGCTGGCGCCGGAAATCATGGAGACATAACCGGGAACCAGCGGGAGCACGCAAGGCGAAAGAAAAGAAATCAGGCCAGCGGCAAAAGCAGCAAGCAGGGAAACGCCTTCCATAAAGCAGACACCTCACTTCCAAATGCTTCTGTGCCCCGCGGTTCTCGGGACCTTCACTTGCTTGTAGCAGGTCTCAAGAAACCCCCAAGAGCACCACTCCCTATTATAGATTGCAGCAGGCCCCAAAAGGTCGCAAAATTCAGCCGCAAGAGCTATGAACCGTTTGTTACCCAGAGCATCGCAAAAGTGGTTGGAGTCCTGGGGCTGCGAATCCGCCGCCGGCAGCTTTTAAGGCGCTTCCTCCAGCACCTCGAACCGGGTTCCCCGGTCCACGCCGAACTGGTCGACGAGGTTCACCTCGGAGGCGACCAGCCGGACCCGCTGGTCGGGGTCGTCGTTAAAATGCTGCACCGTCACTCCGTCGCGCCGGAGCGGCAGATTCATGGCGTCTCCTTGTTTCCAGTCATAGCGGACACCGTCGAGAATCGTGTGGCCTTTACCCTCCCAAATGTAGAGGACCTGGCCGCCCTGGAAGTGCAGACGCCCGGTGCGGCTGCCCGGCGGAATCTCTTGCACGAAGGTAATCAATGTCCGAATGACAGTGTTGGTGAGCGAAGGATGCAAATACCAACGCATGAGGCCAAGCCGATTTTTTTCGAGCGGACGGTCCTTTCCCTTGACGACGACCACACCGTTCTCGACCCGCTTGCGATGCATGTCCCGCAACTTGATCAGTTCCTCGAAGAGGTTTTCTTCCTTAGGTTTCTGTTTGCCTGCCATCTGGATTCTCCCTTTTTGTGATCTGTTTTTCGCTTAAGCATTTTTCTGTTGAGCCATCCACTCGGGAGACAGCTCGGTCTGGACCATTTCCGCCGCGCCCCACTCCCAGATGGGAAGATTGATGAATGCAAGCCACATGCAGGGCTTGCCCGGCTCGCTGTTGAAGTGCTGGTGCTCCACCCCGTTTTCTTTGACGGGCAGCAAGATCAAGTCGCCGGCCTCCCAGTCGCAGCGCACTCCGTCGACCACCGTGTAGCCCTTGCCTTCCAGCACAAAGAGGGCCAAGCCGCCCTGGTGCCGGTGCCGGCCGGAGTGTGTTTTGATGTCATTCAAAAAAAGCAGCCAATCGTTGAGGCATGTGTCCTTGTATGCCAGTGGGTTCAGGAACCAAAGGTTGAGCGCCTGCCGGTTGACCTCAAATTCCCGCTCCTCTCTTCGGATCACCACCTTGCCGGTTCGTTGCCGTTCTTGAAATGCTTCCCGCGACTCGAAAAGCTGTTCGTACGGGGACTCCTCTCTCGGCCCCCGCTCGCGAACTCGTTCCCGTTCTCGTTCCGCCATAGGTATCCTCCTAATTTTAGTGGTGCATATTATCCATTGTCCGTCTACCTGTTGTCCACTGATTGCAGGTTTGTTGGAAGATAGCTGATTGTCAGTCAGACTATTCTCCTGCCGTTGCCAGCAGCTTTACTGGTGCTGGTGCGGGGCTGCCGCCGACAAGCAGGCAGAGTGTTCTGGAATGAAACGAGAAGCAGGAAAGGCTGGGCTCACAATAGTTCCGAGCCGCGCACGTAAGCAAGCGGAACTGCCGCTAACAATTGCAACGGTCCTGGGGAAGGGAATCTCGCCGACAGGCTAAGAGCACGGAACTCTCGGCGAGAGCCCTTCCTCGTGGTCACGGCTCTGCCTGATCTATTCCGAGGCCGCTTTTGTGTGAGCTTTGATGCGCTCATAACGGTCCTCGGGACCGCTCTCGGTCGACGTAGGAAGCCCGCGGGGCGCCCATCCGGGAAAGGTCATCTGGCCGAAGGGGTCTAGTTCTCCACCGTATCCGCCGCGCATATCGGTGACGTTTGTGGATCCGGCGGCGAGCAGCGTCTCGACCGCTTTTAACGACCGACCGCCTTTCTGGCAGCCTAGGATCAGCTTGGCGTCCTTGCCAAATTTCTTTTGGACGATCTCGGCAAAGTGGGGGTTCACTGCCATCGATCCCTGGGTCGGGTCGATTTCCAGGAAGGGAACATTCTTGGCCCCCTGCACGTGTCCCGCGTCAAATTCTTCGACCGTTCGCACATCCAGGTAGGTGTAGTCCTGACCGGAATCCAGGAGGGCTTTTGCTTCCTCCGGCACAATTCGCTTGAGCTCCATCGCAGTGCTCCTTTGGGTATTGATGGACGCCAGCCCGCCCTTAGCAGAAGTCAGAGAGGAAGCTACAGCGGCCGGGAAGGGGCTGGCAAATAATAGAAGATTATTTTTGGAAATGCTCGGTGTTGATCCGCTCGTAGTCTTTCCACTTTTCCGGCAACTCGTCCAGCACAAAGATGGCTGTCACGGGGCATACCGGAACGCAAGCTCCACAGTCGATGCACTCGACCGGGTCGATATAAAGCTGCGGGGCGGCCTCGTAGCCGTCCGCATCCTTCTTGGGGTGGATGCAGTCCACGGGACAGGCATCAACGCAAGCGGTGTCTTTGGTGCCGATGCAGGGTTCAGCAATGATGTATGACATGGTTTCCCTCTTCAACCCGGAGGCAGGCAGGGGCCACTCCAGGAGCTTGTTGTGGGGCGGCTAGCCGCCGGAAGCCTTTTTCAAGGCAAAAACTATACGAAGGAGTTTGGCCCGATCGGGATCCGGTAAGTCCCGGATGCGCTTTTTGCTTTCAGAGAGCATGGAACCCAGCGTAGTGCGGAGCGCGGGGAATCTCCGCGCCAGGTCCGCAACTCGTTCATCCACAGAAACTTGAACCCCCTGTCCGTGAAGCGACCGGCTGGAAACTTTCCCTTTTCCTCTGCCCCTGGGCCGTTTGGCTGCCCGGGTCTTTCGGCTGCTCAAGATCATGGGCATCACCGTTTCTCCCGGGAACTTGCTTCCGACCGTTCGGAACTAAATTGAATCATCAGAGTTTCTCCACAAAGCACCGGAGCCGATCCCAGCTACATTCCCGTGTATCTGGGGCCTTCGGTGCATCGGAAAAAACATTATACTCGATTCGTCAAGTTTGTCAACATAAATGTTTAAAATATATATTTATTTTGTTGCAGAATCTTCAACTTACAGCCTATACTGCCTGTTGGCGGTATAAGCAGCTACTATGGCAGAGGAAGTCGGTCAGGATACCACGCGGCAGAAAATTCTGCATTTCATCAAGATCAAGGGCCGTCCCGCGATCTCAGACATCAGCCAGGCCTTGGGCATCACCCCGATGGCCGTCCGTCGGCACGTGCTCGGCTTGCAGAGTTCCGGGCTGCTGCGCATGGAGATGGAGCGTCGCACCAAGGGCCGTCCGGCTGCCCTTTGCCTTCTCACCGATTTAGGAGACAGCCTCTTCCCGAAAAGCTACGACCGTTTTTCCATGGAACTGATCCAATGCTTGGCCCAGTTAGACGGGGAAGAAAAGGTCAACCAACTTTTTGAGAAATATAAAGAACGTATGGTGGCGAAATTTGCCGGGCGCATGGAGGGAAAGAGCAGGGAAGCGCGCGTCCAGGAAACCGTGGCAATCCTTTGTGAGGAAGGCTACATGGCGGAAAGCCGCAAAGTGAATCCAGAGACCTTTCTCCTCACCGAGCACA
>JADFGZ010000256.1 GCA_022567475.1 Acidobacteriota bacterium | reverse complement strand
CAATCTTCCATAGGCGGGAAAAGTGCTCCGCCGGATGGGGCTGGGCGAGGAGTTGCTGGATCTCTGTTCCATTTACAGGGGTCGGGGTGGGCGGGTTGTATGGAAGTTCAGCTCTTGGTGTTGCGCAGCCTGTGAGAAATATTAGATTGAGGACAATGACAATACTTGGGAGCCATGCTGGTTTCATAACTGAGCCAGATTTTCCGTCAATTCTGGTTTACCACTTCGTGCAATTGCGTCGACGGCCTTGATGGACAGGTGCCAATTCTCGCGTGGAATGTAGGAGAACAGAGCATACGTCAACAGAAATTCCGACTTTGAAATTTCTCCGCTTTTCAGATAATCCCAACACTGGATTACCGACTTCAGGCATTCGCTCATTTCTGAAATCTTCTCGGAATCGATGCCAAACAATTCTTTGAGATTTGACTGCACTCGCTGAATCCGGTCGTTGATATTAACGGGCTTCCCGTCGTCGGCAATGCAGGACCCAACGGTGAGCATAAGTAACCTCTGATTCCATCTAATCGTTTCACGATTCATAGTCACCTCCTTAATGTTCTTGATAGCCTGTAAAATCTCTTCTGTAGTAAACTCTGATTCGATTGAATTCCACTCAGGCGATTGCTTGAGTGCGGCCAATCCAGTAATGGTGATGCCGACGGTGACGCGGGTGCTGGAAGAAGGCAGAGGACGGCTGGCGGGTGCAGGCGGACGAGGAGTGCGGCCTCATTGGGGTGCCGGGGTGCCGCGCGGTCGCGCAGTCGGTGTCGCAGGGCGAAGGGCCGAGGCTGGAGCTGCGCTGGGTGCTGCTGGGGGCCTATTCGTTCCGGGGGGAATTTTCAATAATCCGAAGCCAGGGACAGAGACGGGAACATAAATGGCAGACGGAATCCGCCTCGATTTACAAGAAGCACTGGCGCGAGGCCCAAGTGGGATTCCCAACCTTGAACCGCTGTTTGCGCCCGGCAGCATCCCGCCCATATTTAGCGAACCGCCTGAACTTGATGAGGGCGCATTCATCCCCAGTGGTGGCATTCCTCCCAGCGGCGCTACAGCCACGTTTCCAGGGGAACCTATAGACATCGGCAACGCCCCAATAGGGAGTCCAGTCCCACCTGCCCGTCGTGAGAACCGTATCAGGGCTTTACTGGGCGATTTCCTGAGCAATTTCGGCGCGGGCCTCCTGGCGAGCGCCAGAGCGCCCAGCGGGAGCGAATTTGCTGCAAGCATCGGCGGTGCCCTCAGCGAACCAGCAGAGAGGCGGCGGCAACAGGTTTTCGCAGACCTACACACAGCAAACCAAAAGTTCCGCCAACAGGAAATTGCGCTGAGGCAAGCAAGGCTTGACCAGCAAGCAGCGCAGTTTGAACAGACCTTCGAGTTCACCAAAACCCAGGCCAAACGGCCACGCACCTTCGAGGCATTCGCAGTGAATCTCTTGCAGGCGGGAGATGAAGCAGGGGCGCGAAGAATCCTCGACCTTGCCCGCGGCAATCCTCAAGGCCGGCTCATCACCCGACAAGCGGGGCAAGACCTGGTGGGGTTGGACCCGACCACCCTCGAAGAAGTTACGCGGCTGCCAGATTTTTTCCCGTCCGAGGTGAAGCCGCCTACTTTCGCTGAGAGGCGTCAAGCCCAAAGGCAGCGTGTCAACACAATGGCCGCCGCGTTCCTGGTGCAAACGGGTGGTAATGCTCGCGCAGCGGCTAAACTCCTGCGGGAAAAACTGCAAGAAGACCCAAAGGGGTTCGCAGCCAAAAATTTTAGTCAGGTCATGCAGGCGATTCGCAGCGGCGACTTAAGCAACGCCACAGAAATCCTACTCAATGCCCTGCGTGAACAACAACAGCGTTAATGCCCGACTTTGACGAAGAGCTCCAATCAATCCTAAGCAGCACCAGGGTCAGCCTCCCTCCCGCACCAAAGCCACCGGAAGTTGAGTTTGAGGAACAATCCGTGGTGGGTGCTCTTCCTGGCGCGGTGGGCGAAGAGGTATTAGATTTCCTGCGCGACGTTGTTGACGTTCCCCGTCGCATTCTCTCCACCATCACGCGCCAACCGGAACAATTTGCGCGGATCCGAATTATGCAAGAGCGCGTCGGTGTATTGAAAAAGTCCGGGCTGTCGGACCAACAGGCGCGAGAGCAAATCCTACAGGAGTTCCACGAGGGGAAACTGCCGGAAATTAGCGGCACCATCAACCCTGACGAGGCGGCGGCTGCATTGGATATTGCTTTCCTTGGAATCCCACTTGGAAAAGTGGCCCAGCCGGTTGCCCGCGCTGTTGGAAGGAAAGTTTTTGAACGAACAGCCGGAACGCGCATCCGTGGTTTCTTGGCTGAAAGAGGAATCAGTTTACCCGGTCTGGTGGAGGAAACCATCCGAGCCGGTGCATCCGGGGCCAAGCTGGGAGGAGCTATCCCGCCGCGAGAGATTGCGGGTGATGTAAAACAAAGAGCCGAAACTGCGGCGGTCGTGGGCGGGCTGTCCAGCTTCTTTCCTGGCCTGGGCGCTGCCGTGCGTGTCACCGGCGTTCCTGAAGCCATCGGAAAAGCCACGCAGAAAGTTTCCAAAAGAGTTTTTGGCAAGACCAACGACCAGGTGTTAGCCAAGGCTGCCCGCGAAGAACTCCGAACCCTGATCCGCTCCAAGTCGGTCACGGATATTCTTGAGAAGGAAGGTAATCAGCTCCGCAGCGCCCTCTCTGCTGTTTCTTCGGAGCTGGATGATATTGGGCGGATCACGCTGGAGGAAGCCCCCGCCATCACAGCGACAGGGACGGTTGGCCAAGCAGCCAAAGCTCCGCTGCGCGAGGCCGCCAGAGAGTTACCAGGGCGAGCCTTGGCGGTTTCTCCCCAGCGCGTCAGAACAATCAACACAGCCATAACCGTCTTAGCCGACCAGGTAGAAGAATTGGCATCCCAAGTTGCCGGCAGGGCTGGCAATGCAGCCGCAGCGGAACAAGCGGTTGCGCTGACAAAGCTGATGAATTTCGCCGGAACACAACGGGCACGGCTGGCGAGAACCTTTGGCCTCACCGGGCGCGCCTTCCAGGAGCCGGTATCACTGAAAGCTAAGACCCAGGCTAAGGCCGCGGTGGACACGCTGGTAAATACGCTCCGCCGCGCAGAACTGAATATCGAGGGATTGCCCGCGCTTGAAAGCGGTCCTGCGAAAACTCTTTTCCGCGAGGGTCTGGACGCGCTGAAGGAAAGAAACCTCGGTCGGGCGGCTCGAATCTTCGGGATCGATTTTTGGAGACGCGCAATTTTCCCCTGGGGGTCTTTCCTGGCAGACTTGCCGAGCAACGTAGGCTCACTAACGGAAATTGGGGGGAGGGCAGCAGTAGATGACTTGTTCCAGTTTATCAAAACCGGAACACCGGGCCAGCGGGTTGCAGCGCACTTTGATGCAATTCGATTCTGGCGGCAGTTTCCCAAGCGAGAGCTGGAAGCCGCTCTAGGCCGCGATCCGGCGCTGAGCCTGCGGTTCAAGCCCTTCTTCGGAGAGAAGGCCGACATTGCCGTTTTTACCGGGTTGAAGCTCAAGACTCTGACGGATGGCACTGCCCAAAGTCTCGCTTTCAAGGTCGTGCTATTGCAGAAGGCACGGACTGAAGCAGTGGTGCGGGGGCTTGCAGGAGTTTCCAGGCAGAACTATGTCCGCAACCGTATCGTTTCGCTCCTGCAAGACAAGGCGGCAGTTTCAAGCGCATTGGTGGAAGCCCAACGCGCTTCGTTTACACTTCCTCTTCCACGTTCGATTGAACGCCTGACTGCAAATCCGTTCTTCATTCTGTTTATCAGCCCGTTCGGGAGGTTTGCGGTTCAATGGTTGAGATTTTTGGCTGAGTTTACTCCGGCCTCTCCGAGCTTCGCCAAGGCACTCTTGACGGGAAAAGCTACCAGTGCCGACGCCGTGAACTTTGCCACTAGAAACTTGGCGGGTGCAGGCTTTGTGCAGTTTACAAATGAGGTCATCTACGACGAGGTGGATTGGGACCGCTTCGAGTATCTGTTCAAAGACCTGGACGGGAATGTAGTCAGGAGAAAATCCCTGCGGGGGATTCCTTTCATTTCCGAAGCATTATTTGTCTCTGCCCTGTTGCGTGGTGACAGTGAGAAGGCGCGAAAGGCAGCGACGAGCACTTCGGTGACAATTCTTTCCAGTCCGGGAATTGCCAGCCGTGTCTTAGAAGGCATCAGACAATGGCTTGATGGCAGGTCCTCCACGAAAGCAATGCGCCGACAGATTGAAGAACTGGTCGCGTCTTATTTTCCCCAGCGAACCGCCATCAGCTTCTTTGACAGCTTCTTCAGTCCAGAGGAACGGGACACCGGTTTCCGCGGCATTCCCGTGCTGGAAGAATCCGGCCGAGTCAGAATCGACCCCTTCACAGGCGAGCCAAAAGTTACTAAACGCTTCGTTACCGGAACAGACATTGAAGTGCCGCCCGCTGTGGGTTCCCGCGTGTTCTCTACCGAACTCTCACCGGAAGAAGAATTTCTCCGTTCTGTTGGAATCAAAGGCCGATTCACCACCGTGCGATTCCCGCAGATTCAGACTGTGGGCGCAGACAAACCAAGTGACACGTCGCCGGAAATACAAGAACGATTTGAGCGCATCTGGGGCAAGTTGCACGGGCAGCTCGTTGCTGGTCTGCGGAGCGAGTTCGGCAACCGGGAGTTGAGCCCGGAACAAAAGAATGCTCTGCAAAAAATCTACCGACAACAACGGAGTTTGATAACCAAGATCGCCAAAGCTCAGTTGCAAACCGAGGGAGTCCGCTTGGCTGGTGAGGGAACCTTCCGCGACCTTCTGGAGCGGAACCGCTAAGTGACGGAAAGCCGGAAAACCCTGCACTAACCCCTCACTAGCCCCTAAAACCTGCCATTCAGGGGGATTTTCCTGCTGGGTCGGTGTAGTCCTACGGTGGGAAATTCCTGGCTTGAATAGTCCCACTCGTGTCCATACGTCGCTGAGGTGGAACTCCTGAACGTATCCTACCAAGCAGGAACCGCAGACAGCAATTCAAGTATGAGGCTTCCATTGCCGATAAGAAAACGGATGATCGTAGTGAAGGTTAAGACCAAACTGCCTATAGAATCACCAGGGTACGAGAATCAGAAACAGGAAGCGAATCATATAGCTTGCTTCCAGCGTCAAATGTAGTGGGTGCATGGCATGCTAACCCGTTGAGAAACCAAGGTGGTTAACGGTTTTTCTTGACTTTGTCTTGTGCAGGCCCTTAGAATTGCTGCCCAAGCTGGGAGAGGATATGATCAACATAGTCACTTCGTGGGATGGCAACGACGGCTAGGATTTTTTCAGTTCCAATCTCAGTCTCGTCCAGTGGTTTCCAGGAACGTTCCTAGCGCGATAAATCCATCCCTTCATTCCCTTTTCATCCTCCGCGGGTTGGAGCGTGTCTGTCCCACCCTCAAGGCTCTCTCCTATGTCGAAACATTCTAGCTTCCCCATTCGGGGTTTCACCCAAAACTGATATTCAATCTCCTCCACTGGATCAACAGACTTGACCTGAGACTTGAACTCTTCTTCGCCTGTATCTGTGAGTTTCCGCATGAAACCTTTCCAAAAGAGAGTGGTTTTTACCTCGCGCTTGTCATCCACACCCGCCCTGATAAATGGTAGAAAAAAGATGATCACGCTCTTGGTGTGAGGTTCATTCTTGTTGATTAAATAAGTTATCTGCTTACCCGATGTTCTTGATGTTATTTTCAGATCTATTTCGTCAGGAAATTCCACCGCGGCGGATTCCGGCTCAGCCGTGAGTCCCCGCTCAATGAAGTGAATATCTTTGTCCTTTGCGGAAATTTGTTGGACCTCTGTAAGATTGCAGTCGCCGTTCTCGTACACTGTGTATACCTGCTTGTAGCGAATCACTCTTTTTATGGGTAGGGAGGCCCCTGGGAACAGTTTCTTGGAAATCAGGTCGGCGGCTTGGGTTGTTCGATGAAATGTCTTGAGGAGGATGTCTCCTTTCGCCTTGCTAATTGTTCCAGTGTTTTTCGATGTGTATAGGGCTACAACCGTGTAGATAAGTGCCACTAAGACAATTGAAAACACGATCAGCATAACGGTGATTGCCCCAGCAGAGCCTTCTTCGAGGGTAAAACCGACGCTTGTTTTTCCCTCGGGTGCAACTATCTGTCTTTGCAGCCATGCCTGAATTTCGCCTTTCAGTGGGCCATAGATCTTGTACAGAAAAAATGCCAGTCCAGCTACACTGAACCAGTATTTCCAGGAAGCGATGACGTGTTGCCACAGGAATTTCAGCCAGTTCATACCAGCACTTGATCGGATGGTTAACAAGTTATCCGCGAAAGCCAATAGGCCAGACGCGAACCACGGAAGATTACGCCCAGGGAGAGA
>JADFGZ010000255.1 GCA_022567475.1 Acidobacteriota bacterium | reverse complement strand
GCCGGAGATGGCTTACTTTGAATGCATCCATGAAGTGAAGCTGATCGTGGACCTCATCTACGAAGGCGGGCTGGCGCGTATGCGCGACTCCATCAGCAATACAGCCGAGTTTGGCGACCTGACGCGCGGACCGCGGCTGCTCGGCCCGGAAGTCCGGGAACGGATGAAGAAAATCCTGCACGACATCCAGGACGGCTCGTTCGCCAAAGAATGGATTCAAGAAAACCGCGACGGCTGTCCCAACTTCAACCGCCTGCGGGAGAAGGAAAAGGCGCATCCAGTGGAAAGCGTGGGGCAGGAACTGCGCGGCATGATGTCGTGGCTGCAAAAGAAAGAACCGGAAGCGCAAAAGGAAACGAAGAAGGAAAAAAAGACCGAGCGGACGGCGGCCCGCGCTTGATCCGACGGCGGGCAAGCGAGGACAGCCGCATCGAGGAATAACCTGGCGGCTCAGCGGCCCAACGGCTCAGCGGCCCAACGGAAAGAAGAACGAAAACGAAGAAGGAGAAATTGGTTATGCCGATCACCGGAGCTCAAATAGCGCTGGAATGCCTGATGCGAGAGGGGGTGGAGGTGGTCTTCGGCTACCCCGGCGGGGCCAACATCCCCATCTACGACGCCCTCTATAACAGCCCCATCCGCCATATCCTCACCCGGCACGAGCAGGGAGCCGTTTTTGCGGCGGAAGGCTACGCCCGGGCGAGCGGCCAGCCCGGCGTTTGCCTGGCCACATCCGGCCCCGGCGCAACCAACCTGGTCACCGGCATCGCCGACGCCAAGATGGACGGCGTGCCGCTGGTCTGTATCACCGGCCAAGTGCGCCGCCCGATGATCGGCACCGACGCCTTCCAGGAAACCGACGTCGTGGGCCTCACGCTGCCCATCACCAAGTTCAATTGCATGGTGACCCGCACCGAAGACTTGCCGCGCCTGATGGCACAAGCCTTCCACGTGGCCCGCTCCGGACGTCCGGGTCCCGTGCTGATCGACCTCCCGGTGGATGTATCCAAGGAACAGCTCGAGACGGTGGAGTATCCCGAAACGGGGGAGCTGCCGGGATACACTCCGGAGAAGAAGGTCGAGCTTCCTCTCGATCAGGTGATCGAGATGCTGGCCTCCAGCCGCCGGCCCGTGGCGATCGTGGGAGCCGGAGCCAAGTGGGGAGGCGCCACCGCGCAGGTGCGCGATCTGCTGGACCGGCTGAAGCTGCCCACCGTAACCACGGTCCAAGGCCTGGGAACGGTTCCCGAAGACCGGGACTACTTCCTGGGAATGGTGGGAATGCACGGCACCCGGCAGTCCAACATTGCCGTCAGCCATTCGGATCTGCTGCTGGTGCTGGGGGCGCGCCTCGATGACCGCGTGACCGGCGACCCCACGCGCTTTGCCAAGCATGCAAAGATTGTTCACTTTGAGATTGATCCGGCGCAGTTGAGCCGCGTACGTCCCTGCGACCTGCCGGTGGTGGGCGATTTAAAGGACACGGCGGGCCGGATGCTTTCCGCGCTTCCCGCTTCCTTGCCGGACTGGAGCGCGTGGCTGGAAGAGACGCGCTCGGTCCCCAACCCCCAGCCGAAGGAGAATGTCGGCCAGGGGAAGCCCTCCCCGACCCTGCTGCTCGAGATGCTGTTTGAGATGATTCAACCCGACGCGCTGCTGACGGCGGATGTCGGCCAACACCAGATGTGGGCCGCTCAACGAGCCTCTGGCATCGCCCACCCCCGGCAGTTCATCACCAGCGGCGGGCTCGGCGCGATGGGTTTTGCTCTTCCGGCCTCCATCGGCGTGCAGATCGCCTACCCGCATCGCCAAGTGGTCTGCATCACCGGGGATGGCGGCTTTCAGATGAACATCCAGGAACTGGCCACCATTCAGCGGTATTCGCTGCCGATTAAAATACTGGTGATCGACAACAAGTACCTGGGCATGGTCCGTCAGTGGCAGCAGTTGTTCCACGACCGCCGCTACTCGGAGGTGGACCTGTATGACAATCCCGACTTTGTCCGCATCGGAGAGGCTTACGGGATACCGGGCACGCTGATGAATCGCGGCACGGACATGGAACGCCAGTTGACGGAATTTTTGGCGTCTCCGGGCTCGGCCCAGTTGGTGGTGGAATGCCCGGCGGAAGCCAACGTCTATCCCATGGTTGCTTCCGGAGCGCCTCTGTCGGAAATGATCCTCGAGGACAAAAAATAATGACCGGCGTGGGGCTGCCGCCGGCAGTTTGATGCTCGGAATAAAAAGAGAAGTTGCTGGAAGAAAGAAGAATTAAATCATGACCGGAGTAGCCGTATACTTTCATAACATCCCCGGCGCGATGATGCGCGTGCTGAATTGCTTCACCCGCCGGGGGCTGGTGATCCAGGCCGTCTGGTGCGCGCCGGTGGGAGAGCACCACCGGGCAACGGTTCTGGTGGAGGCCTCCACGGCTACCATCGATCAGACGGTAAGGGAGCTGGAAAGCACGGTTGGGGTGGAGCGCGTCGAGCGTCTGGAAAAATCCCAGGCGGAGCAGTTGTCCCAGACGCGCGCGCCCGAGGTGGTTGCCGGTGAAAACGGCTCGACAGTGATTCGAGTCGCCGGTCCGCCGGAGGAGAACCGCTTTCTGCTGAAGTGGCTGGGGTCGCCTTCCTCGTAGTGTGCGAGGGGTAGCGGCAGACACAAGCGGACAGATACAAACAGGTAGATACAAACAAACAGTCTCAAGCGGGACACAAACCACTAAACCACGGCAGCCAAGCCCTTCGACAAGCTCAGGACCTGCCCTGAGCAAAGGCGATGGCAGAGATTTGCCTCGCCGTGGATTCTTCTCTACTGCACCGCAATGGTAACAGTGTTGCTCGGAATGCCGTCGATGGTGAGTTCCAGGTTTTGCGTGCCGGACGGCGTGGCCGCCGGGACCTGCACGTTCACCTGGTAGAGCCCCACAAATCCCGGGGCCAAACCGGAGAAGCTCACCGTGGCGGGGATGCCGCCGATGGTTATCTGCGGCGTGCTCAGCGTCAGCGGCGGCGGGGTGGGCGGCACGTCGCCGGAGGTCACAGCGGTGTCGAGCGGCCCCAGTCCGGTGGCGAAGATGGAGAGGAATTCGCCCGCCTGGGCCGGGTTGGCGTCGGTGACCAACTGGAAGGTGGCGGCGTGCAGCACCGCGCCGGCTCCCTCCGGGTTGACGACGAAGATGCCCGGCGAGACAGACGCCACGGTGACGTTCTGCGTGACGGTGGCCGTGCCGCCCCGGAACACCTGCACGGGATAGGTTCCAGGCGGCAGCCCGAAGGGAAGCTGCACGTTGATCTGCGTGCTGGAGACGAAAAACAGCGGCGCCAACAAGTTGTTGATTCTCACGCTGGTGCCACCCAGCGTGGTGGGCAGGGGCACTCCCGAGGCGGAGATATCCCTTGGCCCGTTGCCAAAGGCCGACCTCCCCGCTCGCCCGGCGGGCAGGAAACCAGCCGAGGCCGCCTGGCTCTCATCCAACAGGTCGGTGCCAAAAATAGAGATGATCGTGCCGGGGGCAACGGCTCCATTCGGGTCCGTCGCCGGGCGGAAGCTGGCGCCGTTGACCACGGAGTTCTCAGGCAAGGTCGGCGACGGCAGCGGGGCCGGGGCTTGCGGGTCGGGCGTCATTTCTGCATCCACTTGATATTCGATGGGGACGCCATCAAGGCCACCGTTGACCCCCATCGTGTAAGTTCCTGTCAACTTTCCCGCAGCGGTGAGGTTTCCCTCGTATTTGACCGCGATGTTCGGGCGACCGGCGACTTCGCCGGTGCCGGTGGCTGTGAAGCTGCCGTCAGTCGCCAGCGGTCCGGTGACGCTTACCCACGGGGAAGGACCCGTGAAGGTGATTTCCCCTGCGGTGGGCGCGGGGTCGGAGACGTTTCGAGGGTCGGGTAGAGTGATGGTGGCCGTGATCGCTCCCGGTTCCGGCTGTGTACCGCTGGGGAGGGGAAGCAAACTCCCCGCCAAGTTCAGGAGGAACCCCAGCAAAAGAATTAGCAGGATGAAGGGGGCGTGTATGCCCCCGCTCAGGACAGCAATGACTGTAATCGTGAACGCGGCACCCGATAGCAGAGCCAAAAATGCGAGCGGGCGCAGGAGCCGCCCGTTGATGGGCGCGTCCAGCACGTTGTCCAAAGAGTTCTGGAAGGGCAGGGTCAGCGCGGCAGCGGCCTCAGCCAGAAAGACGGTTCCCAGAATCGTCGCGGCCACGAACATCACGCTGGGGTCCATGCTGGTGCCGATGTTGGAGCCGGAACCATCCGTGCGCTCGCCGAGGGCGGGGCCGAAAACTGTGTGCTCGATCGCTTTCACTCCAGTGTTGGAGGAGGTTTGCACGTCGCCTCCGAGGGTCCGGAAGACGTTGAAGGTTCCGAAGCCGAAATCGTTTCCTTGCCCGGAGACGCCGATGGGATTTCCGGAGGCGTCGGTCAAAAACCAGTTAAAGGAAAGCATCTCGCCGGGATCGAAATCGTCCACGTCGATCACGAAACCGTCGAGGACGTTATCCGGCATGCCGTCGACGCTCGGAGCGCCGTTGTCGACCGTCTCAATATTGGCGATCACCGGAGTGCCGCCGGAGTCGAGCATGCAGCCCGGTATCATCTCGCAGGCCTGGGCGGTTTTCTGCGTGTTGGAAGGTCCCGGCACCCCCAGCAGGTCGCGCGCCGGGATCGGGGTGCCGGCTATCCATTCTTTCCGCTGCGGGTCATTATCTGTGATGGGAACGGTGGTCCAGTTGTTGGTCTGTCCCGTCTTGGTTCCTGCCGTTCCATCCATCGGCGGGAAGTTGGCGTCGTCGTCCCCGGAAACCAGCGGACGGCCGTTGGCATCTATACTGGCCACGGCGAAAAAGGGAGACTCGTCGACGATGCCGAGGTATCCCGTGCCCTGGTTCAAGGCGAACTGCATACCGGCCGCCGGAGTTCCGGTCCAGTTCAAGACTTCAAATTCGAATTCGAAGCGGTCGTTCTCCGGGTCGCCCGGGACCTCCCGGATATCTGTGATCCGCAAACAGAAGATCGTCGGGAACTGAACGCCGGGGGGCGGTGACACCGGAGGATCGGCCACGCTTGGCAGGCCGCCGAGCACAAATGCCGCCAGCAAGATGCCTAACCGGGCCAGAGTTTTATTTTTGCGGATTTGCATGATCCTTTCCTGGAGCCTCTAATTTGTGTCCGGATTCAAACTCTCGCGTGGGCAGAAAGCGGATTATATGCGAGTGGTTCTCTTAACTTCAAGCTCAAACGTGCGGGAATCCGGGGAAGGAGCGCACCGTCCCGTTCCGCTTGCAGGGGACATCCGATGCGGGTAGAATTTCCTGGTCGATTTGCCAGTCCAGGTGTCCGGGCAGCTTTTCCCCGATGCCTGTATGAGCTGGCCTGACACAGATTCCATTTCCATACAGGAGAGAATATCGTGGACATTACTGCGGAAAGAATTACAACGGCGGAAGGAGTGGGCGGATACCTGGCCTATCCGAGCGGCCAGAAATCCCCGGCCGTTCTGGTGCACTTTGAGATTTTCGGGGTGAACGGTCACATCGAAGACGTATGCCGGCGGATCGCCGGGGCGGGCTATGCGGCGCTGGCCCCGGACTATTACCATCGCCTGGAGACCAAAACCGCGCCCTACTCCGACCTGAAAGGAGCCTTTAAACTGGCGGGCAATTTGAAGGATGAGGAAATGATGGCCGACGCCGGCAGTTGCCTCGGCTACCTGCGTTCCAAGGACTTCGTCAATGCCGATGCCATCGCCACGCTGGGGTTCTGCATGGGGGGGCGCGTCTCCATTCTGACGGCGGCGACTCACCCGCAATCCATTTCGGCGGCGGTCTCCTTCTACGGCGGCGGGCTGGCGGGCGAGAACCGCATGGGCGGCCATACGCTCAATCCGATGGAAGAGGCCGCCAAGGTCCAGGCGCCCATCCTTTTGGTCTATGCGGAAAAGGACCAGTTCATCAAGCCCGAGCACGTGGAGGCTTTCACCGGCAAACTGAAAGCGCTGGGGAAAAACTTCCAGAGCAAGGTCTACTCCGGAGCGGGCCACGGCTTCTTCTGCAACGACCGGCCATCGCATCATGAGGAGGCATCCAAGGACGCCTGGCAGCGGACGCTGGATTTTCTGGAAGCGAATCTCAAGAAAGCCAAAGCCACGGCAGGGTAGCCGGGGCCTTTAGACCAATTTCAGGGTTGGTGTAGAGTGCTTCACAGCCCTGCAAGGGCGGTAGAATCTAGCCCAGGGCGTAAGCCCTGGGACAACAGGGGGCGGTATTACCCCAAGCCCCGGAGGGGCGCAAGACGCTCCGGCCCTCTTCTTTCGCCCCTTCCGGGGCTGATCCGGCGTGGCCTTTCCCACCCACGGCTGGCGCCGTGGGCTAAACTCTTGCGCCCCTCTGGGGCTTCCCGAGCGTTCTGGGAAGCTATACAGCAACTATGAAATTGCA
>JADFGZ010000254.1 GCA_022567475.1 Acidobacteriota bacterium | reverse complement strand
TAAAACCGGAGGACCCGACTGAATGATCCTAACAAAATTTTTGATGCACAAAAAAATCCTGATTTTTTCCTTCTTGCTGCTTTTCATCTCCCCAAGTGTTTGGGGACAGTCCAATGTAGCGGCCCTGCTGGGCTACCCGGACCTCATCGTTCACAATGCCAAGATCGTGACCGTGGACGATGCCACCTTCGAGTCGGAGGTAGGCACCATCGGGCAAGCGATGGCGGTGCGCGGGGACGAGATATTGGCCGTCGGAACCAACTCGGAGATTCGCGCTCTGGCCGGGCCGCAAACCCAGCAGATGGACCTGAAAGGCCGCACCGTGCTGCCCAGCTTCATCATGACGCACGAGCACCCCACCGACTGGGCCTTCGCCGAGCCCGAGGCTCTGAAGCACGCCCTTCCTGCGAACAATGATTTCGTCGTCATGCGCTGGCTCGAAGGAAACGCCCAGCAGCAACTGGACCAGTGGGAAACCGTGCTGAGAGAAGCTGTCGCCGAAGCCAAGCCGGGCCAGTGGGTCTGGCTGAGCTTTTTCTGGGGAACGCAATACGAATTTGCGGATGAGCTTTGGAGACGATTTCCGCAGGTGGTCACCCAGGAGCGGGTTGATCAGCTTGCGCCGAACAATCCCGTCCGGATTAAGAATAGCTGGCCGCTGATGTCGGTGAACAACACCCGGGCTCAGGAGGAGCTAAGGAAAGTACACCCGGAAGAGGCCTTGGCGGGCGCCAACCGCCATTACGAGCCGAATGTGATCTTCAAGGACCACATGGAGGTCTTGGCCGAGATCCTCAAGGCTGAGATGGAGCTGTGGGTGGCTCACGGTATCACGACTTATGGTTCCTCCACTTACGCCTATAACAACTTCCAGGCGCTGACGTATCTGGATCGAAGAGGAGAGATGCCGGCAAGGTTCGCCTGGGGCTATACCGGGCCGGATTTTCACATCGATACATTGCGGTACACGGCGGGATTAGTGGGAACTGGCAGCCCCTACCTTTGGAACATAGGTGCCTGGGATCAGGCCGGGGGTAGCTGCACGACGCTCAACGCCCGCCGGCCCGAAGTCAAGGAGCGCGAGCGCTGCAGCTTTGCTCCCGGGACCCCCGGCCGCAAGGTTCTCGAGGATATCATCCGGACCGGCGGCCGGGTTGCCACCATGCATACCCAAGGAGACAAGGATATCGGCTATCTCATGGACGCGATTGAGCAGGTCAGCAAAGAGGCTGGCTTCACCTTGGAAGAGATTCGGGCCAAGCGCCACGCCTTTGATCACGCTTCCGGCGCTCCCCATCCCGACCAGATTCCCCGCATTAAGAATTTGGGGATGATGGTCAGCATGATCAATACCATGTTGTGGGAAAACCATCGCGACTACGATACCTCCGCCCGCGTGCGCGACTATGGAATCGAGTTCGCCAACCTGTCGGTGCCCCGCAAGAGCGTGAACGACGCGGGAATCATGAACACCTTCGAGATCGACCGCCCGCTGCCGCACTTGGTGTTCACCATGATTCACAAAGGGATCACACGATTCAGTGACAAGGAACAGCGAGTGCTGGGCGCCGGGGAGAGAACCGACCGGATCGTTCAGTTGAAGGCCCTGACCCGGTGGGGCGCCTACTATGTCTTGCGGGAAGATGTGCTGGGGACGCTGGAGCGCGGCAAGTTCGCCGACTTCATCGTGCTGGACCGGGACTACCTGACCATTCCGGAAGACGACATTCCCAACGTTAAAGTCTTGATGACGGTGGTGGGCGGCAAAACCCGCCACTTGATGCCTTCGCTGGCAGCGGAAAACGGGATGCAACCGGTGGGCCCGGTGACGTGGCCGACAAAGCCCCTGGAGAACTACTAATTTTCTGGGCTGTTCATTGTGCCTTAAAACTGGGTGCGTTAAAACTGGACCTTTTTCATCTTCATCCAACCGCATTTTTGATTCCGGCGGCTGGTCGCTTTCTGAGAGGCCAGCCACCGGAACCCCAACTGAGACCTTTGTCCTCTATCCTCCCGTATGGGCTCCACCCTGTCCGTCGCAACCCATCCTTAGATAAAGCGTGAACGCATTCCTGTAATACTCACCCTGATAACAGTGAATAATTTTGGAAAGCTGCCGGAGCGCGCCGTTTTTCCCTTATAATCTTTAGCGGATTCATCATAAGCTCAAGAAGGATGGCGCAGGAACCGATGAGAAACCGAGGCGGAGTGGAGGCGGAACCGGCATGGGCTATCAACTGATTGAAAACTACGGAATCATCGGCGACATGCAAACGGTTGCGCTCGTGGGCATGAACGGGTCCATCGACTGGTTTTGTTTTCCCCATTTTGACTCCCCCAGCGTCTTTGGAGCCATCCTGGACGACAAAAAGGGCGGACGATTCCGGATTGCCCCCCTCACCGAGGAAGTAACCTGCCGGCAGTTCTACTGGCCCGGCACCAATCTCCTGGTGACCCGGTTCCTCTCGCCGGAGGGCGTGGGAGAAATCACAGACTACATGCCCGTGCGGAGTTCTACGAGAGGCGAGCCCTACCACATGCTGGTCCGCCGCGTCTCTGCGGTGCGGGGTTCGCTGCACTTCCGGATGGAGTGCCAGCCTGCCTTCAACTACGCCCGCGACCGTCACACAACAGCGATTACATCCTCAGGCGCCTGCTTTCACTCGCCCGAATTGAGCCTCGGACTGGCTACGCACGTCCCGCTCCAGCAGGACGGCGCCGGAGTCCGCGCCGAGTTCACGCTGCAAGAAGGCGAGAGGGCCGTCTTCATTCTGGAGGAGATTCCGCAGGGACGTTGCGACATGACCGCCCGCTCGGAGCAGGAAGCCTCCGCGCTGTTCCGTGAGACGGTGGACTACTGGCGCCATTGGCTCGCCCAATGCACCTACACCGGGAGGTGGCGCGAGATGGTGGAACGTTCCGCACTGGTGCTGAAGCTGCTGACCTATGCCCCCAAGGGGAGCATCGTAGCCGCGCCCACCTGCAGCCTGCCGGAGGGCATCGGGGGCGAGAGGAACTGGGACTATCGCTACACATGGATTCGCGATGCCGCCTTCACCCTCTACGGGTTCCTGCGGATCGGCTTCACCGAAGAAGCGGGCCATTTTATGGAATGGCTTGAGGCCCGCATCCATGAGCTGAACCCGGATGGCTCGCTGCAAGTTGTGTACGGAATTGACGGCCGCAAAATCTTGACCGAGGAAACCCTCACGCATCTGGAAGGGTACCGGGGGTCTCGTCCGGTCCGGATCGGAAACGACGCGTACCGGCAGTTGCAGCTCGACATCTACGGGGAGTTGATGGACTCGGTCTACCTCTATAACAAGTACGGAAACTCTATTTCCTATGACCTGTGGAGATACCTGCGGCGCCTGACCAACTGGGTCTGCGACAACTGGCAGCGGAAAGACGACGGGATATGGGAAGTGCGCAGCGGGCAGCAGCACTTCGTCTACTCGAAGCTGATGTGCTGGGTGGCTGTCGACCGCGCCCTCCGCCTGGCCGACAAACGCTCGTTCCCGGCCGACCGCGACCGCTGGTATAAGGTGCGGGATCAAATCTATGAGGAAATCCTGGCCAAAGGCTGGAACCGGGAAAAACAGTCCTTCGTGCAGTACTACGGCAGCGACACGCTCGACGCCTCCAATCTGATTATGCCGCTGGTGTTCTTCATGTCGCCGACCGATCCCCGGATGCTCAAAACTATCGACGCCATCAACAGATCGCCGGCCAAGGGCGGGCTGGTCTCCAACCGCTTGGTTCATCGTTACAACGTCGCCAGGGCCCCGGACGGTTTGGACGGAGAGGAAGGAACGTTCAATATGTGTTCTTTCTGGCTGGTCGAGGCCCTCACGCGCGCGGGCAAGCACGATCACCAACGGCTCGATAACGCTCGCTTGATGTTTGAGAAGATGCTGGGCTACGCCAACCACCTGGGTCTCTATGCCGAAGAAACCGGGGCGCGCGGCGAGGCCCTGGGCAACTTCCCGCAAGCGTTCACTCACTTGGCGCTGATCAGCGCTGCCTTTAATCTCAACAAGACCCTGGGCGGGAAGGATTAAAGAATTAGAGGAGATGGAAACTGTCAGGACCTTTGCCGCAGCTTCCAGGCCAAGTCGCGCAGCATTCCCAGCGCCTGCGTTACGTCCCCGCTGGTGAGGGGCCAGCGGAGCAGCATCCGCCGGAGCCGCAGCTTGCGTGCCGTCTCTGGGCGCGCCTTCCCCGGCCCGGAGGCCGAGCCTGCTTCTGTCCACAATACTCTCTCTAGTTCATCCACCAGCCGCGTCACCTCTTCTATGCTGGCTCCGGAAGCCGCCTCCTTTGCCGGAAGCTTTTTGGCCCGCAGCGACCGGCTTAGCTCATAGCAGCAGACGGCCACCGCCTGGCTAAGGTTCATGGAGGGAAATTCACGGCTGGTGGGAATTCTCGCAATCCAGTGGCAATAGCTCAGGTCTTCGTTGCCGAGCCCCGTCTTTTCCGAACCGAACAGCACGGCAATACGTTCCGTTTTTCTGCGTCTCTTCAAGCGGGCAGACAACTGATCGAGAGAGAGAACCGATGCAGCGGATTTCCGCCGCGAGAGCGAGCTGGTGCCGATTACCAGCGTCCGGTCGTCGATCGCCTCAGAAAGACGGGGCACCGCGCGGGCGGCAGCCAGCAGCTTCTGCGCTTTTAAGGCGGCTCTCGACTCCCGCCAGACCGGCTCGAACGGCGAGACCAGGACCAGATCCTCAAACCCAAAGTTCATCATGGCACGGGCCGCCGCCCCGATGTTCATCGGGTTCCGGGGACGGACCAGCACAATCCGAACGTCATTGATATTGATGCCGAAGGCCACGATAGCAATTGTAGCAGCGGACGCCCGATGTTAAGATTCAGATGCCAAGATTTAGATGCCAAGATTGGGCCAGACACTTTTTCTCGAACCTGTTGGCTCTGTGTAACTGACTGCGGTGCGCCTGCTTTTAGTTCGCCCAGGCGGTTCAGCTTGGACAGCCGGAAGCACCAAAGGTGGAAATGGAGGAAAGCTAATGAGGCAAACAAGGTTTTTGGTGATTCTGCTGGTGGTCGCAGCGGCTACCGTGGTTGTTGGGTTGGCCGAAGAGGTGACGGTAACCATCAAGGAATGGACCGTGCCGACTGCCGGGTCGCGGCCCCACGATCCGCTGGTGGCCCCGGACGGCTCGGTCTGGTACACGGGCCAGCATGCCAACGTCCTGGGGAGGTTTGATCCCCAGACCGGCCAGTTCAAGGAATTTCCCTTGAAGACCCCCCAGTCGGGACCTCATGGTCTGGTTGCCGACAAGGACGGCGACATCTGGTACACCGGAAACTTCGAGGCTCACGTCGGGCGGCTCAATCCGAAAACAGGCGAGGTGACCGAATACCCGATGCCCGATCCCAAGGCCGGCGACCCTCACACACCGATCTTCGACCAGAAAGGAACCCTTTGGTTCACGGTGCAGAGAGGCAACATGGTCGGGAAGATTGACCCGAAGACGGGAGAGGTGACCCTGGTGGAATCCCCCACGGCGAACTCCCGGCCCTACGGTATTGTGGTCAACTCCCAGGGCATCCCCTTCTTTTGCGAGTTCAGGAGCAACAAGATCGCCAGCATCGATCCGGAGACGATGGCCATCCGGGAATACGTTCTGCCGAATCCCGACACCCGTCCCCGGCGGCTTGCCGTTACCCCGGATGACATCATCTGGTATACCGACTACGCCCGCGGCTATCTGGGGCGGCTCGACCCGAAGACCGGCAAGGTCAGCGAATGGCCCTCTCCCGGCGGCAGCGGGTCCAGACCGTATGGAATCACCCACGTCGGCAACGTGATCTGGTACAGCGAATCGGGCGTGAAACCCAACACGGTCGTCCGTTTTGACCCCGGCACGAAGGAGTTTGGAAGCTGGCCGATCCCTTCCGGCGGAGGAGTGGTGCGCCACATGGTGGCGGCGCCGGACGGCAACCTGTGGCTGGCCACCAGCGGCGTCAATGGCATCGCTAAGGTGGAGATCGCCAGCAAGTAGCTGGCTCTCTCGGAAAGTCACCGAACACCCACTTTAGGACCAAAATAATCCAGGACATGCAGGCCGCTCCAGGCGGCCTGCGCAAAAACTCTTCCCCCCTGCCCCTTTGCCCAGTATAGTATTGGCTTTGTTTTGCAGAACCCAGGACTCATATTTTTCTGGAACCTATAACGGAGGACAAAGACGCTATGATCGAACGCAAGGGAGCCACTACGATGAAGGGCAATCCGCTGACCCTGGTTGGCCAGGAGTTGAAGGTGGGAGACAAAGCGCCCGACTTCACGCTGCTGGGGAATGACATGAAGCCGGTCACGCTGGCGGACACCTCCGGAAAGGTGCGCATTCTCAGCACGATACCATCGCTCGATACGCCTGTCTGCGACGCCGAGACCAGGCGATTCAACGAAGAAGCCGCCAACCTTCCCGGAGTAGAAATCCTGACCGTGAGCATGG
>JADFGZ010000253.1 GCA_022567475.1 Acidobacteriota bacterium | reverse complement strand
TCGGCGTGGTGGTCTTCGTCGAGGAGTGGCAACTGGACGCCGTGACGGCGCTCTCGGGCAGCGGGCCGGCCTACATCTACATGGTGATTTCGGCCCTGATCGACGGCGGAGTCAAGATGGGGCTGTCACATGCTGTGGCCACCCGGCTGACGGAGCAAACGGTGCTCGGCGCCGCCAAGCTGGTCCGGGAGACCAAGCTCCATCCGGCCATTCTGCGCGACCAAGTCATCACGCCGGGCGGGGTGACCATCGCCGCCATCCATGAACTCGAAAATCACGGCCTGCGCGCCATGCTGATCAGCGCCGTCGAGACCGCGACCGCGCGTTCCAAAGAAATCTGCGAGCAGATGGTGGAGAAATTTTCTCCCTCGGCTGCGACGAAACCGGAAACTTCTAAAACCACCTCTTCCTCAAAATCCCGCAGCAAGAAGAAAAGCAAAGCCAAGCCCGCCACGAAGGGGAAGAAGCGCGGACGGTAAGATTGAACGGTGCCCATCGGAGCAGAGGTTTTCCGGGGGCATATGGATGTGGAAATTGCGCAAGAGCAATACGGCAACTGGTCAGTCTGTATCTCGTGGCGGGCGAAAGGTCTCCCAGAAGAAAAATATACCTGCGGACATCAAACAATGCATCGAAGGTAAGGTCGTTAATTTATCGACTGCTAGCGAATACTTTCGGAAATGCTGGGAGTCCGCGTCTCCACGTGTCCAAGCGTTGATTAGAAAACGAGCTGGTCATCGGTACAAACTGGTCAACACACAATTCTTCGAATTCTTTGTTGACCGTTTGCAACAGCTCCTAGCCTCGAACAAGAGAAGCCCTCCGGAATCAATTCGTCTTAAGATGAGCGCTGGAGATTCGTGTGCGCGGGCTCTCTATAGAGCTGCCCATTTGTTTGGAAGAACAAATCTAAAACCACGGGAGCCAAGCCCCTATTTGCTTTGGCCAAATGACCGTCCCATTTCCCAAGCGTGGGAAAAACTCGGCAATTTAGATTTTGCCCACGGCTCGGAGGTCGTTCTTGAAGATCCAGGCCCCGGTTGCGAATTGTGACTCCCCAACCCTGGTGAATTCTCACATCCGCGTGTTAAGCTGAACTGCCGTTACGACAATGACCGACAACGACTACCAAAAATAACTATTGAAGTCGAAGGTGAACCGGTTTCTGTTCTAATAAAAGCACTGTATGTACTCCAAGATGCCAAGGAACAGCGCACCGTGCGTCACGAAGCAAACCGAATTTGGTCCTCACTCTTCAAACGAATAGCCAGGAAGCAAACCAAGGGGGGAAGGCCAGGAGGAAACCGCGGGGGAGAGGCGGCCCGTCTTCATTACCATGATAGTTTGACATGGACGCAGGTTGCGGACGAACTATGCCCGAACAAGCACCTTCACCGGCGACCCAATAGACAAACACACATCGCGCACTGCAAGGACAATTTTCGAAAGCAGGCTGAGCAGTTCTTTTCTGAGATTAGAAAGAACACCTCGATGCTTCCTCCTGTATCCACATAGGAAAAAACTCCACAGGTTTCTTCCAATGGAAAAAATCTCCAGGTTTAATTCCATATCGACATGACTGCCTTCTGAAACTAAGCTGAGGGCATGGCTAGAATATTTGGCAACATCAAGCCGAAACAGGTCATCCGCATGCTTGAGAAGGCTGGCTACTTCGTCCACACAACCACCGGTTCGCATGTCCAATTGAAGCATCCACAGAAAGCCGGTCGCGTCACGGTTCCCTACCATGAACGTTTTGACCTGCCCAAACACATCATCAAGAGCATCATCCGCCAAGCGGGATTAACGAACGAAGAATTCTTTGAATTGTTAAAGAAATAGACTAAACAGCCACTTTGACTTGTTCAATAATCGGCGGGTCTTCCAGGAAAGGGTCTCGCGGAATTTCTTCTCCGTCTTTGCGAAGTCCTTCAATGTGGCAGAGGATTGCGTCGCGAGCCATCTCGCGAGCTTCGTCAAGGGTCCGGCCATATGTAATTATCTCCGGCAAAGCAGGGACAATCACCTGGTATCCGCCTTCAGGAATTCGCTCGAAAATGACTCTATAGCCATACTCAGCCACTGAACCCTCCTTCTCGGCCTGAAAAACACCGCTCCTTTACAGTCGCGGCTCGGATACGTGCGACTCAGATAAGTTTACCACGATACCGAGCCACGAACGTGAGCGAGTGGTCATTCATGCGGTTTGTACCGGACCCTCATTCCTCGGCTTCCCTCGGGACAAGGCTCGGGGCAGGCTCCCGCGGCTCGGATTTCTCCTGACTCCTGACTTCTGACTTCTCACCCTGTCCGCTTCCTCACGATCGCGGCTCTGATTGTCGCGGCTCGGATGGTTACGCTCCTGTCTACCCCCGGCGGCTGAGCAGGAACGCGCGGATAAACGGCTCCAAGTCGCCGTCGAGCACGCGGTCGGTATCCCCGACCTCGGCCTTTGTCCGCACGTCCTTTACCATGCGATACGGGTGCAGCACGTAAGAGCGAATCTGGCTGCCCCAGCCGATCTCCATCTTCGAAGCCTCCATCTTGCGCGACTCTTCCTGCTTCTTCTCCAGCTCCCGGTCATAGAGCCGGGAGCGAAGAATCTTCATGGCCACGTTGCGGTTTTTGTGCTGCGAGCGCTCGTTCTGGCACTGCGCCACGATGCCGGTGGGGATATGCGTGATGCGGACCGCCGAGTCGGTGACGTTGACGTGCTGCCCCCCGGCGCCGGAGGAGCGGTAGGTGTCAACCCGCAGATCGTCTTCGCGGATTTGAATGTCGATATTCTCGTCGATCTCCGGGCTCACAAAAACGCTGGCGAACGACGTATGCCGCCGCTTGTTGGCGTCGAACGGAGAGAGCCGCACCAGGCGATGAATCCCGATCTCGGAGAGCAGCAGCCCGTAGGCGTATTCTCCGGTCACCGTGACGGTGGCAGACTTCAGCCCGGCTTCCTCGCCCCCCTGGTAGTCCACCACCTGGGTCGCAAAGCCCTGCTGCTCGGCCCAGCGCAGGTACATGCGGAGCAGCATCGCGGCCCAGTCCTGCGCCTCGGTGCCGCCCGCGCCGGCATGGATGGCGAGGATGGCGCTGGCCCGGTCGTTTTCGCCCGAGAGCAAGGTGCGCGACTCGGTGCGAAGCACCATCTCCTTCAGCTTGGGAAACTGGCTGCGGATCTCCTGCTCGACGTTCTCTCCCTCGTCGGCCAGCTCCAGCAACACTTCCAGGTCAGACTCGCCCCGGGCCAGCGCTTCGTCGGTTTCGAGGGTATTTTCCAGGCGCTTGCGCGCCTGCGTGATTTGTTGGGAATTGGCGGGATCGTCCCAGAAGCCGGGCTCAGCCATCTGCTTTTCCAACTCGCCCAGCTCCCGGCGTTTCAGAGGAGCGTCAAAGGAAACTCCGAATGTCGCGGATTTTATCTTTTACTTGCTCGAACTCTCTTGCTATTTCATCGATCATCAGTTTACCCCCCTAATTTCTCTTGCGCCTCCGGCCGTGCCGGGCGGGATGTGTCCGTGCAACAGCAAAAAATGCCAGAACCGACACAACGCAGGCGGCAATGGCGAACCAGTCTCCGTGACGGCTGTAAAACGTCTGCCGGTCATGGAAGGCCCAGCGCGCTTCCAGCACCCCGGGCTCGTCCGGCGGCAGTTGGGCGGAGATGACGCCGTCGGGCCGGATGAGCGCCGTAATCCCCGTATTGGTGGCCCGCAGCAGGTAGCGCGCGTTTTCTATCGCCCGCATCCGGGCCATCAGCAGATGCTGGTGACGGGCCGCCGTGGTTCCGAACCAGCCGTCGTTTGAGATGGTGACCAGGACTCCGGCGCCGTTCTTCACAAACCGGCGAACCAGGTCCGGGAAAATCGCCTCGTAACAAATAAACGTGCCGATCTGCCCGCCGGCCAGCGGGCTCACCACGAACCGTGTGCCGGGGAAGAAGTCCCCAATCTCGGCCGTCAGTTTTCCGGCGAAGCCCAGCAGGCTTCGCAGCGGAACGTACTCGCCGAACGGCACCAAGTGAATTTTATCATACCGGGAGATCACTCCCCCGCCGGGGTTGAGCAGAATGGCGCTGTTGAGCGGCTTCGTGCCTTCCGCCTCGCGCAGCAAGGCGACGATCCCCATCAGGAAATAACTGTTGGTCTGGCGGGCAATTCCTTCGGCGTACTCCTGCGTGAAGGAGTCTTCCCCGAAGTAGAACGACGCCGGGACCTCCGGCCAAACCACCAGCGCGGGAGGTTCCTGCCGACCGGCCGTCTCGGTCGTCAGCGTCTCCAAGCGGTCCAGCAACGGGGCCTGGGTCTGTTCGTCCCATATCTCCAGGCCCACCGCCTGGGGAATGTTCGTCTGCACCAGGTAGGCTTTCTGCCTCTCCGGGTAGATTTCCGGGGTCGGCGTCAGAGCGAGCAACAGCAGCACAACTGCGATGATCCCCAGATGGATGCCCGCCGCCCAACTGCGCCGCGTGAAGAACCACACCAGCGCGACGTTGACCGCGACCAGCAAAAAAGAAGCGCCATAGACCCCCGTCCAACGCGCGATCCGCGCCAGCGCGAAGTGGTCGGTCAGGGCGTAGCCGAAAAGCAGCCAGGGAAAACCCGTGAGCAGGTGTGCGCGGGCGAACTCCAGCGAAACCCAGAGCGGGGCAATAGCCAGCGGGCCCCAGCGGGCCACCCACAAATATCCGGCGATCCAAGTGAACAAGCCCCAGTAAACGGCCAGGGCTAAAAAGAGAACTCCGAAAACGCCGCCCGCCTCCGCCGCGCCCAGGCCGCCATGCTGCCGCATGACCAGGTAGACCCAGTAGCAGGTCCCGGCGAAAAAAACACATCCGCCGAGGTATCCCCACAGAAAACGGCGGCCCGGAGATTTTTCCCGGATCGCGGCTAATAAAAGCGGCGCCAGCGCCACCGCGCTGAGCAGGGAGAGATCGAATTTCGGGAATACGAGGATCAACAAGAGGCCGGAGGTGATCGCCAGGAGTGCTTGCCACTGAGGGTGGGTGAATTTCACAGAAGCGAGTGCAACGCGATGCAATTTCTCCCGTCCTCTGAAATGCGTGTTAGGATTCCTTCTCTTGGAAGTCTAATTCTCGTAACGCCATCGTCTCCATAAGGCTTTCCTCCGACTCAAATAAGGAGAATGCGTTCAAGTTATATTCGTCGAGCAACTTCAAAACCTTCAACCGCTCCGTTGACGGGATGGTGAACTTCCAAAGAACATCTTGCTGGAAATTGTGTGGCTGGGAATCGCCGCGAGCAAACACATCTTCATGTGCGGCAAAGCGCCATTCCTGATTTACCCAAACTACACAGAGCGTATACCAGCACTGCTGAAGAAAATGCCTTCGATGAGTCCGGACATACGGCCCGAGCTTCTTGATATATGGCCCATCGCTGGACCAAGCCTTGATCCCGTCTGGTGATTCGCAATAGACGTAGATTGATACCTTTTCGCTATCCCGATTGGCATACCGGAACGCAAAGAAGGCCGCAATGTACGGCGAGCGGGTCCAATCGAGGAGCGGCGAGGGAAAACCATGATGCCGCAAATGCACCATGTAGTCATACGCTGGGAGCCTACCCCAGAATAACTTGTTGAAGAAGGTCTCGTATTCCCGCAAGGATTTCTCTATTTCCGGGTATTCGGGAATGTCCCACTTGGTGCCCACAAAGGTCTCAATCTGCGGTTGGACCCGAGAGATCAACCGGTAGTAGTCTGCGAGCAGCATTTTTTCTTGTTCGCTTCGCTCAAGCGTTGTCGTAAGCTGCCAAGAAGCATTTTCCTGTCCTCGATATAGAAGTCGCGACGGTGGTGGCCCTGGCAACTTCTGGCGCGCGGCTCGCTCTTTCTGGAGCTTTTTCAGTTCCTCTTCGCACTCTTCCCAATTGGCAACATCAATGCTCTGCATCTCTGTTCTTTAGCTATCTTGGCATCAGCGGGCTACCCTGCGATCTGGAAGTCAATTTTCCTTGCTTCGGTTACGCGCCGTGAGGCGTCAAGAATCTCCAGCGAGACCAGATCGCCCCCCTCATCATAATCGAGAATGACGCCGGGCTTGTCCTCGTCGCTTTCGGCGACCGGCGCATCGCGGAACAGCAACCGCAGCACATCGACCTCGGCGTCATAGGTAATTTTCACGGTGCTCTCCAAAACTTGGCGATCTTGCTCGTCCGATAGACGGTGACCACGGCAGGCGGTCGTTGACGCTCATCGACGATAGCACGTACCAGATACGTACGACCATCCGGGAAGTCTACCCGCGACTGGAACACGCTTCGCCCCGGCAACGTTGGCACGACTTGCTGGGGATTGGCGAGAACGTCTTCAAACAACTGACTTTGGAATATCGCGGCGGCATAGCTCTTGCTCGGCGTGGTTCGTGAAACGGAATTCCATGACGTTCCGGGACGAACCTTCAGAGCTGGCTCACGCGCATGTCGAGTACCCGCACGAGGTACACAAGTCGCAGCCTTCCTGGTGGATCAGGCTGGGCATGGAGCATTTGGGGCAGCGCCGGAAGCGGCCCT
>JADFGZ010000252.1 GCA_022567475.1 Acidobacteriota bacterium | reverse complement strand
TCCCAAGAATCTTGAACTCACCTGGAACGGACACTCCATTGGCCGGTGGGACGGAGACACGCTGGTTGTGGACACGATCGGGATACGCGACGAAAGCTGGCTCGATTCCGGGGGGCATGAGCATAGCACTCAGATGCGCGTTGTGGAGCGCTTCCGGCGCGTTGACGCGGAGACCTTGGAGATCGAGCGAACGCTCACCGACCCGATTGCGCTGGCCGAGCCCTTTACCACGGGCGTGGTTCTCAAGTTGAGTCCGGACAGGGATATGGACGAAAATATAAACGGTGTATATGACTGCTCCCAGTTTATGATGCGAAAGCCTGCTTTCGGCGAGGGCATAAACACCGTTCTGGGGATCAGCGAGCCGCCAGAGGGAGGATACTGAGATATATCGGAGGTCTTCCCGAGCGTGCTGGAAAGCTATACAGCAACTATGAATTTGCTCAGGATCAGCCAGGCCTCCGCTCAATAAAAGCTCAATAAAAGGTAGAAATCTATCGTATCTCGTCGGGCGCATCTCGTCGGGCAGCCTAGGCCATTGACCCTATCTGGACAGATCGTGATAGAGTTCCGTCACAAACTGTTCGGAGGTTCGGCCAACCTTCCGGCGCTCGTCAAATTCCGCCGTCGGCTTGGAAGCGATGATCTGTTCCAGGGTTTTTCCTGCTCGAATTCCGCTGAGGACTCGGTCGCGGACCACGATCATCATGTCACGCTGTTCCTGGACGTCTTTCACGGTGGCAAGCGGCGGATTATGCGGGGACATGATTTTCGTGTCCGGATTCGCCATTTCCAGAAGCAGCTCTGCAGCGGCAATCATTCCATTGACCGAGCCGCCATTATTGACGTCATAAGTCGGATAGCGTAACGACGAGGGAATGTCCCCTGCCTGGATGGCGTTGGCCCGGCGAAAGTAAATAATAGAATCCCCATCCGTGTGTCCCGGGGCGGGGTGAACTATGTAAATTTCCTCCCCGTTGAAATGGAGGGTCATATGGTCGCTGTACGTCACGCTCGGAATTCCTTCCTTCGCAAGGGTAGGAATCCGCGAATTGGGATTGGGGCTGGATTGCTGGCTGACCAAGCCCTTTCTTAGATTGTCATGGGCAATGATCGTCGCTCCGGCCTTTCCCATTAATTCATTGCCGTCGGTGTGGTCCCCATGCAAGTGCGTGTTAATCAGGTAACGAAGCGGCTGCGGAGTGATCTTTGCCACGGCGTCCATGATTTTCTGGTGCAGCGGGGCGAACTGACTATCCACCAGCAAGACCCCGTCACTGCCGGCGAAAACGGTGATATTCCTTCCGTCTCCCGACAAGAGGTAGAGCCCGTCCGCGACCTGGATTGTCTCGAATTCAATCTTGCTGAAGTCTCTGGTTCGTTGCGCCTGCGCGACCCACGCCAGACAGGTCAGGATCAACACCAACCGCCCTGCCAGAAATTTTCCTCTGTTGGTTGCCATAAAGTAACCTCCTTCGCTCGGAATGAATTGGAGTCTCTCCGGTCTCCCGAATTGCCGGGGAGTATCTCATAGACTGCCCGGTTAATAATTTGGGATTTCCGTTGCTGCGAAAATGACACATATCCATAGCGCCAACTCGGCAACGCCAGCTACTTTGGCCAGCGGGGGTGTGCCAATGGACTCACACCACTGGGGCATCTTCCGTTGGATCACGACGTGATAACCAATCCCTAGTAACAGCAGCGGCAGCTTGGTTAGGAAGGCTGGGTTTTGGATATACGTTTCGGCAAGGCCCGAGAAGAGGAGGAGTCCTCCCGTGGCAGCGATGCCCAAACCAGCCCACTTTAATGGCGAAAGTTGCTCTGCTAGTTGGCTGGCAGTTTGACGCCCCCCGACAAGGCCAAGAAGGCGCAAATCAACTATAACAATCGTTCCGACCCATAAGGACAAACCGAAAAAATGGGTAAGCTGGACGTACGGATATCCCCAAATCGTGCCGCTGACCCAAAGGCCCACCGCAGTGTTCTGGAGCCAATTGCCGAAATTCACCAAGAAATCTTGCATTCGCCTAGACCTCCCTTTTTGCTTCCATCGGCTGGTCTGCTGGCATCACCCGTGGCGGACTCAAAGGGGCTTCGCCGGAGCGCTCCGCAGTGCTGCTTTGGCACGGGATTATACGGTGGCCTCTAGATCGAGTCAAGGCCGGATCGTATGGGGTGATGTCAAGCTGCGTGTGTAAAGAGACGGAGTGTGCGGTTGTTCCATTGCGGGTTGTAACGATTAAAGACCGCATAGAAAATAAGTCTGAACAGCTACACATACGCGATCCATCGTGCTGCGGCAATCACGCCAACCCATAGAAGCAGCCCAAAACCACCCGCCAGTTTGCTTCCAATAGGCATGGGAGAGGCCTCCTCCCGCTTGGCAACCACGGGAAGGACTACCCAATGATAAGCCACCCCCAAAAGGACCAGCAGTATCTTGATTCGAAAAGCTGGATTGACGTAATAGTCCACGGCTCCTGCCGCGAACAGGAGTGTCCCGGATAGCGCGTGCACACCGAAAGCAACCCATCCCCAGCGCAGAACCCGCCTCGTAAAGTGGGAAAGAGGCTGGCGCGGCTGTTGCTCAATCCTAAAACCCAGCAGTCGCAGATCCACTGCCGCCATCACCATGACGAAAATGGCCATGGAATAGATATGTATCGCGTCGAGAGTGGGAAACACCCAGGTCGACTCGCGCACCGTTTGACTCACCCGCAGTTCGTAGAGCCACTCGCAGAACTCAAGCAACAGCAACCTCTCAGCCGCCTCCAGCGCCTGGCTTGCCGGGCATAACCAGCAGGAGCATGCCTCACAACAGGCATCTGGGAGCAACGCATTAGTCTAGATTCAGCTTTAAACGAACGGGATCCATCGTGCCGCGATCACAACGCACAGCCACAGCAGTATCGAAAAACTGCCCGCCAGCTTGGCCTGCAGCGGCGTGGGATGGCTATTATCCCACTTCGATACGCTACGATAGACCGTGATGTGGAACACCGCCATATTCACGCCCGCCAGAAGAATCAGCAGCATCTTGATGCGAAACGCCGAATTGAAACAATACAAACTCTCCGCTGTCTTGGTAAACAGAAGCGCCCCGGTTGCGAGGTTCAGGCTGAAGGCGGCCCATGTCCAGGGCAGCAGCCGTTTCCCTAGCCGCGAAACAGAAACGTGGCGCATTCCCAGACCCAGAAGACGCGCGTCGAAGGTTGTGATACTCCCGACTAGCAAGGCCAGAGAGACCAGATGGGTGGTCTCGACGGCCGGAATCCAAAATATATCTACAGCAAACGCTTGAGAAAACGGCCACAGTTCGATTGCATGGCAGAGACTGAACAGGGACATTCCGCTTTCCTTTTTCCTTTCGCTTAGACAGGGGGCCTGCGCCACGCTCCGGAGCGCGCTCACACGGGCTTCGCCTCCGCGACGCCTCCGCAATCTAGCGTTCTTTCCCGCCGTTGGTGCGAATCTTTTCGCGCATTGCCAAGATTGCGTATACATTTTTTCCCAAGCTTCGTCAATGGATTTCGAGTGCGAAGGACACCGTTGGCGAGACGGAGAAACGGAAAACTTGTGGGCAAATGGCCGGCGGAAGTGGCCAAAGCGAGCCCCGTATCCGGGAAGAGAGACAACTTGGAAAAGCTTGACGCGTAGGAGTTGCCTGCGTATAGTTTGTCCCATATTGAAGCGGGAATTTCGGTTGAACAGAGCGTTGAACAGAGCGTTTAACAAGCAAGCAATTCAGACCTGGGAGGAATCAGCAAAATGACAAATCCATCATCTCGGCCCACATCCGATCAGGGAATATCACGCAGGGATTTACTTCGTGGCGCCTCGGTGGGGATCGCCGCCTCCGTGGGGGCGAGTTTGCTTCCCACCTTCGGCTACAGTCAGCAGCCGGGACAGTCCACACCGGCTTCCGCATCCCTGCCGAAAGAATTCTCTCGCAACGAATTCCTGCGCCGCTGGCAGCGGGTCCGCAACCTGATGAAAGAGGCCCAACTGGATTGCCTGATTGTTCCGGCGGGACACGAAGCACAGCCCGACGAGCCACACGATGTGACGTATCTGACCGGAACAGGGGCCGGATGGGTGGTCTTTCCCTATGAGGGATCGCCTATTGCTATCGGCGGCAGGCGCAGGGGAGGTCCCAGCGGTCTCGGGATCGAACTCCGCCCCGACGGACGCCCTCCAGGATCGGTCAGCGGCAATGCGGTGGCCGGCCATTGGTCACCCGCGGTCATTGACGCTTTGCGTGACAGGGGCATGTCTCGAGCGCGCATTGGGATCGGAAATCTGGTCGGTGTCTACCGGGATGAAGAGGGTGGCGTAAGCTACACCACTCTGGACCGCATCACCAAAGCGTTTCCCCATGCTCAATTCGAGTCGGGTGTAGACGTGCTGATGAAAGCGCATCTGGTGCGGGGCCCGGAAGAAATCGCGGTGATGGAAAAGGCGAATGAAGTTGCCTGGAAAGGCGTGGCGACGCTGCTGGACACCGTCCGCCCCGGAGTTTCCTTTACGGAGGTATGGCTAAAGATCTTCCAAACTTTGGCAGTGGCTTCCGGGGAGCTAGGGGCCGTTGCCCTCTCGGTCGGAGATACCCGTGCCACCGGTCCGAACAGTGAAGTTCTGCGTGCCGGAACGGTCATGGACCAGGAAATTACGGGCAGGGTCCGGGGATATAACATGCAGGTGAACTTCGGCGCCGCCATCGGCACTCCCGTTCCCCCGGAGTGGAATTCGGCAGCCCCCTACTGTATCGAAGTCTATGACCGCTTGCTGGACTTCATGGCCCCAGGCAAGAGTCTCCGGGAGTTAAATAACTTCTACGTAAACCTGCTGGCAAAGAAGGGACTGACGGAGCCAGGCACCACCGTCATCTATCATCTGGGGTCCGGCGCGCGTTCCGGACCGAACCGAAGAGAGGGCATGGAACTGGTCCTCGAACCGGGTTGGGTCTTCCATACCGTCAAGCCGACAATTCCCATGCCGAATGCCAACGCCGTCGCGCGGTTTGGCGACGGAGTGGTGATCACCGACACGGGCGCCCGCCGAATCGGCAACCACAAATTTGAGGTGTTAACGCTCGGCGCTTAGCGTTTTTGAATCAGAACCGATCTGCTGTCCCGGCTGCGGAAGGCAGTGTGGGAGATGCTCGCCAGCAATTCAGGATAGCGGGGAAACTCCAATTCATTTCGAGCGGAAGGAGGAGTGCTTTATGACAGTCGGCGGAGGAAAGCTTCTGGCAGGGCGGCTGGCGTTGATCCTGACCTGTCTGGTGTGGGTCGCTCAGGCGCAACGCGTCATCGATGCTGACAAGATCGAGATACAAACAGTTCAGGTCGCGGACGGACTCTACGTGCTGGTGGGCGAGGGAGGAAATATCGGCGTTTCCGTCGGAAGCGACGGCATCTTGCTGGTGGACGCCCAGTATGCTCCGCTGCACCGGAAAATTATGGCGGCCATCAGAAAGATCAGCCAGCAGCCGATTCGTTACCTGATCAATACGCACCACCATACGGATCACGTCGAGGGCAATGAAGCGATGGCAAAGGCGGGCGCCGTGATTATTGCCCATGAGAATTTAAGGGAGCGGTTGAGCGCCGGTGATCCCAGTCCCGGTAATCCTGCACGGGCAACGCCTCCCGCTCCGAAACAAGCCCTCCCGGTCCTGACTTACAGCGACAGCATCACCTTGCATTTCAACGGGGAGGAAATTTATGTATATCACCCCCCGCCGGCCCACACGGACGGCGATTCGGTGGTTTACTTTCGGCGGGCCAACGTCATCCACGTAGGGGACCTCCCCTCGTCGATACGCTATCCGCGCATTGACACCGGAAACGGCTCGGTCGACGGAATGATTGCCGCCGCAGACCACATTCTGCAAATCGCGAACCAGGACACAAAAATTATCCCAGGCCACATCGGGACGGCTATCAGCGTGAAAGACCTCCAGGAGCAGCGCGACATGTTTGTCGTGGTCCGGGATCGAATCCTCAGCGGAATCCGGGCGGGGAAGACTATGGAACAGATCATCGCTTCCAAGCCGACGGCGGAATTCGACGAGAGACGGAAAGGCCGTTTAGCCCCGGATGGTTTTGTGAGGCTTCTTTATCAGACAATGATCAGACGATGATCACGACAATGACCAGAGGCAGCCCGTAGCAACACTAGCATCCACTATGGCGTGCCATGCACCCATCCCTGACCTCTCTGAAAATACAGGGTAAAACCGTTGGAGAGTAAAGGACGACGGAAGGAAGGCAGTCGGGATCAAATAGGGTGATAGCGTTGTATCCTTCTTTGTGAGCGATCACGCTCATGGCAGACCCCCGCCAATTGTTGGGCCACTCCCGTTGGGCCACTCACCATGTTAGAAGCTGTTGCATAACTTTGTGGAACCGGAATCTTTCTTCACCATGCTTGAAGGGTCCTGGATTTTTTGTACCGAGTGGAAAGAGAGAATCCACTTTGAGGGGCCCCTCGGTAATGTAAACTCTCTCACTGAGGCTGGCACAAAAATTTGCCC
>JADFGZ010000251.1 GCA_022567475.1 Acidobacteriota bacterium | reverse complement strand
GATTTTCCCCCATCCCCGGGAAACCGCCGGAGACTGAGAAAAGCCGTTCCCTCCTGGCACAAAACCATGAGATCACGCTCCGGTTGGCCGCGGATTCGCTAAAAGAGGATTCGCTAAAAAGAGAAGCGCAAGGCGAACTGAATCTGGCGTGAAGTGGTCGCCGTCCTGGAAATCCGCCCCGCCGTGCTGGTTCGCCCACCGGACCGGCCCGAGAAAACGACCGGCGAGGGGCTGGTAAAGTTGGGATGGTTGGGAAGGTTGAACAGGTCAGCTCGGAGTTGCAGCCGCCGTTTGGAGTCGAGAAAAAATTCCCTCTGGAGCGATACATCCATGTTGAAGACGCTCGGAGCGATCAGCGTGTTGCGTCCCGCATTGCCGAGGGTTCCCGGCGGAGGCGCTGAAAAAGCGCAGGGATCGAAATACAGCTCCGGGGTGCCCAGGGTTTGGCCTGCGCTGATGCGGCCGCAACCAGCCGAAACACCCTCCACCGGATTGTTGCTCGCGCCGCCGGCCAGATTCGGCCTGTTGGCTGCAAACAGGTAGCCTTCGGCGCGGGCTTTGGACTCGACGGAGAAGGGGGTCCCTTTACGGAAGTTCATAATCCCGCCCAGCCGCCAGCCGCCCAAGAGCTTGGAAAGGGGGCCGGAATTCCCCCAGCGCTGCCCGCTCCCGAAGGGAATGTTGTAGAAGTAGCTGAACACGAGGCGATGCCGGATATCGAAGTTCGACAAGCTGCGGTCGAGCGTCCGCCTCGGGGGATACTGGCCGGTGTTGGTTTGGTGTCCGACGGAAGAATCATCCACCGATTTGCTGAACGTATAGCTGGCCTGCAGGGAAAGGCCGGAGCTGAGAGCCTTGTTGGCGGAAACCTGTAGCGCGTTGTAAAACGACTGCGCGTCCGTGTTGATGACGGTAATCGAACCAAAGGCCGGATTGATCGGTCCCCCGTCCTTCGGGAACCGCAGCGACCCGTCCTGCTGAACAACGGGAACCGGATACTGGTTCGCCTCGAAACGGCGCAACAGGTGGTTGCCTCGGGAACCGACGTAGGCAACCTGCGTGCGCCAGCCTCCCGGCAGCGGCTGCTGCAGCGTGACGTGGTAACGGAACACCATCCCCGAGCTCATGTCCTGATGATCCATGACCTGGACCAGGAAGGGAACTTCGGGACCCTCCAGCGCGTTGGGGAAAAATGCCGAGGTGTCCAGGTTGGGGCTGACCGCCATGCTGTAATACGGAGCCGAACTTCTTCGCGAATTGGCCACGTATCCCAAGATGGGGTCGTAGTAGATGCCGATGCCGCTTCTCACCACCGTCTCCCGGCCCTCCCAGGGAGTCCAGGTCAGGCCCAGCCGGGGCGCGAAATTCAGAAGGGAAGGATTGCCCTCAAAGAAATCCCCGTACTCCACCTCCGTGCCCCGCACCACGTCCCTCAGAAACACGGTCTTCTCTAAAAGATCATTGATTTTGGAAACAAACTCATAGCGAAGGCCCATGTTCAGCTGAAGCCGCGGATGCAGGCGGAATTCATCCTGCCCATAGAAAGCGATCAGGTTCTGCCGAAAAGCGCGGCGGTTATCGGAGCCGGGCAAAGTGACGCTCAGGCCCGTTCCCACCGGACCGGCTTGCAGAAAACCTTCCAGGCTGTTAAACGTCCACTGCCCGCCTTTCATCCAGTCGCTGAAGATGTCCCATCGGTAGCGATGCAGGTCCACTCCAAACTTCAACGCATGGGGGCCGCGCTGCACAATCATCTGGCTGCCGAACTGAAAAGAGTCCATGTTATCGGCCCGGGGGATAGTCCCGTTGGGGCCGAAAACACTGAGCCCCGGAATCATTATTTGCCCTAACTGGGGGGCCTCGGGGAAAAACAACAGCGAGGAAGGGATGTCGATGAGGGAACGCGTGGTGGAAGAGGCAATCGCTCGCGTATAACCAAAGCGGAACGTCGCCAGAGCCTGCAGATTCACGATGTGGGTTCCCACCACCGTGAGATATTGCTGGCGGGTCTCTTTGACGGTCTGGAACAAGTGTGTGCCTTGCGACTCCTCGCCGGTGGCGTCGTCAAAGGTGTAGCGGGCGAAGAAGCTGTCCTTGTCCGAAATTTTCTGGTCCACGCGAAAGGTAAAAAAGTTTTCGCGCACCGGCAGAAATTGGGAAGCCACGTTGCGTCCCACGCCGCGTCCCAGCCCGATATCGTTCGGCACGGGGAACAGCTCCAGGTAGGGCTGCACGCTGGGCGCAATGGGGACGGTGGGAGCGCCGGAGGAGTCCGGAAAGCCGCTCCGGGCCTCTTCGTCAGGGAAGAAGCTCACATTGGTTTCGGTCAGACGGTCGCGCAGTCCTTCATAGCTGAACAAGAAAAAAGCCCGGTCTTTCTTTAACGGGCCCGTCAGGGTAAATCCGAACTGGTTTCGCTTAAAGGGAGGCGGCTCGGAATCGCGGTCAAAAAAGTTGCGGGCATCCATCTTGCTGTTGCGGAAAAACTCAAACAGGGTGCCGTGAAATTCGCTGGTTCCGGAGCGGGTGATCGAATTCAAAACCCCTCCGCTGCTGCGGCCATATTCGGGTCCATAGCCGACGCTGAGCACCTGCACCTGGAAAACCGTGTCGGAACCCAGTTGCACCCCGGCGGCGCTTCGGGGAACTTGATTTCCCGCATTCATGATGCTGGTTCCGTCGAGCAGGAAGTGGTTGGAGGTGGCGCGGCTGCCGGAAACCGACAAGCTGCCGCCGCCTACTCCCCGGGAGGCGGAACTGGAAGCGGAATCGCTGACGCCAGCCTGCAAGGTGGCCAGTTGGCTGTAGCTGCGGCCGTTCAGCGGAAGACCCAGCAGTTGGTCTTCATTGATTATGTTTGCAGGCTCTTCCGAGGAAGACGCTTCCGCCGTGCTTGCAGGGGCCGCCTCATTTTGCTCTTCTTCCGCCTGCTCTTGTTCGGCAGTTTCGGGGGCTTCCGGTTCCAGGGCAAATAGAAGGGTGAGCAATTGACCTGCGCTCAAGTCCAAACTTTCCCGAGCCTGAGTCACAAAACCGGCGCGCGAAGCTTGCACCGAGTAAGCGCCGGGAGAGAGCAGCCGGATTTCAAAGCCGCCTTGTGCGTTGCTTTGATCTGACTGGGTCTGTCCGGTCGCCAGGTTTCTGGCAACGACCGTCGTCCCGGAAAGGGGCTCACCCTCTGCGTTTGTGGCCATCCCGTTCAGCGTTGTCAACTGGCCAGGCTGGGTCATACGGGCTTGCTGTGACACCCCTGCTGACGGAATGAAAAACGACAGCAGGAGCACAACAGCCGCAACAAACCACTGGATTCGGATCACTCGGCGATCTTGCATATTTTTCTATTGTCTCACAGGTGTCTCACCGGCAGAGGGTCTTAAAGTTTCTCATGGGGCGAGCATATGCGACGCTTCGCCGCCTGGAGCAACCCCGAGGCGCTGAAGCGTCACCGGTAAAAAGGCGGCGGGAACGAACACAGCCGTCAGCGGAACGCCAGCAGGCATCTACTGGAGAAAGCCGATATCGGGGGCGTCCGGGAATATCCTACATATAAGCCAAGCTCAGCCAAGAGACATCAGTACTTCATCACATAAGAGCCGTCCTCAGCCCTCTCCCGGTGCGCGCTGTGGCAGCCCCCGCAGGTCCGCGCCTTCCCCACAGCCTCAGTAGCTTCATCGAACTTGCCCGCCGAGGCGAGTTCGGCAACTTCCTGGAAGCCAGACTGGGCGTCCATGGCAAACTTCATGGCATCGCTGATGTTGTTTTTTGCCCAGAAGGCAAGAACCTGGCTGAAAACCTCTTGCAGCTTCTTGGCGTCCGCTGCGGCAGCATCGCCGGACTTGGCTTCCAGATTCTCGTTGAGACTGCGGCCCGCGGCTCTAATGGTCTGCATCCAGTTCTGATACTCGGCCTTATTTTGAGCCGAAACCGTAACGGCCAAGAAAAGGAAGCATGCGGCCAGCAATACAGCATTTTTCATCGGATATTCTCCTTATGATTTTACTCTTTTATTGACTGCTCATCAGGCACGCTTCAACTCTTCCCGAACGCACGCCCTTTGATCTCTCGATTCAAACGTCAGCGAAACAGCAAACCCGCCAGTCAGATGGTGAGATATCGTACTCTATGGAGCGTGAATAATGAAGCCTTGTTATTCATTCCGGGAGCCTGCCTGAGCCATGTCCCGAGCCATGTCCCGAGCGAAGTCGAGGGAAAAGCCGAGGGATTGCCGCAGGGCTCCGCAGGATGACAGCGAAGGGGCTCGGAATAACAAGGCGGCGTGAGTTACCTCAATAAGAAGGATGGTCTAATATCTGAAATTGACCAGAAGGTGCGCTCTGTTGGAGGTCCCTCCCCATTGCGGTTGCGCCATCAGCCCTGGATTTTTCACCGTGATGGCAAAGGTCTCCGGGTGCGCGATCAGGCTGGCATCAATCGTGGCCTTCAACTCCGTCTCGCTTACCCGTTGCGTCGCCAGGGGCTGGTTATCGAAATAGACCTGTGATTTGCCGGTGAAGTTCACTCCCTGGATGGTGAGCGTCAGGGTCGGGTCCCCCGCCGTCACCAATATGGGAGAGATGGACTCGATCCCCGGACAGGGCTGCCCGAAGGCGTGGGTGCTGTCGGTCAGGCCGCTGCGGCTTCTGATTCCAGCCTCCGTGGCCTGCTTCAAAGCTGCCACCCAAGCCCTTCCTTCCACCATGCTCCCGGAGGATGTCCCGTAGACTTTGCGCAAGGGGTTGTGGAACCATGGATGGAAGGAGCGATCCACCACCTTGCCATTCTGAATGACCCACTCAATCTTTTGCAGATTGCGGATGTTCTCCAAAGGATCGGCGGAGACAACCAGCAAATCCGCGAACTTGCCGGCCTCGATGGTGCCGACCTGATCCAGCACGCGGAAAGCCTCCGCGTTGTTTCGGGTGGCGGAAAGAATCGCCTGCATCGGCGTGAGTCCGGCATCCTCCACCAAGATTTGCAACTCATGATGGACGCCCGTCCCCGGCGTCGCCCAACTAGAAGTGTCGTCCCCTGCCAGCACCTTGCCGCCCGCCTGCGCGTACTGCCGGATGAATCGCATCATGTTCTGATAACCCTTCAGCCGCAGCTCCATCGCCGCCGGGTCCAGGCCGTCCAGCTCGCGGTAAACTCCCAGTTCCTTTTGTGTTCGGTTTTCGGGAATGTAGCGGAGCCGGGGATCGCTGTGGACCCTGTAATCCTCCAACTCGAACTCCCTGTTTCTCCGGTGCAGACCCCGGCCTTCCGCAACCAAGTCCGGTTCCAGATAGACGTTTCGCTCCACGAGCAGCCGGATCATTTCCTCCGCTTTCTGCTCGTCCATATCCGCAAACGGAGTCGGGTCGAGCGAGTGCGCTTCATCCTCTCCCCACAGCTTCCACTTCGCAGGGTCCTTGGCGATGGAGACGTTGATTCCCGCCGCATGTTCCAGGATGTCGGCTCCGGCCAATACGGCTTCCCGCCCGTAAACCTCCGGCCCAATCGGCTGAGCCACCACCGGCAAGCCGGCTTTGTGGGCTTCCTCTACGGCTGCCTGAAAGACCTCCAGCGAAAGTCCCCTCCGGATATTCACCAGATTGGCCCCGGCTTGCACGTTGCGCCTGACCGCCTGCCGGGCTCTCTCCACCGTGAACGAGCCTTCGGCCCCGGCCACCCGCAAACCCTGCCGCCACGGGGCCAGCAAACTTTCGAGCGTCATAAACATCCTGGGGCCGGGAATCCTGCCCCGCGCAATCGCCTCCCGCTGCGCCAGGCCCCACGGCCCGGAACCGCCGATATCAAAGATGGACGTCACGCCGTAAGCGAGCATGATTTCCGGCATCCACCATTGGTAGTGAACGTGGGCATCCGACAATCCCGGCAGGATGAACTTGCCGTCGGCTTGCAGCACCTGCGCGCCATCCGGGTAGCGGACTTGCCCCTTGCGGGAGACGGTCTCAATCCGATTGCCCCGGATAATGACCAGCGCATCCGGAACGGGCGTTCCCCCATTCCCGTCGATCAGCGTTCCCCCTTCAATCACCAGCACGCCCGGCTCCTGGCCCTGGGCAACCGGGAGGGCTGGGGTCATCCCAAACAACAGAAAAAGGAAAAAGACTCGACTTTACCTTGCAAGAGCTTGCACGAGAAATTAATACTCTTTCGTCAAAATGCTCTGACGCTGGCATTACCTCACTCGCCATTAACATCAAAGTTGAATTAGAAAAATCTCGCGAGCAAACACAAAACATCGTGTAATGAACAAACATTTTACGCACTTACATTTGCATACTGATTATTCACTTTTAGATGGCGCCATTACGATCAAAAAATTGGTACAGTTTGGCAAAGAACACCGCCTAAAAACGTTGGGTATTTCTGATCATGGCAATATTTTTGGTGCCGTAAAATTTTTCCAACAATGTAAAAAGGCTGGCATCAAACCGATCCTTGGTATGGAAGCATACTGCACAGAAGATGTCGCCGTTAAATCGGTAAAAAATAGGTATTACCATCTTCTTTTGATTGTTCAGAATGAGATTGGCTACAAAAATCTTTGTAAACTGATTTCTTTCTCTTTTAAA
>JADFGZ010000250.1 GCA_022567475.1 Acidobacteriota bacterium | reverse complement strand
CCCTAACGGTTACCACCTCCTCGCCGCTTCCAGAGGGGACTGTGGGAACGCCTTATTCTGAAACACTCCAGGCTACGGGAGGTACGGGCTCCTTCAGTTGGGACTTTGAAGGGTCCCTTCCCCCAGGATTAACTCTTAACTCCAGGGGGGTAATCTCCGGAACCCCCACGAGGACAGGGACATTTTCTTTTACTGTCCTGGTCCAGGATGATGCTCGGGCGACTGACTCCCGGAATTTATCAATTTCGATCCTGTCAGCACCGCTTGCGGTTAGCACGTCGTTGCTCCCAAATGGGACTGTGGGAACGGCCTACTCGCAGACGTTAAGGGCTACCGGTGGTGCGCCTCCCTACAGTTGGACAGTAACGGAAGGTTCGTTGCCGCCGAGTTTGGTTCTCGACTCCAGCACCGGCAAGATCGGCGGTATTCCCACCACGCCGGACGTCTACCGGTTCACGGTTCAGGTTGTCGATAGCCAGAGGGCGACCGCAAGCAAGGCCCTCTCCATTACCGTCACTTCGCCGCTCCTCATCACAAACGACTCTACGCTGCCCGGCGGGACGGTTGGGGTCAGCTATTCGGAGGCGCTCATTGCCACGGGCGGCACGGGAACTTACGAATGGTTGCAGCTGAGTGAGATGCCGCCGGGGCTGAGGTTTGACGAGGCCACCGGAGTCATCCTCGGAACGCCCCTCGAAGCCGGGCTCTTCAAATTCCTCGTTCAGGTTGCTTCCGGTTCCGAGCAGGTGGAGGGGACCTTTTTCATTGAGTTCGCAAGCAGCGGGAGCAGGGCGGCTGCCCTGGCGATCACCAGCGAGGCGCTGCTTCCGATCGGAATTCTCCAGGCGGCATACCAGCAAGCGTTAGTGGCCGAGGGAGGGACGCCACCATACAGATGGGCTGTAACGGAGGGTTCGCTGCCGAGGGGCTTGGCGCTTGACGCCGCTAGCGGCGAGCTTGCCGGGACTCCCGCAGCAGAGGGCGAATTCAAGTTCGCGGTGCGTGTAACGGATGCCGACCTGGCGTCTGCAACCAAAACCTTTTTCCTTCAGATCGCCTCCCCGGAGCTGCGCATCACAACAGGCGCTGCTTTGCCGAACGGCGTGGTGCGCGTTCCCTATTTCTTGCAGTTGACCGCTGCCGGGGGGTCTGGGAACTATGTTTGGCAGTTCGTGGACGGTGCGCTGCCGCCCGGCCTGCAATTGGACGCTTCCGGTGTCATCAGCGGCGCGCCCACCTCGGCTGGAACCTTCCGCTTCCTCGTGAAGATGGCGGACTCGGTTTTGCGTTTGGATTCCGTCCAGGGGCAGTTTGAGATTGTCATTGATCGCTCAGCATGTGTTTTCTCGCTTTCTCACACGAGCCAGGTGTTTTCGGCGAGCGAGAACATCGGAAGAGTGGGTGTCATCACTGCCGATGGCTGTGCCTGGGAGGCTGCCAGCGAAGCGTTTTTCCTCAGTGTTTCCTCAGGTCGGACCGGAACGGGAAGCGGCACGGTGGTCTATACCGTAGCGGCGAATAATTCCACGAGCAGCCGCAGAGGAAAGCTCGTGATCGCCGGGCAGACCTTTATCGTGGAGCAATCCGGCACCGAACCGCTGTTTCTGCTCCGTCCCTCATCGCTGAGCTTTAGCTTCCGCGAGGGTGGGGCGAGGCCGGAAAGCCAGCGCATTGATATCTACACCAACGTCGAGGGATTGGAATTTACCGCCGGGGCCTTCACCAAAGACGGCGCCCGATGGTTGTCTATCCATCCGGCGAATGGCACAGCGCCCGCCAGCCTGTCGGTGAAGGTGAACCCGGAGGGGCTGCCTCCAGGCAGCTACGAGGGCAAGGTGGCGGTAACGGTTCCCAACGCCAGCCCTTCTTCGCGAACTGTGCCGGTCACCTTGACGGTGGAGATATCAGAGTCGGCGCAACTGGCCGTGAGGCCGAGGGGCATCAGCGATTCGTTTTCGCTAGGTGGCGAAGCCAGGAGAGAGCAGATCACGGTTTTCAACCTGGGCGACGGGTTATTGGATTTTCAGGTCTCTGCTTCTACAGCGTCTCGTATTCCCTGGCTGTCGGTTGAGCCCGCGAGTGGCACAGCCACGCTGGCCAGGCCCGCCTCTGTGGCCGCAGTGCTTGACCCCGGCGGGCTGGCTGCAGGGACTTACTCAGGTCTCGTCACGGTCTTCAGTCCGGCCACCAACCAGACCGTCACTGTACCCGTGAAGATAGCGGTAAGCGCCATCCCGCAAGCGATCCGGCTCTCTCAGCGGGGTTTGACCTTTACGGCTATTGCCGGCGGAGGCGCGCCACCCTCGCAAAGCATCGCTGTCCAGAACACCGGGCAAGGAGTGATGGACTGGTCGGTGAGCACTTCGACGCTTTCGGGCGTGCCTGGCTGGCTGAGGGTGACCCCCACTAGCGGCTCCACCGAGGCTGGCACAGCGGTTGTTCCGCGGGTCAATGTCAGTATCAATCCAGCAGGGCTGGAAGCAGGCCAATACTATGGCCAATTGAGTGTTTCCGCTCCGACGGCAGTGAACTCTCCGCAGATTGTGTCCATTGTCCTCCGTGTGCTGCCCGGAGGCAGCGACCCGGGGCCGGTGGTCCTCCCGACGGGACTGGTTTTTATCGGGACAGCCGGAGGTGCTGCGCCCGCCCTGCAGTCGATATTGATTTCAAATGTAAGCAGTAATTCTAAAACCTTTTTGTCGGGAGGCGTCACCGCAGACACCTCCAATTGGTTCACGCACTTTCCTGCCTCCGGAACGGTGGGGCCGAACCAGACAGCCCAAATTACCGTGCAACCCGGCACCGGAGGTCTCTCGTCGGGGGTTCGGAGAGGCGTGCTGACCATTGCGGTCAGCGACGGCACGGTTCGGACGGTGGATCTGATTCTGGTGCTGGTCCCCGGCGAATTGACGCCCCAACGGGCGCTGCCCATCGCGCGAAATGGCGGCTGTAATCCCACGGAGTTGATCCCGGTGTTCACATTGCTGGGCAACCAGTTCAACGTCTCCGCAGCTTGGCCGACCCCCATCGAAACTCTTGTGGTGGATGACTGCGGCCAATTGCTGACAGCCGGGTCCGTGGTGGTGACGTTTTCCAACGGAGACCCGCCACTGGCGCTGGATTCGCTTGCAGATGGACGCTGGAGCGGGACTTGGCAGGCCCGCAACGTCGGGAACGCTCAGGTGAACATCATGGTTACGGCTGCGATTCCAGGCTCAATGGTGCAAGGAACGGCCCAGATTGTAGGCGGGCTGCAAGCAAATCCCAACATCCCCCAGGTAGGAGCCGGAGCCGTAGTGAGTGCGGCCAGCTTCGCCCAGCAGTCGCCTGCGGCGCCTGGCAGCCTCATCTCGATCTTCGGGGTCGAGATGGCTGAAGGGGTCGGTGCAGCGGAAGCGCTTCCTTTGAGCAGGCAACTGGCGGGCACAACGGTGATTCTGGGAGGGCAGCAACTCCCGCTGTTGTTTGCCAGCGGAGGCCAGATCAACGCAATGGTTCCTTATGATATTGAGACGAACACAGAGCACCAGCTTGTCGTGCAGCGGGGAACCAGCTTCACGGTTCCGGAACCGGTGTCTGTGGCTCCAGCGCAACCGGCGATCTTCACGCAAAATCAGTCAGGCAGCGGGCAGGGGTTGGTTTTCGTGTTCCATCCGGATGGATTAGTACTGGCAGAGGCTGCGACACCGGCAAAGGCGGGCGACGTGATCATCATCTGGTGCGCCGGCTTAGGCGCCGTGGACCAGCCGGTGACGGCGGGCGAGCCCGCACCCTCTTCTCCTGTTGCCCGGACTGTGAATGCCACTTCGCTGACCATCGGAGGAGTCTCGGCCCAAGTGCAATTCTCCGGGCTGGCCCCTGGTTTCAGCGGATTGTATCAGGTCAACGCGGTCGTTCCTGACGGCGTGGCGGCCGGCAGCGACGTGCCGGTTGTCCTCACCGTAGCCGGGCAGAGCAGTCCCATTGTTACCATCGCGGTGCAGTAATCAATTTAAGACTCAAGGTCCACTGAGACCCCAGGGCAGTTGGCGCTCAGAATTGCGCCGCAAGAATCCCTGCGGATGCTATTTGACTTGCTCTAACCTCTATCACCTCATTACCTCATCACCTCTTTATCACATCCGTCCGATCTTGCTTTCCTGCTTTGTTGTAGCTTGCTTTCTTTTCCGTTTCCCTGCAGGCTTCCTGCAAACCTGCTCTGCAAAAAAATAGCCCTTGGTTTTCGGCAATCTGATGACGCTATTTGGCAGGCAACTTCCGTTTCCTATTCAAGCCGGAATAATACCTGCAAGAGGGTAAGTTCATGAAAAAATGAGGGGAGACGCGAAAGAGAGAGCAAGAACCGCAAGTTTACTGCCTCGTCGCAAAAAGTAAAGGAATTTATTACCCGGACGATGTAACTGATTGAGTTGGTATAACTAACAGTCAGGTCATTTTGCATGCTTGCAAGGTGGCTGTTTTAATGTATTTAAAAATAAGGGGGTTAGTTAAATTATCCTCTTTGAAGGAACCGGTTACCAGTTTGATAACAACCTGAAGTAACCCTAATTCCATAGTGATGTTTTTCGCTTGGCGAGGTACGGTTAAAAAGGCGACGAAGCCGAAAGGGTCGAGTCTGGAGATCATTGCTTCTTTTACAAGGGGCAGCGGCCCGGTGTGCGAACTGCGAAAGCAACTGTGGGAGGGACAGGGACGATGAGAATCCAGAAGCGTTGGAACCTTCTGCTCCATTCATGGAAGCAAATCAGTTCGGGAAGGATGCAAGCGATCGCCCCTGGAGGAGCTTTCTTGCCTGACCTGCACTCGCGGATGAATGGTTACAAGACGGCCCGGTCTCTTCTCCTGCTACTCGCCCTGGTGTTGCTCGGGGCTCCGCAGCACGGCGCTGCCCAGGCAGTTCGCCCCGACGCTGCTTTTGAGGCAAACGTTGTCCCGCGCAATGACGATGGATCTACCTCCAGTGCGGTGCCGATGGGGTTCACCGTGAACTTTTTTGGAGTCACCTTCAGTGAAACTTTCGTAAATAACAACGGAAACATCACTTTTGGGGGGTCGTTGGGCACCTTCACACCCCAAGGTTTAGTGGCCTCGCCGCTGAGGATCATTGCCCCGTATTGGGCGGATGTGGACACGCGCGGGCCGATAGGCAACGAGGTAACCTTTGGGCAAGGCATCCTGAACGGCCGGCCCGCCTTTGGCGTGAATTACGTCAACGTAGGGTACTTCAGCTCTCATGATGACAAGCTGAACAGCTTTCAAGTCATTCTGATTGACCGGTCGGACATTGAACCGGGCGATTTCGACATTGAGTTCAACTACGACCGTATTGAATGGGAAACCGGGGATGCCAGCGGCGGCAGTGGAGGCCTCGGCGGCACATCCGCGTCTGCCGGTTATTCGAACGGGAGTGGTTTGGCGGATGATTCTTTTGAAATCCTGGGTTCGCGGATCAACGGAATTTTTCTCGATTCAAATCGTAACGGCTTAATTCATCGCAGATTAAACAGCGATATACGGGGACGATTGGTATTTTTCGTGCGCGGCGGCAGCGTGGAGTGCACATTCTCGGTCTTGTCGATCGATGAACCGTTTCCGTTTCAAGGTGGGACGGGAGTTGTCCAGGTGGCCGCTCCTGCAGATTGCGAATGGTCGGTCAGCAGCAGCGCAGGCTTTGTCTCCATCGTAGGGGAAACGACCCGGTTTGGCAGCGGGAATGTGGAATACGACGTATCGGAAAACAGAGGGGGACCGCGCAGCGCAATACTGACCGTCGCGGGGCAATCCGTCGTGGTGGAGCAGGAAGGGTTTGTCACGATCAAGGTGACTCCTCCGTCGCTGAACATTTCCTCCCTGGACGGAAGCTTTCCCCTTCGCGTGCCCCTGCAAATCGAGGGGATCGGCGACGACCCGGTGCACTGGGCTGCATCGGTTGAGGTGCTGGATGGAGACTCCAGCTGGCGGCTGGGAGTGGACCCCTCCTCCGGAATTTCCGAAGAAGACGATCCCTCTACCGTGAACTTGGTGCTGAATAGAGGTTCCGTCCCATTGATTCCGGCTCTGGCGTTAATCATAGTGCGGGATGTCATCAACGACCCGACGGTGGAGGTGCCGGTCTTATTGGCGCATAGTCAGTTTGGTCCCCGGTTGGAACTGAGCCAGTCCAGCTTTGTGTTTCGGACGTCGCAAGGCGGCGCGGAGCCGGGAGCGCAAATTCTCCGTCTGCTGAATACAGGGGTGGACAACCTGACCTGGTCGATACCGCAAAGCGCCGTCGACTCGGTTCCCTGGCTGAATTTCTCTTCCTTGTCCGGGATAGCCTTTGCCGGCCCTACAATCCTCCCTACCTCGTTCATCACTGTGAATCGGGCCGGGCTTGCGCCGGGAGTGTATCAGGCGTTGGTGCCGATATCCGCTCCGGGAGCCCTCAATGATCCGCAGCAGGTTTCGGTGACGCTTCAAGTAGTGGATGCGGACGCGGCTTCCGTTCCGGAAACCTCGCTGATGGGCTTGCTGTTCGTCGGAGAGCAAGGGAAAGCCTCGCCTGCCGGACAGAATGTGACGTTCAGAAATGCCGGTGGCGGTGATTTGACGTTTG